>CAYUZN010000062.1:0-11081 GCA_964449295.1 uncultured bacterium | reverse complement strand
ACCACCTGACGCCGTTCCAAGACCCATGACAAGTGCACAAGAAAAAACAACCCACAGAGGAATATGTAGATTTGGTATTAAATTGCCTGCAAAAAGACCCAAGGTGATAATACCCATACTCTTTTGAGCATCGTTCAGTCCGTGCGCTAAAGCGACACATCCGGCAGAGATGATTTGTAGACGTCCAAAGCTGTTTGCATTTTTCCTCTCTTTGCGCCTAAAAAGACTCTGAAGAGCTTTCATCAGCAAAAAAGCCAAAGAAAAGCCAACAAATGGTGAAATCACCATAGGAATAAGCACTTTGAAAAGCACCCCCTCCCAGACAATGATCTTAAGTCCTCCTTCAAAAAAGGCAGCCCCTAAAAGCCCTCCAATCAAAGCATAAGAAGAACTCCCCGGAATCCCAAAGTACCATGTGACTATGTTCCATACAATTGCACCCACAACAGCTGCTAAAACAAGAACCTCTGTCACAATGTGTGCATTCACAAGCCCTGAACTAATTGTATGAGCCACTCCCCCAATTTGGGTAGCCCCTATCATATTCAAAACCCCTGCCATCACAATAGCTGTCATAGGTTTTAATACTTTAGTTGCAATGACAGTTGACACAACGTTGGCAGCGTCATGAAAACCGTTGGTATAGTCAAAGATAAGTCCTAAGACGACGATAGCTACAATAATTTCTATGCCCATATTTTTATGTATAGGGGGGAAAAGAGTTTTTTCCTAGTGCTGTTTGAATAAAAAATTTAATTATTTGTAGAAATATTTTAGTCCACTCTTTTAAAATGGTTTTTAAAAAAGGAGGAAGCATGGGAAATTTAGTTTGTGATGGGTCAAGCTTCTCCTGCCCTTTTTGTAGTAGCCCCCTGAAAATTAAGGTGACTTCTTCTGCAGCCTTAGGTGATGGAAAAGTGCTGGCAAATACTACTAATTGTTTTTTCCCTCCTCCAGGCGGAATGTGTTCTGTAACTCAAAGCCCTTGTGTTCCTAATACAAGTGTCATGGCCCCTGGCCAACAACCTATCCATATTGACGGCAGCCCTGCTTTAGGATGTGATAATATATTTACGTGCAGCCAAGGAGGAATAGTCAAGTACTCCGAATCTGCCCAGACAGTTGCACAACATACAAAAACTTCACCTGTTACAGGGGAAGATTCCCCTGAAGAGGAAGAAGAAGCTGCTGTGGTTTTATTTACTTTGCGATTTTAATAGACTATTGGAGAGTGTATGGACCTTGAAGAAATTATAAATGATCCGACTTTTACGAAAGTTATAAAAGTTATAGATAAGCTAGGGCCACTAATGCCGCTTCCAATTAGTATCCTTCCAGCAGAAGTAGAGTTATTAAAATATAAAGCAGCTAGGGAAACCCTAGATCTTGTCTTAGATTTTGTCCCCATTGCTGGAACTGTAAAATCGGTAGAAGAACTTTGTAATGGTAGAAATTTCATTACAGGAGAAGAAGTAAATCGCTGGGTTTCAGCAGGAGGTATTATATTAGGATTGATTCCTTTTGGAAAAGTTGTGATCAAAGGAAAAAAGGCTATGAAACTTGCTCAAGATATAGCCAAAATGGATCATCAGGCAAAAAGTGAAGGCGAGCTTCTTCAAAAGATAGCAAAAATTGTTCCGGAAGAAGATAGAAAACTGATAGAAGGCTTTAGATTAGGAATAGTCCGCGCAGAGGGCAGCAGCCAAATTACCTTTACCCACTGGACCTTTCATAGCGTAGAAGAAGCAAAAACTAAATTTCTCTCTTATCTCTCTCTACGACAAATAGAAAAATTCCACCTACCTACAGAAGATGTAGGCTCAGTCTTTAAATACCTTAGTTTTGTTATAAAACATGAAGAAACTCAGTTACTGAAACTTGATGATAAAGGTTTAGTTGGTTTTGCAAATACGGAAAAAAAAGCCCTAGTTGTTCATGCTCCAAAAGCAAAAGAAACGTCTTGGGGCTACCATAAAGATATTCTCAAAGAAGCCTATGAAGCATATGAAAAAAGGGAAACACAAATTGATATAACTAAATTGCTACTAAAACCTCAAGACGCTAATGCACCTGGACTCCAACCCAATGTAAAAAACTCTAATAAAACCCTTATTGAAAAACAGTAGTTAAAAATAAGTGAACGCAATTACACTGATTATCTAAGAACCGGAATGTTGTCATGAAAATGCTCTACTTATTCTTATTGTTTCTTTATTCTTTGTCTGCGGATATAAATTCGACACTTAAAGCGGAAGAAAATCTAGAAAAAGCAGATCAGCTGATAGAAAATCTGCAATCTGAGATAAACTGGTTTTTCAAATACATTTCTCCTAATAAAACACCAATTTCTTCAGATCCTGAGGAGCGCAAGTTAGAAGAAGAATTGATCAAAAAATGGAGTGATGAACATGCACAAGTTGTAGAAAGTGTTAATAATTTGCAAAAGGCGTTTCTTGATTTTAGAGACAAAATGGCAGAAGCACTTTCTATTAGATTTACTCAAAATCAGTATGGGACTTCTCGTTATGCCCTTTCCACACTTGAGATCACAGAGTGGTATGTAAAATATATGGAAGAGAATTTATTTCCCTCTGATTGGAAAAGTCTCTATCAAAAATCTCTGCAAGAAAAACAACAAACTACTCCATCCTTAAGTAAGAGGTAAAAGTATGGCAATAGATGAGTTAGCAGATCTTAGCTTTCAAAATGAACAATTCCAAAATTTAATTAAACCAAATGAATCATCATTTAAACAAGAAAAAGAGCGAATTAAAAAATGTATAAAAAAAGCCCAAGAAAATTCAGGGTTTCGGGAACTCATGAAATCTTTTCAACCACATGTTCAACCTTATGAAGGAGCCATTCCATATTTGTATATAGATTCAAACGGTTACCCTACAATTGGTTGTGGCCACTTAATAGGGTTCGGATGGACCACTAATTTTTGGACACATCCTGTAGTGCAAGAGCTTGAAAAACAACTACAAAAACAAATCGATCAGCAAGATCTGAAAAAAAAGGCTGATTTCCAAAACATCCATTTTCCAGAAGATATTGATCAATTTCTTAAGTTATCTTCAGATGATTACCTACAACTTTATAAAATCCCTTGTGTATGCTACGGATTTTTAGACACACAGTCTATTGGAGAAAAACAGGTATTTGAGCAATGTAATGATTCAGGTTTAAGAAAGAGAATCAAAGAAGCTAATTCTCCTAATAGACATAATTCCAAAGAGTCTGCTTTAGATCGTGTGCGCAAAGTCTTGCAAGGCGTAAAAAAAACACCTTTGAAAGAGATGAATCAAGCGATATTTAGCGCCTACACTCAACTCATCGGATTATCTATCAAATTAAGAGTCAGACAAAAATCTTTAGGAAAAGCAAAAAACCATAATCCGTTTGGAGGGGCAAGTTTTTATACTTTCAATAATTTTAACACTCAAGATAGTCTCATAAGCAAGCAATCGAAGAGTGATTCTGATAAGAGATTTGATTATTCAAAAGACTATGCCGCTTGCGCCTCTGAATTTAAAGATCCTCCAAAGGAATTCAATGGCACTCTTAAAAAAGATTTAGTCGTCATTCGTTATCATGGAGATTCACCTAACCAAACTTATCGATGGGTCACTCCTGCATTATGGGCCAATCAACACCAAACTTTGAAAGAGATTTTAGAAAAAGCTGCCATCCTTAAGTCTTATGGAGAAAAAACACATGTTGTTGTCATAAAAATCCCTGCAGGAGCTCAGGTCAGGTTTTTACATGGAAAAGCTAAAGCTCAAACAGATATACAAACAGGAGAAGAACGCTCAGGTGGAATAGAGCAGTATTGTTTTTATGATTTTGATCCAAAATGGATTTGGGGCACAAATGAGATTCCTGTTGGCTATGGCTATAACAACCTCATTTTAACTACTGATAAAATAGAAAAATTAGAAACAGAAGATATTTTTCAGAAAATATTCGAATTAAATTTCAGGTGCGAAAAGCATTTAGGACAATTCCCTCTAAGCGCTCAGCTAGCTTTACTTGATTTAGCTTTTAATGGGGCTATCGACAAAAAGATGATTGAAGAAGCCATAGAGCATAAATGGGAGATGCTTGCGAGCAATCCTAAACGCTATCACCATGATGATCCTGCTTATAAAGATCGAGATAAACAAATTCAAAACTGGTTTTTGGAAGCAGCAAAAGCCAAACAATTGACGCACTAGGAAATTTTCTTCTGTCATTTTTAGCTGACAATTTTCCAGCTTTTTTTATAATTACAAAAAAAAACTTTCAGAAAAATTAATTTTTAAGTTACAGTGGTAATTTCAAAAGTGAAGTTGAACAAAAACAACTAAAAAAGCTTGTCAAAGGAGGATGTATGACTGCACAAGATGAAGCTCCAAAATCACGGATTACACTCACTTACAAAACAGAAGTCCAAGGAGAGCCTGCTGTCGTTGATTTACCCCTTCGCCTTTTTGTGATGGGAGATTTTTCAGGAGGAAGCTCAAAAGATAGAACACTTGATCTACAAGAGAGAAAATTACGAAGCCTTGATGGAAAAAATACCAATGAAGTGATGAAGGATATGGGAATCTCTGTTGATATGGTCGTTCCTAATAGAATTAACTCTAATGAAGAGAGTATGCGTGTGAGATTATCTCTTAACAGTTTAAATTCCTTTTCTCCCGAAGAAGTCGCCAAACAAATTCCTCAAGTGAGATCTCTGTTACTTCTTAAAAAACTATTAGAAGAGATTCAGTCCAATATGGCTAACAAAAAAGAGTTCATTACACTTCTTAACACGTTAACGTCTAACCCAGGATCAATCAAGGCCTTGAGAGAAAAACTCAAAGGTTTTTCCACCTATCAGATTCCTCAGAAAGAGGATCAAAATTCCAATCAACCTCAGCAAAAGGAAGATTAAAATGACTACCACTCATGCAGAAATCCTAGATACTCCCGATGTTTCTTTAGATGACTTTTTTAAGGCTCTTAAGATTACAAGTTATGACGAAGAAAAAGCTTTAACACCTATGATTGCAGAAGGTTATTTAGATGTTAAAGAAGACGTCTCCGATGCAGCTAGATGTATCTCTTCTCTAGCAGCTCTTATTTGGAATATCGATCCTAATTCATCTCGTTTAGACAAAGCAAAAATTCAAGAGCTGATTGCGCATCTTAACACTCTCATCAACGATCAGGTGAATGAAGTGATTCACAATCCTAAGTTTAAAGAACTTGAGTCTAACTGGCGAGGGTTGTTTGATCTTATTTCTGGAACAAATTTTCGAGCCAATGTGATGATCGATATGCTCGATGTCTCTAAAAAAGAGCTTCAACAAGATTTTGAGAACAACTCAGTTGATTTCACGGGTTCTTCTCTTTTTCGTAAAGTTTATGTGCAAGAATATGATCAATATGGTGGCAAACCCTTCGGAGCACTCATAGGAATGTACAACTTTGAGCATACCCCGACAGATCTTGCTTGGCTAAAAGTCATGGGAAAAGTGGCTAATGCTAGCCATGCTCCTTTCATTAGCTCTGTCTCTCCTAGCTTTTTTGGATGTGATTCGATTGAAGAGCTCGACTCTATTAAAGATCTAGAAGGACTTATGAATCACCCTAAGTACAGCGCTTTTAATGCCCTTCGTGATTCAGAAGAGGCAGCTTATCTCGGCCTTTGTCTGCCCTCTTATGTCTTAAGACTCCCCTGGCACCCTGTCAATAACCCATGTGGAGGATTTCATTTTGAGGAGCACACTTGGGGTGATGATAATCAAAAATATTTATGGGGAAATTCTGCCGTTTTATTTGCAAAAAATCTAGTTCGCTCTTTCCAAACCTCAGGTTGGTGCCAATACCTACGTGGACCTAAAGGGGGAGGATTGATCTCAGGATTGCCTGTTCACACCTTTAATATTCGAGGTGAAGAAGAGATTAAAGTTCCTGTTGAATTAGTTATCCCAGATTTCAGAGAACTTGAGTTTGCCAATAGTGGATTTATTCCGTTGATTTACCGAAAAGGCACAGGAGATGCCTGCTTTTTTAGCGCTCAATCTCTCAAAAGGCCCAAAAAATTTAGAGATCCTAAAGATTCAGAAAATGCTCAGCTTGTCTGCAACCTCCCCTATACATTTTCTATCACCAGAATTGCTCATTATGTCAAAAGCATAGCCAGAGATAATATTGGCGCTGCAGCTGATGCGTCCTATATTCAAAATGTGCTCAACAAATGGATATTAGATTATGTCACAGCTGTTACCAATCCCGATGATATCACTTTGAGACGATACCCCTTTAAAGCCGCCAGTGTACAAGTTGAAGAGAAACCGGGAAAAATTGGGTGGTACAAATGCTCCATTTCCGTGCTCCCTCACATCCAAATGGAAGGCATGGATGTTGAGTTACGATTAGATGCACGGCTTGGGAAGTAAAAAACTACTCTTTTATAAAGAAAGAGTAACATAAGTAACAAACCTTTTTAAGGAGGATTTTATATATGGCACCAACAACGTTAATTAATCTTGTTAGTTTAGAGTGTGATCCAAAAGAAGCTCATGATTTTAATCCCAATAAGTGCGCTCCTGTAGCAGCTATTACTGGGATGGATTTTACAATCAAAGGGAAATCTCTCGAAGCAGATACTCCTATTAAAGATCCTGAAAATCCTGATAGCACCATTAAAGCTGTCGCTGTCTTAGATCGTATTGTGTGGTCAGGTGGACCTACAGATCCTGTCGAGATTGAAGGAAGACTCTCTCCCAAAAACCGAGGAATACTTCTCGAATGTGTGGCTTCTCAGACTGGAGGATCTGATATTGCAATGTCGTGGGTTACGAAATGTTATGATCATAGCGCAAAAAAATTTTTTGATAAATTTCATACAGATGGAAAAAAAATTAAGTTCGTTTTAACAGAAGGGCAACAAGTAGATGTGAATGAACAGCCTGATCCTTTTATTAAACAGCCTGTGAATTACAGATTTAAAATGTCTTTAACTGCTAAAAGTGATGGAGAAGATCAAACAGTGTGTTATGCAGCAAGTGCATCTCAAAAGCTATCTAAACCAATAGGGGTCAATGTAGGTTAAGGTAAAAATCGAGAAATGAGGAATTATCATGCAACAATTGAAACGGATTGGGTGGCACATTGGTCAACCTTTACTTCCGATTCACTTTGTCGCGCAAGAGGATTTCCTTCTTTCCCATCTTAACTTCTACACACAGCATCAAGCTGTTCCTTTTTATGGTGTAGGGCAGCTGAAGTGGGATGACACCTTGCTCTTTCAAGGTGTTGTCTCCATTCATAAACTGACACTTGTCTTTCCGTCAGGTGAAATAGTTGACATTCCAGAAAACGGGAAAATTTCAGTTTTTGATCTTAATAAAACAGAAAAAAATCATGTGCCTCTCTACATCCATCTTCTCAAAGATCCAGCAGAGCAAGAAGCCTACCTAGATACGCAAAAAGAAGATAAAGTTCTCTTTCATATCAATCAACTGATTCTATTATCGGAAGGGCATCACTTCTCTACTAAAACCAGCTTAAAATTAGCCGAATTTGAAAAAGATGTCGAAAATAGGTGGAGATTAAATGAAAACTACTCTCCTCCCCTTCTAACTGTCAATGATAATCCCTTTCTTATCGCCAAACTATTTCGCTTAAAAACCATCATTGAAGGTTTTCAAAAAGAGCTAGAACAAGAATCTTCTACCGGAAAAGTTTTCGAACAAAGAACAATAGAGACAAAGCTATGTTTGGTAGAAGTTGCTAAATTAAGAAGGCTGATGCTGAATATCGAAAGAAATATCATGACGCACCCTTTCTTTCTCTATGAGGAAATCTCGCGATTTTTAGATGCTCTAGCTTTTGTGTATGTTAACAACCCCGATTTAAATATTATTCCCTATCAACATGAAAAACTCTCTTTACTTTTTTCTAAACTCATCGATCTCTTGGTCCAATATTTAAAACCAAAATCAGAAAGGCTATCTTATTTGAAGTTTGATAAAAAAGAAGATGCGTACGTTTCTGAAAGACTCCCTCAAGAACTCTCAGAAGTAAATGAACTCTACTTTATCATTCAGCCGGTTGATTTTAAGGCAAAACTCTCTTTAGAAGGTTTAAAATTAGCCAGTTACTCAAGACTTGCTAACGTCTGCAGATTTGCTTTAACAGGTATTCAACTCTTAAGACTCGAATCAGCCCCTTTCAACAATAATTTTTCCAAATTTGCTGCCATTTATAAAATTGAAAAAGATCTTGAATGGGATTATGCCCTTTCAGAAGCAAAATTAGCTTTTGCTTTTCATAATTTAGATGAAAATGTCCAAGCATTTTTATACTGGAGATAAAGGATGGGCCTGCTCAACAAATTTCGTAAACAAGATCAAAAAACTCTCGATGAAGAAATTCTTGAAAACATCACCGATTTACTCAACACAAAAAAAACCTTTGGAGGGTATGAAGAAGATCTCGGTTTAGATAGCTATTTTTATGCCAGCTCAAGCGGCCAAGTCATCAAGCACTTAATGCGTGATATTAAAGAGTGCTTAGATAAGTATGAAAAAAGAATTCAAATCACAGATATCCAATCGATTCCCAGTCCAAATCGATTTTTTCTCTCTTTTATGATTAAATGTAAAATCAAATCATCTGCGGTTTCTTTACATCTATCCTTTCATCATCAAAAAAACCTATTTAATGTGGAGATGAAGTCATGACAGCTACTTTAAGACATCCGACTGCCGCATTTTTTGAGTATAATTTGAGTCTTGAACTTAAACTTGATTCTGAAGGAACCACTGTCTCTATTCTCTCTGGACATATTGAAAGTTTAAGCTTAAATCTTCACTCTTATGGATTTAATTGCCAAGTTCAGTTTGCAAGCTTTGACAATCAAGAATTAGATGACCTCTTTTCTCCTGCTAAATTACCCAATATTACGAAGGCCACTCTCTCTTTTAAATCAACAGAAGAGGCTCAGTCTGATCCTTTATTGGAATTACAAGGAATTGTCACTCAAAAAATCGTTAAAAGAGTCGATCAAATCAATGAAAGACCACAAGCTATTCGGGTTTATGAAATCATCTTCACCGACACCGCCAAAGTTGAGTGGGAAGAGCACTTTCCTTTAAATATTTACGTTGAAAAGAGCATGAAACATGTGATTGATGAACATAAGACACCTGATATTTCAATTGATTATAACTTCCCGCCCTTAGAAACCATCTATCCTATTCTTGCTTTCTCTCTTCCTTATCAGTCTGGAAAAGCGCCCAATAAGCAAACTTCCTTTTACTCTTTTTTAATGTGGTATCTGCAAAAAGAAAATGGAGTATGGGGTTATAATTATGACACTCATAGTTACTCGATTTCTCAAACGAAAGAATCTGAGGGAGAGGCTTTTAAGATTTTTGAGCCTTACGTAACTCCTCCTACCTATATTTTCCCCGAAAACCTCCGCTATAGTATTAAAACAATTAAACATTCTCCCACTTTAAGTGATGTCGAAGATCTTTTAGAGGAAAAAGCCTTTGAAAGTATTCGTAGAGATATGATTGTACCCTTAACACCAGCTGATTTTTTGAATCTCGATCACCACGAAGTTAAATCTCTTGCCAATTCAGAAGAAGCAGAAGTCAGAGTTATCGTCTCTCAATTCTTTAGAGATTTCCATATAGATAAACTCGTCCCAGGCCGTTTGGTTGCTTTTCAAGGAGATCCCAAATCAAAAACATGGTCTTTAGACCCTCTTTATAAAGATAAAACATTTAGAGTCAGATCTATGCGGTTAGAAGCTTATAAACCCAAAACATCTGAAGGGATCACAAGTCCTGTAGAAGCTTATCAATTATCGCTGACGGCTTTGTTAGAACAAGAGAGTGAAACTTTTGTCGAAAGACCTGCGTTTAATTCTCCTAAATTTCCCTTTCCCATCCATGGAACTATCTTAAGTGATATTGGAGATGTCCCTCAAACAACTTACACTGTTATTGAAGCTGATGAAACACCTCAATGTTACTACCTTGTCACTGTTCCTGTAGCTGGTGAAGGAAATGAAGTCATTGTCCCCTTCACTCCTGATTTCATGACAGGGCAATATTACTTTCCTCTTTGCAAAGGAGAAAAAGTCGTCTTATCGATGTCATTTCAAAGTGCCAAAATAGAACGCATATTAGACTGGCAACCTTTAGCTCGCCTTCCACAAGGTGTTCAAGGCAATCAAATCATGCTAGGATCAAATGGCCCAGATAAATACGCTTTTGTCAAACATGAATTCGAAGACTTAAGCAATTCTGTTGTCACAATTAAACAATCCTCTTCAGAGACTCAAACTCAAACTATTCGCATTCAGGAAAAGAGCCTACTCATTGAAGTTCAGGAAAATGGAAAAAAGAGCCTTGTCATTCAACTTAACCAAGATGCTAGTCTTTCCTTATCTCTCCAAGACATAGACTCTGGAATGACTCAAAAAATTGTCCTAGATGGAAAAACTCTATCCCTTACCTGTAAAAATAAAGAAGCCACCAGTCAGTATGTTCAAAAACCAGATTCTATCTCTTTAACATGTAATGAGTTCAATGTAAGTTCTGAAAAAATTAACCTTCATGCTAAAGATAGTATCACCCAGAAAGGCGATAGCAAAATCGATATAGAAGCTCCTGTCATCAATATGAAGTCACCCAGCATCAAAATGGGTTAAAAGAATCATGCTTGGGATAGCCTGAAAACAAAGTGATATTAAAAGCCTTGACCCCCTCTCCAATTTTTGAATACCCAAGATAAGATCTCTTACCTAAATACGCCTTCTCCTTGCAACGTTTAATTGTTAAAATCAACGTGATGTAAGTCTCTATTTTTATAAGGAAAGAAAGCAAAAGACTTTTCACTCGCCTTTTCACTTCTAAAGGCCATGAACTTATCTGTTCAAAATTTATCTCCTCTGTTGTTAAGACGATCTTGAATGTCGGCACAGCAAGCTCTTGACTTGTTCCTAAAAAAGAGTTTCTTCCTAAATAGATATTGCCTAAAGTGGCCGATAAATTATTTGTCCCTAATAATTTAGAGTGCTTAATCACATC
>CAYUZN010000061.1:0-11400 GCA_964449295.1 uncultured bacterium | reverse complement strand
GCCCGTGTCTTACGAGATCTAATTCAGAAAGATCTTCCCATCGTAGCTGTTGTGACAAGACCCGATAAGCCAAAAGGCAGATCGTTGCAACTTCTGCCACCTCCTGTCAAAGAAGAAATCTTAAAGCTAAAACCCCACCTTCCTCTCTATCAACCTCTGAAAGCCTCGACACCCGAATTTGCGCACATATTAAAAAATCATAAACCCGATCTTTTTGTCGTTGTAGCTTACGGAGAGATCATCAAAACGCTTTTGCTAGAAATTCCTTCGAAAGGTTGTATCAATGTTCATGCGAGTCTTCTTCCTAAATATCGAGGAGCCTCACCTATTCAGCGCTGCTTGATGCACGGTGAAAGAGAGACAGGGATCACAATTATGCAGATGGTGCTTGAAATGGATGCAGGCGACATGCTTTCCGTTGTTAAGATAGATATCCCTCAAGAGATGACTTTTGGAGAGCTCGATGAGAAGCTCAGTCAAATAGCTTCTCCTGCTTTAATCGAAGTCATCGAACAGTTCGAGCATGGGGTAGTCAAAAAAACACCTCAAGATCATACTCAAGCAACCTTTGCCCCAAAACTTACCCCTGCAGAAGAGGAAATTCATTGGGAAAAACCTGCAGATGAAATTCACAACCTCATTCGTGCGCTATCTCCTTTTCCTGGGGCTTGGTGTTGGGTGCAGATCGGACATGAAAAAAAGCGTTTAAAAATAAAACTATCTAAAGTTGTGAGTCTATTTCCTGGAAAGCCAGGAGAGAGGATATTTCAAACAAAGCAAGAGTTGATTGTTGCCTGTGGCACTGGAGCTCTGCAAATCCTTCAAGTTCAGCTGGAAGGGAAGAGAGAACTATCTATCAAAGAATTTCTTCAAGGCCTTCACTGTCCAATTATTTTTTAACTTTTCCAGTTGCTTTCTTTAACCTATTTCTCTTATAATATTTCTTCAATTTAGACAAACAAGGAGTTGTTATGGACGCAGTAAGCGCTGGTTTTAAATTAGGGTATCACATTGTTAAACAAGTAGCTGACAATGCTTCACGGAATGCGCAAGATGTTTACAACAATCGAAAGGATTTGGGAAAGCTTAAGACATATTTTGTCGGTCCTGCGCTTTGTTTGATGCAAGCTAGTAAATTTTTTAATACGAAGCAGGTGGTTTCTCTCAATTATTTTGTTCCTTTGATGAAAGGTGTCGCAGATGCTGTCGATACGTTGCCTAAGATTGTCTATTGGGCTATTCAAACATTTAGAGGGAAGGCTGGAGACCTGTGGGAAAGTCGTCAAGGAGCTGGTTTTATTGCTAACTTTTTTGCTAATGCAGCGCCTGCTGTTAAATTTTGTAAGGATTTTTCGTCAGGATTTACGTGGGTTAACAATCAGGTGAAGACAAATTTGCCAAATCTAGCGCCTAAGGCGCTTGGTGTTGCTTCTTTTTTCATAAGAGATGATCTAACAGCTGTTATTGCTGCATTCAATGCCTATCAAAATTTTAAATCGTTGACTACGGATAGTATGCAACAAACTATCGCAACTTTAAGACAATCAAATATTGTAAATCTAAATCGGCAGCAGAAACAACAGCTGTCCCCTATAGGAGAATCTCTGCTTAAGGGTGTCTTTAATGCCAGCATGGCTATGCTTTGTCTCTCAAGAATTTTCAAAACGCAATTTGATAAAAATAGATATTTGGGTTTTGTAGGGCTTGTTGCAACGATCTCTTACACCGGCTCTGGCATCTTGACTGATCGCTGGAAGTTTATGTGTGCTTAGTTTTTTGCCTTTAAGACTTTTTCTTTAAACCTCTTTCGTTTCTATGCGAAAGAGGTCTTTTTTTTGCCATCCGACTAAATTTTGATTGTAGAAAAATCAAGCGATTTGTTAGCCTTCTCGCTTTGACCCACTTAAGGCAGCAGGGCTTGCTATTCTTCAAAGTGGACAAAGGTTATTTAAAAGGATTTTTATGACAGCGCAAGAGCACTTAATGGGAATAAAAGAGGGAATGACGCAGCTTTTTGATGATAAAGGCAATAGAGTCGTCTGTACCGTCATTCGTTCAGAAAAGCATGTTGTATCTCAAGTGAAAAATAAAGAGACAGATGGCTATAGCGCAATTCAGCTGGCTACGTTTAAACCTAAAGCCTCTAAATTGAGAAATGTCAAAAAACCACAGCTCGGTCATTTTAAAAAGTCAAATCTTGAGCCTCGCTTAAAAATATCTGAATCTCGTGTACAAGATTCTTCGAAATATCAATTAGGACAAGAAATCGGGGTTGAATTGTTCCAAGATGTCGCCTACGTCGATGTGGTCGGGGTGTCAAAGGGTAAAGGGCATCAAGGGGTTATGAAGCGTCACAATTTTTCTGGCGGTCCTGCTGCACATGGTTCTGGGTTTCATCGTCATGGGGGATCCTGCGGAATGCGTTCATCTCCTGGTCGTTGCTTGCCAGGGCAGAAAAAATCAGGCCGCATGGGCGGAGAGCGTGTGACTGTTGAGAGTTTAAAAGTTGTAAAAGTTGATGCAGATAAACAATTGATTGTTGTTGAAGGCGCAGTGCCAGGTGCACGTGGTGGCTTGCTCTTTATTGCTCAAGCAAAGAAAAAATCTGCGACAAAGAAAAAGAAATAATTGGGAGTCATCGTGGCAAGTCTAAAAAAATATGATCTATCTGGAAAGGAAATAGGCGAAGTCGTTGTTGAAGATGCGCTTCTCTTAAAAGAAGCAAACTCTCAAATGATTAAAGATTATTTAATCGCGATCCGTGCTAATGCTCGCCAATGGTGCGCGCATACAAAATCACGTTCAGAGGTTTCCCATTCTGGTCAAAAACCTCATCCTCAAAAAGGCACAGGTAAGGCAAGACAAGGTTATCTCGGAGCGCCTCAATATAAAGGTGGCGGCCGTGTAGGAACGCCTCGTGCAAAATTTGATCAACACGTGTCGATCAATCAGAAAGAAAAAAGAGCAGCTGTTCGTTATTTATACGCAGAAAAAGTTCAAAACAATCAACTATTCATTTTAAAGTGTTCTGGATTGAAAGAGCCAAAAACAAAAAAAGTGGTTGATTTTCTAAAGGCTCAGCAAGTGGCTGGCAAAAGAATCCTCTTTTTAGGGTTAGATCCTAAAGCAGACGAGATGTTTGTGAAAAGCATGCGTAATATTCCGAAGGCAGAATTTATGTTAGTTGCTAATGCTAGTGGCTATGACATTGCTGTCACATCAACGGTTGTTGTTTTAGAGCCTGCTGTTGAAAAATTCTTACAGATCTTGGGAGGTTAAAGTGTTGAATAAAAACCCTTACGATATCATTAAATCACGTTACGTCACTGAAAAATCTCGGGTTCTTCAAAATCTCTATAAAAACAGCAGTAATCGTTGTGTTAGAAAATGTGAAACCCCAAAATATGTATTTCTCGTTGATAAACGAGCGAACAAACAAGAAATTGCAAGCGCCATTGAAGAGATTCATGCAGACAAAAACATAAAAGTCATCTCAGTGAATACAATCAATGTGAAGCCAAAGCGTAGAACAATACGTGGTAGATCAGGATTCGGCAGTGCTTTCAAAAAAGCGATTGTCACTCTAAAAGCTGGCGATGTTATCGAGGATAAGGTGTAATTTATGACTAAAAAATTTAGACCAACAACCCCAGGTCAGAGAGAATTAGTTTTAGAAGGGAATGCGACGTTAACAAAGCATAGTCAGCCTGAAAAAACTCTCCTCTTTAAAAAAATGCGTACTAATGGACGCAACCATCATGGACATATTACCTGCCGCCACAGAGGTGGAGGGCATAAGAGATTTTATAGAGCTGTCGATTTTAAGAGAGATAAAGAAGAAGTTCCAGCGAAAGTTGTCTCTATTGAATACGATCCTAATCGCACAGCACACATTGCTCTTTTGCATTTTGTTGATGGAGAAAAACGTTATATCTTAGCTCCTGAAGGTCTTCAAGTCGGAGCAACAGTTGTGACAACAGATAAAGAAGTCTATGACCTTGGATGCAGCATGCGCTTAAAAAGCATGCCTCTTGGGTCGGTCATTCACAATATTGAAATGTATCCAGGTAGAGGTGGCAAGCTTGTCCGCTCTGCAGGTCTTTCAGCTCAGTTAATGGCAAAAAGTGGTGGTTATGCTACTATCAAAATGCCATCAGGAGAAGTACGTCTTGTCAATGAAGATTGTCGTGCTACTTTTGGATCTGTATCAAATGCAGAGAGAATTTTACGTGTTGAAGGAAAAGCTGGTAGAACGCGTTGGCAAGGATTTCGCCCGACTGTTCGTGGAACAGCGATGAACCCTGTTGACCACCCACACGGAGGAGGCGAAGGTAAGCACAACGGATACCTCCCTCAGACACCTTGGGCTATGTATACAAAAGGCTTCCGTACACGTTGCAAGCGTAAGAGTAAGAAATTGATCATTAAAGATCGCAGAAAGTAAGGATTTAAAGAATTATGGGCAGATCGTTAAGAAAAGGACCTTTTGTTGAGCATCACCTTCTCGCAAAAGTGCAAAAACAAAATCTAGCAGGGACAAAAAAGCCAATTAAAACATGGTCCCGCCGTTCTATGATTATTCCAGAAATGGTTGGACATGCATTTGAAGTTCACAATGGAAGAAAATTTATTTCGGTCATCGTCTCAGAAAATATGGTAGGGCATAGATTTGGAGAGTTTTCTCCGACAAGGATTTTCAAAGGGCATGGTTCTAAGAAAATTGCTGAAGAGTCAGCTGCTGCTGCCGCTGCTTCAGGACCTTCTTCATCAGCTCCTGCTGCACAACCCGCTAAAAAGGATTAATCATCTATGCAATTTGCTAGAGCACATACTAAATATCTACGTATCCCTCCCCGTAAAGCACGCCTTGCCGCAGATCTTATTCGAGGACTTAAAGTGGACGATGCCTTTATCCAGCTATCGTTTTCTCAATTAAAAGGGGGACGCTTGCTGACAAAAACGCTGCAGAGTGCTGTCGCTAATGCTGAGACACAGCTCAATATTCCTCGTCAAAATTTACGTGTGAAAGAAGTGCGTGTTGATGCAGGCCCAGTACTTAAGAGAGCTAAATCGAAATCTCGTGGAGGCAGAGTGCCAGTTATGAAAAGAACCAGCCATTTTACCGTCATTGTTGAAGCACAGGAAGGAAGCTAATGGGACAAAAGACATCACCAACAGGTTTTAGATTAATCATCAATAAAAAGTGGAAGTCGCTCTGGTATGCCAATAAACAAGAATTTGGCAATCAAATTGGAGAAGATAAACAAATCCGTGACTTTTTAATGACAAAACCTGCTTGCTCAGGCACCTCTTGTCTCACAATTAAGCGCATGAGTGGGAAAATTGAAGTCACAATCCACACAGCCAAGCCAGGTCTTGTGATTGGAAAAAAAGGCTCTGAGATCGAGGTGCTTAAACAAGAGCTCAAAAAATTAACGGGAAAAGATATTTGGATCGAAGTTGAAGAAATTAAAAGACCTGATTTAGATGCCAAATTAGTTGCAGATGGAATTGCCAAACAACTAGAAAGACGGATGCCTTTTCGTAGAGTGATGAAGAAAGCTATACAATCTTCAATGGATGCAGGAGCTGCAGGGATAAAAGTATCGGTTTCTGGTCGTATTGGAGGTGCAGAGATTGCACGAACTGAATGGTATAAAGAGGGCAGAGTTCCTCTTCATACTATGAGAGCTGATATCGATTATGGCATGGGCAGAGCAGAGACAACTTACGGCTCTATCGGTGTGAAAGTATGGATTAATAAAGGGGAAGAAGGAGCTTAAACTATGGCCTTAATGCCTGTAAGAACAAAATTTCGAAAAATGATGAAAGGCCACAAGACTGGCCTAACAAAGGCTGCCGCCTTTATCGATTTCGGTGAGTTTGGGATGCAAGCCTTAGAAAGAGGCGCTGTGACCAATCATCAAATTGAAGCATGCCGTGTTGCGATCACACGTTATTTTAATAGACGCGGACAAGTTTGGATTCGAATATTTCCCGACAAAGTTGTGACAAAGAAGCCAGCTGAAACTCGTATGGGAAAAGGAAAGGGAAACCCAGATCATTGGGTAGCAGTAGTACGTCCTGGAAGAGTGTTATTTGAAGTGGGTGGTGTTCCAAAGGAACTTGCTCAAAATGCTTTGAGAAGAGCGGCTGCAAAACTTGGTATTAAAACCAGATTTGTTGAACGATTAGAGAGGGTGTAATCATGTTGAAAGCGAAGGAATTGAGAGAACAATCGCAAGAAGAATTAAACACTTTATGTGGCAATCTCTCTAAAGAAATTTATGAACTTAAAAATGAGTTAAGTACAGCCCGCAAGCTAGAGAAACCGCATCTTCTTCGTGAAAAGAAGCGCGATAGAGCACGTGTGATGACTGTATTGCGACAAAAGGAAGATGACGTATGACAAATCAAGAAAGAAACAGTCGTAAAGTAAAAGAAGGTGTTGTTGTTTCTAATAAAATGCAAAAAACCGTTTCTGTACGTGTTGAAAGAACACTCAGACACCCACAGTTTGGCAAAGTAATACGCAGTGCTAAGAAATATTATGCACATGTTGAAGGGCTTGAGCTTCAAGTGGGACAAACGGTGCAAATCGTAGAGACTCGCCCTTTATCTAAACTAAAACGTTGGCGCGTTGTTGGAGTGGTAGCATGATTCAACAAGAAACAGAATTAGAAGTGGCCGATAATACAGGCGCAAAAAGAGTGAAGTGTTTTAAAGTATTAAAAGGCTCTAAGCGTAGATATGCACATGTTGGTGATATCATCATTTGCAGCGTTAAAGAAGCAGATCCAAAAGGTCTTGTTAAAAAAGGGGATGTTGTCAGAGCAGTTATTGTTCGGACAAAGAGTTATATCCGCAGAATCGATGGCTCAATGCTCCGTTTTTATGACAATAGCTGTGTGATTTTGGACGAAAAAGATAATCCAAGAGGAACTCGAATTTTTGGACCTATCGCAAGAGAAGTACGCGATGGTGGTTTTGTCAAAATTAGTTCTCTTGCACCTGAGGTAATTTAAGATGAGCAAGTGGATGAGAAAAGGCGATAAAGTTGTCGTCGTTGCAGGAAATGAAAAAGGCAGGACGGGAGTGGTCTTACGCAAAAAAGATAACAGAGTTGTTATCCAAGGCGTTAATATTCATAAAAAACACGCTCGTCGTACTGAAAAAGCGCAAAGACCTACGATTGTAGAGATTGAAGTGCCAATCCATATTTCTAATGTCAGGCTCTGTGATGATCAAGACAAACCTATTAGAGTTCGTTCTAGAGTTATAAAAGGAGAAAAAGAACTCTACTATCTCCAAAATAAGAAAGAAGTGGTTCTTCGTTCAGTTAGAAAAACAGGAAAATGATATGTCCAGAATGTTAAAACAGTATCGAGAGACAGTGAAACCAGCTCTCATGGAAAAGTTTGGTTATAAAAACGTGATGTTAATTCCTCAGCTAAAGAAGATAGTTATTAGCATGGGACTTGCTGAAGCGGTCAAAGATAAAAATGCTGTCCAAGCTTGCCAAAAAGAACTCGCTATGCTCTCTGGGCAAAAGCCTGTTGTGACTAAAACAAAGAAAGCGATTGCTAATTTTAAATCGCGTAAAGGGCAGGTGATTGGTCTTAAAGTCACACTGCGCCGTTACAGAATGTATGATTTTTTAGACCGTTTTTGCAATATCGTCTCTCCTCGTATCAAAGACTTTAGAGGATTTCCTATTAAGTGTGATGGCAGAGGTTCATATTCAATTGGATTAGAAGATCAACAAGTGTTTCCAGAAATCAACTTAGATGAAGTGAAGAGAACACAAGGTATGAATATTACATTTGTAACCTCGGCACAGACAGACGCAGAGTGTGTTGAACTTTTAAAAATGTTAGGATTCCCATTTAAAAATCCAGAGAAGGGGGGCACAGCTCATGGCTCAAAGTGATACAATTGCAGATTTGCTGACAAGATTGCGTAATGGAGTGCTAGCTCGTCGTCGTTTTGTTGATGTTTATATTAGTAAAGTTAAAGTGAATATTATTAAAGTTCTAGAAGCTCAAGGATACATTGAACGTGTTCTCGTTGATAAAGAAAAAGGAAAAATGCGCATCTTTTTAAAATATGCACAAGGTAGAGAACCTGTTTTACAAGGTTTGAAACGTGTTTCGTCTCCAGGTCTAAGACGTTACATATCTATGGGTGCTATTCCACGCATTCAAGGGGGAATGGGAACAGTGATTCTCTCAACTTCCAAAGGAATTATCGATGGTGAAACAGCGCGCAAAGAAAACTTAGGCGGCGAATTTTTATGTTGTGTATGGTGAGGTAAAAAATTATGTCACGATTAGCTAAAATGCCAATCCCACTCCCTAAAGGAGTCGAAATTAAAGTAGACGGAAATCAAATACATGTCAAAGGTCCTAAAGGAACTTTAACTTATCCTTTAGAAAAAGGAATTTCTGTCAAAGTTGCAGGTGAATTTGCACATGTTGAATGCGATGAAAAAGTAGAGATGCCAAAACCTACAGCAGGTCTATATCGAGCGACTTTAAATAACATGGTGATAGGGGTTTCAAAAGGATTTGAAAAGAAACTCTCGATGATCGGTGTGGGATATAGAGCCGCTTTGCAAGGTCAAATCCTTGATTTGCAAGTTGGTAACTCTCATCCAACAAAAATTTCTATTCCCAATACGGTTCAAGTAACGGTCGATAAAAGCGTCAGCATTGTGATTTCTGGCACAAACAAACAAATAGTTGGGCAAGTAGCAGCTACCATTCGAGCTGTGAAGCCGCCAGAACCCTACAAAGGTAAGGGTATTCGCTATGAAAATGAATATGTTCGTAAAAAAGCTGGTAAGGCAGCTAAATCAAAAACAGCAGCTGGATAAATAAATTATGGAAAGTTCTCTACTTAATAAAACTCGTAAAAGAATCAATAGAGCTATACGTGTACGTAAGCACTTACGAGGGACACAAGCTAAACCTCGTTTGAGTGTGCTCAAATCAAATCAGCACATTGCTGTGCAACTCATCGATGATGATCAATCGATCACGCTTGCTAGCGCAAGTACACTCTCAAAAGAGTTTCGCAAGCAAAAGCTTGGCAAATCAAAAAAAGCTGCTAAGCAAATTGGAATGAAGATTGCAGAGCTTGCTAAAGCTAAAGATATTAAAGCCGTTGTCTTTGACAGAGGCTATAATAAATTTCATGGAGTGATTGCAGAGCTTGCTAATGCAGCTCGAGAGAACGGATTACAATTTTAGAGGATGTTAATGAAGCAAAAAAATCGGCGCCAACGCCAAGAAGAGATTGGAACAGAATTTGAAGAGAAAGTCTTGTACATTAATCGATGTTCCAAAGTCGTGAAAGGGGGACGTAAATTTAGTTTCTCTGCATTGATTATCGTGGGAGATGGACAAGGACATGTTGGATTTGGATTTGCTAAAGCCAATGAAGTCTCTGATGCTATTCGAAAAGGGAGTGAAGCTGCTCGTAAAAATGTGATGACATTCGAAATGGAAGGAACAACGATTCCTCATGAAGTGACTGTCGACTGGGATGGATCAACCGTTCTTTTAAAACCAGCTAAAGAAGGAACAGGTGTGATTGCAGGCTCTAAAGTGCGTGCTATTCTTGAGCTTGGTGGCGTCAAAAATGTCGTTGCAAAACTTTTTGGATCTAATAATCCGCTTAATCAAGCAAGAGCGACATTAAAAGCCCTTGCCACATTGAAAAATCGTCAAAAGATCTTAGCCGCGAGAGGTTTATCATGATTTTATTATCTAATCTTGCTAATACACACAGACCAAAAAAGAAAGTTCAACGCGTCGGAAGAGGTCTTGGTTCGAGACGAGGAAAAACTTGTTGCCGTGGGTCTAAAGGAGATGGGTCTCGTAGAGGTTACAAAAGACGCTTTGGATATGAAGGTGGACAACTTCCTCTTTATCGAAAATTACCTATTAGAGGATTTGCAAATGGCAGATTCACAAGCGATGTCTATGCAATTAATCTTTCTTTAATCGAACAACTCTATCAAGATGGAGATGTCGTTAATTTGGCTACATTGAGAGAAAAAGGATACGCTCCTAGAGCTCCTGGCGGTGGATTGAAAGTTCTTTCCGGTGGAGATGTCACAAAGAAAGTGACAGTTGAAGCGCATGCTTTTTCTAAAGAGGCTGAATCTAAGCTTGAAAAAGCTGGGATTTCTTATAAGAAAATTTCTAAAACTGTTTCTTAACAGCAGATAATCATGATTGAAGGAGCCAAGCGTATTTTCTCTGTCCCCGAACTGAGGGCAAAGATTATTTTCACACTCATTTTGCTCATGATTTGCAGAATTGGATCACATATTCCTGTTCCAGGAATTAATGGAGAGATGGCTCTTCAAATCTTTCGTTCTTCAACAGGAGGAACTCAAAACCTCTTCCAATTGATGGATATTTTTTCAGGTGGGGCATTTGCTCAGATGACGATTGTCGCTCTTGGCGTTATGCCCTACATCACATCTTCCATTATTATGCAGCTGATTATGGCGCTGTCTCCTTCTTTTCAAAGAGAAGTGAAAGAGACACCTGATATTGGCAAGCGAAAAATGGGTAAGTGGACCCGTATTCTCACAGTGGGTATTGCATTTTTTCAAGCAGCCCTTTTTGGAAAGTATGCCGTTCAAATGAATGCTGGCTCTCCGGGCATTATTGTTCCTGAGCTCATGGAAGTTCAGATTTTTGGAATCCCTTGGCTCTTTTATATGATTGTCATGTGTACAATGACAGCAGGCACCATGCTCCTCATGTGGATAGGAGAGCAAATTTCTGAAAAAGGGATTGGAAATGGAATTAGCTTAATCATTACAATCGGTATTTTATCATCACTACCCACAACATTAGGCTCTGTTTTACGCCAGTTAAACTTAGATTCCCAAGAACCTGGGCAACTGACCTTTTCTTCACTTGTAATTCTCAGCTCGGTTTTTGTGCTTATTATTGTAGGCACTATTTTGATTATTCAAGGTCAAAGACGTATCCCTCTTGAGTATGCAAGACGAGATGTTGGCAAACAAGAAGGGCAGGAAGGAAAGGCCTATATTCCTTTAAAAATTAATTATGCAGGTGTCATACCCGTTATTTTTGCCTCCTCATTATTGATGTTTCCAGCAACTCTGGCTCAATTCGTAGGTAGAGGAAATTGGGTAGGACAATTTGCCAGTATGCTCTCGCCAGGCAACTGGGTATATACTTTTTTTTATGTTCTGTTAATTGTATTTTTTACTTACTTTTGGACAGCAACACAATTTCATCCTGAACAGATTGCCTCCGATATGAAAAAAAATGGCGCTTTTATTCCAGGCATACGCCAGGGGAAACCTACCCAAGATTATTTAGAAGGGGCGATGAATCGCATCACTCTGGCAGG
>CAYUZN010000060.1:0-12196 GCA_964449295.1 uncultured bacterium | reverse complement strand
TTTGGTGGAGAATTGCGCATAGGAATGGATGTACTTGGGATCTTCAAGCTTGAAGGGAACACCTCATATGATCATCTTTTCAAATGGATTGGGCAAGGGCAAATCAGCCTATCCTATGCATTCACACCCAAAACGATGAATCGCAAACAAAAAAAACACAGCTGCTCACACCAACAAGCTCTAAGTGATAGAGCTTTTCAAAATGTTGATAAACAAGAGATCATTGTGACAACTAAACAACAAAAAAAGAGCGTTGCTATAAATCCCCTCACAGGCCTTCCTTACGTCTTTTGGTTTGTTGATAACACAAGTCACTCTCAAGGCACTTTCGAATCTCCTTTCAATACTCTTGCAGCTGCTGAAACAGCCTCTCAACCTTACAATATTATCGCAATTTTCCCAGGTGATGGCACAGATGCTGGAATGGATAATGGCATTACACTCAAAGATGGCCAGAAACTCTGGGGCATGAGCGTTGTGCACTCTCTCCCTACCACATTAGGAAATATCAAGATAAAACCTTTGGCCAATCAGATGCCTTTTATTACAAACAAGCTTAGTACCCTGGTTATCACCACCTATAATAATAATGATATTGAAGGCTTAAAAATAGCTTCCTTAGAAGATCACCAAACAGGTATTTCCATAAACAGTGGAAATGGAATTTTTAATATTAAAAATAATATTTTTATCATATCAGGAACACAAGTATCTTTTGGTAATACTCCATCTACTGGAATACTTATTGGTAGCTCTCAATTCCCGACCCTCTTTATTAGCAACAACACTTTTCTAGGAAGGCCTATTGCAGCGAATGTCTCGAGCATTCGTTTTGATTCTGAAAAGAACACATCTGTAGATTGCACTATTGCTAACAATCTATTTTCACACCTAATTAGTAAATCTACGAGTATCCCAATAATAAGCATTGTAAGCAGCTCCAAAAGCTCAAACTATTCTATTTCTAATAACGTTATGCATGTAGATCCATATAGCCAATATCAAGCCAATTGTATAAGTATATACTCTATTGTAGATAATCAATTTCTCATAACCAACAATAAAATCACAATTCCTGCTTCACCCTCTTCTTATGGAATAGATCTACAGACTAGCAGCCCGTTATCAGCCACCTTAAGAAGCAATGAAGTAATCACAATAGATCCAACTGTAGCCCCTGCTTATATTTTTACAAATACAGGAAATACCTCTATAGATGACATTAATTTTGCTCCAGACAATATCGGCAAACCGGTCTACGCAGGTTTTTAATCGACCTTTTTGCCTTTCTCCCACTTGGTTTGTTGGCAGATGCCTTTTTCGTTGTAGCTTTTCTTAATTCCTGTGAGTTGATCATCTGAGTAGGTTTGCAGAATTTGAGGCTTGCCATCATCGTAATACTTGTTTAATTTACCATGACGAAGGCCGTGTTTGTACTCCCCTTCAAATGTCAAAACGCCTTGCTCACTCCAATGAGATGAAAGGCCATGCAACTTCCCAAATTCATAGTGGCAAGAACTTGAAAGATTTCCATTTGGGAAATACACTTTTTCTACTCCATGTTTTTCATCATTGAGGTAGGGGACCTCTTTGTAGATTTTCCCATTGGCATAATATTCGTAGGCAAGACCCTCTTTTTTATTTTTCACATAGTTGACTGCAGCTAATAGATTACCTTTGGCATCAAATCGTTGAAATAGTCCTTCTTGAGAACCTTTTTCAAATCTGCCCGTTGACACTTTATGACCTGCTTCATCATATTCGATGACCTCTCCATGGGCCTCTCCATTTTCAAAAGTCATTTCTAAGGCTTTCTGTTTCCCAAATTTCTCGTTTTCAGGGTAGTAAATAATGTGTGATCCCTCTCTTCGATTATTCTTATAATTGAAGATAACTTCTCTACCATCTTCAGATTTTTGGAAAAAACGCCCATTTAACTTTCCATTATCATAGCGCATCTCTTCGACAAGGATTCCTTCTTTATTCCATCTACTTGTTACCCCTTGAAGCTCTCCCTGATCGTAGTTCATAATCTCTTGAATCACTCCATTGGCATAAAAAGCTTTTTGCTCTCCATCTAACTTCCCTTCATCGTTAAATCGCATTGACCTTGCTAAACACTCTTTTTTTCCAGCATCAGCCACTTTATAGAATATTTTATGCTCGCCTATAGGAAGATTGTCTTTAAAGGTTTTGATAAAAGAAGGGGAGCCATCTTCATAAAATGCTTCGACTTTTCCTTGAATTTTCCCGTCTGTATAAGAAATAACACCTTTTAATTGACCATTAGCCCAATACTCTTGCTCTTTGCCCTCTTTTTTCCCATGGACAAAGTTGACCGATTGCTTCAGATGATCTTTATCAAACCAAACTTTAATAGTTCCGTGAGGAAGATCATCTTCATAAAAAGCATCGACGAGAAGCTCTCCTTTATCATTCCACTCTTTGTAACTCTTATCTTTTTTACCAGCTTTAAAAGAAGCTGTCATCTTTAAGTTCCCATTTTCAAACCACTCTTTACGGGTCTGATCAAGCTCTCCATCCACATAATATTCTTCTAATCGAGGCGCCCCATTCGGAAAATAAGCTTTCAACGAGCCATCTTTGATTCCTTTTTTGAATGTCATTTTTAAAGCAACAGAGCCATTTTCATGCCACTCTTCATAGGGACCATCTTTTTCTTTATCGTGATAGATAACATGTAATTTCAAATTGCCTGAAGGGAAAAACTCTTTTTGTTCTCCTTGTAGTTCTCCATTTTGATAATGATAGATTACTTTTTGAGCTCCATTATCATACCACTGCTCAAAGACTCCATCGTATTTGTTGTTTGCAGCTAAATATCTGGCTACTCTCTGTCCTTCTTGATTAAATTCTTCTATTGGTTGTAAAAGTTTGCCCTGATCATCAAATTTAGCGACATAAGCAGATTTACCATTGGGGTGATTTTTCCAATGAACACCGATAGCCATTCCTTCTTGATAAAGCCCCTCTCCACAGACTTTGCCACCTTCATCGAAAAACAATTCTTTGCCTGATTTTTTACCATCTTTATATTGAACCTTATAACTTTCTTTCCCATTAGGATGATATTTAAGATGTGTCCCAATAGGTTCTCCCAATTTAAAATCTTGCACCTCTATGATTGCATGATTTTCATCATACACAATCACTGCAGAATGTTTCCCTTCTGTATGAAGAAGCCCGTTCTCATAGTGCTTAGTCATTTTTAAGGTCCCACTCTCGTACCACTCAAAAACATTGCCATGGAGCACACCTTCTTTATAAGAGGCCAAAACAGCTCTTTTGCCATTAGGGAAATAGCGAACTAGCTCTCCAACAAGATGATCTTCATGGTAATGGAGCTCTTCTGCTTTTGTTTCATTTTCATAATAAGTCAGGGCATCTCCCTCCCGCTTTCCTTGAGAAAACCCACATGATCCCTTGATTTTTCCGTTAGGGTAAAAGAGCTTCATCTCGCCATTTAAAAGTCCTTTGTCATAGAAAGCTAATTTTTCAATACCACCGTTTTCATAAAGAGAGACTGAGACTCCATGAGGAACAGTTGTTGTCTTCCAAAACTCAGCTCCTGCAGAGCCCTCTGCAACCGTGATTAAGTCGGTCTCTCCTTTGATTTGCCCATTTGGGAAAAAATTGATTTCTTTGAGAGGGATGCGTTCATCATTGTCACCAGGTTCATAAAACATAACTTTTGCAGGCTGACCCGTAGGGTAGCTCTCTAAGATTGTGTGTTGCCAATGGGGTTCCTGGATCTTTAGCTTCTCTATCCCTGAAAGTAGCTTTTCATTAGAACCGAAGCACAAAGCGACACTCAAAACCAACCCTAGAAAAATAGTCTTTAATACCTTCATACGAATCCCTCTTATGTAATTTCTAAATGTTACCTAGGTTTCGCTTTATTGACTAGATGAGGCTTTAAACAGGGTATAGATAAAAGTTTTGAAAAATAGAGTAGTTGTGTGAAGAAAATAGAATTCCATAAGAAGAACCTCATCTTTCATGTCTGAAAAACGGGGGAACTTTTCCCTAAGTTCGCTCAAGATCGTGGAATGGAGTTAGAAAATCTTGTTTTTCAAGAACTTCATCGTCGGAAAAGCAATTTTTCTTATTATGCTACGCCTGGTTTCGAAAAGGCTCTGAACAAATCGATGATTATACTATTTCTATTATTCCGATCTGGAAATGGCTGCTCAATGAGTAAAAAAACGCCTTTTGGAAATAAAAGGCGTTTTCCTGAGAAAATTACATGAAATAAGCAAGCCAGCAGAGAGCAAGGCCCCATACAAAAGGAACAATGCCTTGAATTTTGGCAACTGAAGGTTTTGCAATTGTTATTTTGATGAGTAATTGTGGAACAAATAATCCCATAAGTCCTCGGACAAGAAAAAACCACCCAACTAAAGTCACAAGAAGACATGCATCCCATGACCAAACATTATACTCTTTTACGATCACAATTCCTAACAATAGCGTGATAATACTGATGGTATAAAATACAGGCGGTGTACTCTTTAAAGCAGCCCATACTTTCGTTAAACTATCTGCATACAATAGCATCCACAGACCTAGGATAGCCAAAAAAGGCCCAAAAACACCGGCCAGCCACATTACGTTTTGCATCTTTTTCCTCCTTAAAGGTTACAAAGAATAGAGATTTACTCTAGTTTGCAACATAAAGATTGAATAATTTATTTGTCAACTTTTCTCTGGTTTTGGGGGAGGGACCATTTTAGGGAGGGTCAGTTTTGTGCTTGTTCGACTAATTTGCAGAGGAACTCGAAAATCAAGATATTCAGTTGCATTTTTAGATTTTATGATAAGAGCATTCAAGGGCTCCAGCCTTCCATTAGAAAAAATATCGATAATTAAAGCAGGCTTGGGCCCTTCTGCCCATGAAATCGTTTCAATACCTTCCAACTTGATACGCTGTCTATTCAAGCTTTGTAAAGCCCCCTCATCATTTTGAGTTGTAAGAACCCATTGCCCTTGCTCTTTTTTAAGAGTGACTTGAAAGTCGGCATCATAGATCAAAGCCAACAGTTGCGCTCTTGTGATGTATTCTTTAATTCTTTTAGCAGAGTGTCTGAAATGACGGACACCTAGCACATTTTTCAGCTCGAAGCTCACAACTCCTGCCACTAAGGCAAGCATCATGATGACGATCATCATTTCTAAGAGTGTAAAAGAGCGTTTTTTCACTCTGCTACACTCGCCTCTTTTGCCGGCTTAGTTTCAACTTTCACTTTATGAGTTTTTTCATAATCTTTCAATTTGGCCGACTCAACATACAGCTCATCATCTTTAACAGTAACTGTATAAGGCTGGTTCCATCCATCTAAACAATCTTTTTTATTCTTAAAAAGGCCTGACTGTAAGAGATAATCGACATACTCTTGAGAAGCTGTAGATGTTGTTACAAAATTGTTTAAGGCAACTCCTTTGTCAATCGACTCAAATAACAGAGTTTCTCTGATTTTTTCGGCACCTTGTTTCGATTTAAATGCTTTACCCTTATCCAAGCTGCCTTTCATATTGTAGCCCACAACACTACTGATGAGTCCTATGAGCAAAATGACAATCATGATCTCCATCAAGGTGATCGCTCTTTTTTTTCTTTTCATTTTTTACCTCAAATTAAGTATCCAACATCGAACTCACATCCGTTAACGGCAGCAATACTGACAGTAGAACAACTCCTACAATCAGCCCGAGCAAGAGAAGTAGAGCTGGTTGTAAGAAGCTTGTTATTTGCTCAAGATTCTTAGCCACTTCCTCTTCATAAATATCTGCCAGGTTGCTTAAACAAACCCCCATCTGACCTGTCTCTTCAGATAGAGCTATCATACGCACCATAAGAGGTGGAATGAGAGCAGAGAGCTTTAACTCAGAGCTAAGATTCGAGCCTTCTACAATCTTTTCCTCTGCCGACTCTATCACGGTCTCTAAAGGGAGATTATGCATCACTTTCCGAGAAAGACGCAAGGATTCTAGTAAAGGTATCCCCCCTTCTAATAAAATCGAGCAAGACCTACAAAATCTGGCAAGAGCCGATTGTAAAAAAATTGTTTTGCAAAAAGGAAGAGATAAAAGAATCGTATGAAGGAACTGTTTTACTTTTTTTTGCCGAAATAAAAAGATAGCTGCGCTACTTACAACAACGATACCTGTCCCCAAATAAACACTATAATCTCTTAAGAATTGACTCAGAGATAGAACAATGGTTGTTAAGAAATGAAGTTCTCTTCCTTCAAAGAGTTCTTTCATCGAAGGGATAACAAAAAAGAGCAGCACAAACGTCACGATGGCACAAAATACACTTAAAAAAAGAGGGTAGGCTGCAGCAGACGTTAATTGTTTTTTGAGTTTTTCTTTTTTTCCTATGAGAAGTGAGAGCTGATCAAAAATTCTTGTCAAAGAGCCTGTCTGTTCAGCAGCTTTTATCATAGAAATGTAGATATCGTCGAAATTTTTAGGATATTTTTTAAGAGCCTCTGACAAACTAATGCCTCGTTTAAGAGAGTTGCAAAGATCTAAAAATAGGCTATGTACAGGGGTAGCGCGATACTTCTCTTCTAAGGTTTCTAAACTTTCGTATAAAGGCAGCCCTGCTCTTAAAAGTTGTCCGACCTCTCGTGTAAAAGAGATGAGAAAAGAAGAGGAGAGTTGTTTTTCTCTCTGTTTGTCTGAAAGAGAGTGAAGAGATGTGAGAAGAATTTTTTCTTTGCGCAAACGCTCTTTAGCGAGCTGCTCTGAATCAGCGTCAACAACTCCTTGAATTTTTTTCCCCTCTTCTAATATGCCGCGGTAACGATATAAGCCCATTAGACCTCACTGTAACTTCGGCTGACACGCAACACTTCAGCTGTTGTTGTGAGCCCCTGAGCAACGAGATACCCCCCTTCTTTACGCAGAGAGCTCATTCCTTCAGCTAAAGCTTGCTGGCGTAGTTCGACAGCATTCCCACTTTTGAGAAGCTGCTTTTTGATACCATTTGAGACAACCATGAGCTCATAGATGCCTTGCCTTCCCTTATAACCAGAGCCAAAGCAAGCCTCACACCCTTCCCCTTTATAAAAGGGAATAGTCTCTGTCAGACCAAATTCTGCAAGTTCTACAGATGACGGCGTATAAGACTTTTTACAAGAAGAGCAGATAGTACGAACAAGTCTTTGAGCTAAAATCCCTATCACAGATGATGAGAGAAGATAGGGCTCTATCCCCATATCGACAAGACGTGTGAGTGCAGAGGGTGCATCATTGGTATGGAGAGTGCTTAAGACAAGATGCCCTGTTAAAGAGGATTGGATCGCAATTTCAGCCGTCTCTCTATCTCTAATCTCTCCGATCATAATCACATCGGGATCCTGCCTTAAAATATGGCGCAGTCCTGTCGCAAAATCCAACTGAATTTTTGGATTAACACCTACTTGAGCAATCCCTTGCAATTTATACTCGACAGGATCTTCTATGCTCATAATATTGATTTCAGGAGAATTAATTTCAGAGACAGCACTATATAATGTCGTGGTTTTGCCACTTCCTGTAGGACCTGTGACAAGGACAATCCCTTCACTAAAATCTATCATCTTTTGAAAGTCATTTAAAGTCGTAGGTCTCATGCCCAGTTTATGCAGCCCTACGATGACATTGCTCTTATCTAAGATTCTTAAGACAACACGCTCTCCATAAACAACGGGGATCGTGCTCACTCTAAAATCTATCGACCTTCCTCCAATTTTTAACTTGATTCTTCCATCTTGAGGAAGCCTGTTTTCTGCAATATCCATACGGGTCAAGACTTTAATACGCGTAATTAAGGGCATCTGAAGATCTTTAGGAGGCGCATGGCGCATCTGCAGAACACCATCAATGCGATAGCGCACCTCAAGCCCCTGCTCCATAGGCTCAAAATGGATGTCGGAGGCTCCTTGTTGAATGGCTTCTGTCAAAAGAGCATTCAAAAGACGGATGACAGAAGAATCAGATGTTTGCTCTAGAAGATCATACCCTTCTTCTTCTTCAAGCGAGAAAGGCTGATTTTCTCTTAAGGTAGCTATGAGTTTTTTAGCCACATCCTCTTTTTGTCCATAACACAATTCAATCGCTTCTTTGATCAACTCTATGGGAGCACAGATAGGTTTTGTGGGTTTGCCTACGAGATACCGCACCTCTTCTAATGCATCTAACGCTAAAGGATCGGAAATCGCTACTCTCACAGACAGGCTATCTTCATCTAAGGGCAAAATACATTTGTTTTTGGCAACCAGATAAGGAATTTTCTGAATTTTATTTTGAACAAATGCGTACTCTTGAAAAGATGTCACATAAGGAATCTTGAGTTGAAGGCATAGATCTTCTAAAGTATTAACGCTCATTTTTAAAGAAAATTTGCATGCTTTGTTTAAAGAAACGACTCTGCTCTCTGTCTTTAGCTTCAACCACTTTCTCGAGAAACTCTGGAATATCTCCTGCTCGTTTTTTCAGTTCTTCTGTACGGATTTTTGTCACTTCTTCCTGTGGATCGTAAATGATTTTTGGAGTGATGAAGAAAAACATTTCAGCTTCATGGTCGGTGAGTTCTGTTGACCCAAAGAGTTTTCCAAAACCTGGAATTTCACCAAAAAATGGAACCTTCTCTTCTCTATCTTGTTTTGTTTTCTTTCTTAAGCCCCCTAAAATGATCGTCTCGCCATCGATCACTCTCACTTCATTCTCGATATGCCGTCTATCGACAAGAGGTTTTTCATTGTGAGGATCTGATTTGTTCGTATCAAAAGAAATATTGGTCTTAAGAGTGACAGAGCCACCTTCACCATCTGCTTCTGACGTATGAATTGTCGGTGTTAAAATAATGGTAATTCCAAATTGAGCTCTAGCAAATGATTTTTCAAAGGAAGTTCCTTTATTTGTGTCAACAGGAGCTGCTCCATTGTTAATTGAGACCTCTTCTACAATCGAAATGGTGGCAGGCGTTTGGTTAATCGTTGTCACAGAGGGCGCAGCGTTCAGTTGAACATTGTCTTGAGTCATTAAAAAGTTATAAGCAATGTCAAACTTCGGCGTATATTTGTGAGCAGGTCCATGGAAGAAAAACTGAAGCACACCTTTTGATCTCACCTCAGGTCCCATGCTAGGAGTATATGTCACACCATTTTTATTGCTGCCTAATTTTAAGAGATTAAGCCCAAAATTATTTTGAGAATTAAGCCTGCGCTCAAAGAGCAGCACCTCTATGTGCACCATTTTTTTAGGCACATCGAGTTTTTTGAGCAAATCTTTAACTTTAGGAAGAACATCTCGTCTCACCGTCATCAAAATTGTCCCTGTCTTAGGATCTGGGATAAAATGATCAGAGACATTTTCATCGATCTGCATCTGCGTTGTGATGCCAGGCTTCATCGGAGGAGGTGATACGACAAGAGGAGGCATGGGTGGGTACCCTTCAGGAATTCTTCCTCCACCTCCTGCTGCTTGCCCAGCAAAAGAGATATCTGTTTCTTTGAAAGGGCCTTCTTGAGGCGACATGAGAAGAGAGGTATAGACTCTATCTAGCACTTTAGAGAGTTCAACAGGATCGCTATGATGGCAGCTATAGAGAAACACCGTCATTTCTGCAGGATCTTCTATCTGATCTTCTGTCTCTTTGATCAGGCTCTCTGCTCTATCGACGGTTTCTTTAGAGCCCATCAAAACAAGTGAGTGACTCTGCGTGAGAGGAAAAATACCAAGACCCTCTTGATCTGTCTTCGCAAAAGGAGGTCTTCCTCGATCGAGATTCTCTCCAAAGAATGTGCCTAAAATCTTTTCCATCTCTTTTAGGTTCATCTTTAAAATAGGTACAACCTTTGACACTTTTCCAGATTGCCCTTCCCACACAGTCGCATATAAAGCGGTGAGTTTTTCGACCTCTTCTCTTGTAGCCACAATGGCAACCTTACTTCCAATTTGATGAATGAATGTCCGTTTAGGATCTGCAAAACGCTCAAAAAATTGAAAGACACTCTTAGCTTGTTCTACAGGGGGAGAGAAGAGAAAAAAGATACGGTCTCTTTCATTGTACCACAGCAAATCTTCCACTCTAGAGCAAATCCCACACACAGCTCCCATATCTTGTTTTAAAATATAGAGCTGCTTGGTGTAGGGGTTTAATTTTTTAACTCCAATGCCATTGTGAACTAAAATCATATCAAGCACATTTTCCCACGATTCTCTAGGAATAGGAATATTAGAGTGCATGCTCAGCTTCAAAGCTGCAATTTCAGGAGGAACAATATAGAGATAATCAGATGACCCATATTCTATGACAAGTTGCGCGAGTGTCGTCTCTTCTTGATCCCAAAGAGCATACCCATCTTCATCTTGTTTAGATTCAGAGACAGCTGCCCGCCTCCACTCCTCTTCTAGAGCCACGATCTCTTTTTTTGTTTGAGACGTCTCCAAAAGCAATTCTTTGTAAGCTGATTGGTCTGCTTTTTGCTCATACAGCTCATGGGCTCTTTGAAAACACCCTTCCAACTTTTGTCTCAAATGACTTAAATTATCATTCACATCACGTATTTGAAAATCCGTCTGATGTGTTTTTTCTCCCAAATCTTTCTTTTTCTCTTCAATAGAGTCAGAATAAAGAGGCACACTAAAAATCAAAGCAACTATCATAAGAAGTTTACTCATGAAACCCCTTCCCGTTTTCTCTCGTCTGTTTTAGCAATCAAGGGAGGGTTTTGTTTTTTAGTATAAGAACGCATTTTTTTCGATAAGGATGCCGTCACAGATAAAGGTTGCATCTCAGTTCTCATCACATCAAAAGAATTTCCTTTAAGGACAACTTGTCCCTTATCTGTAGAAATAGTCTCAAAAATAAAGAGCTCCCCTTTCAACCTATGATCTAAATACCCTTCGATATCACTGACTGTTTTTAACTTTTTCCAGCCAGAGTTCATTTTAAGCCACCAATCACCCTCTTTTAAAATCACCCGTCTTTTCCCCAGTAAACAGGTGATTTCAGACGGTGTTCTGATGCGTACAGAAGAAAATAATTCTTCCGATTTGTGACTAATCTTTTGAGGTTTTTCTAAAGATTTTCTTAAGATAATTGAATGAAATCCACTCTCATCCCAAACTTGCAATTGCACATCTGCTGAACTCTGAGCTATGACTTTTGCAAGTGGTACTGAAGGCTGGCTTGTAGATGTCCAGTGCCAAGCTCCGTCTCTCCATATTAAAAGATCACCTTCTCCTATGAAATATACTTGTCCATCCACTTCGATTTTATTTTTTTTGACTAAATTACGAAAGTCACTTCCTCCATAATTTTTAATGAAGAGATCATGCCCCCAAAATTTAGCCCCTTCTAAAGCTTTCACATAAGGTGTTTTTTCAATCAAATGGCTTGTTTTATCAAAAACTTTGAGAACAAAAGAGCCCTCTTCATCTCTTATAAAAGAAGATCTCACATGAAGAAGAACTCTTCCAGTCTCATACGAAGTCGGCACAAGACAAAGAGCTGTCTTTAACAATGAAAAATGCCACTTATCATCCTCTCCTTTCACAAGAAAAACTGGTTGCTTATCTTCCACAATCATCTCTTCTTGAGAACTATTCAATCCCAAAAGAAAAGAAGCTCCTTTAACATCTGGTCTACTGTTTTTCCCTAAAACGACCACTTCTCGTGTTAAAAAAGGTAAAGGACCTTGAGAGCGCATCCCATTTAAAGCAAGAGGCCCCCATCCGATTTCTGCATACAGTGGTAGTTTCCTCTGAGGAATTCTAACCTCTGAGACAACAACCTCCTCGTCCCCAACAAAAAAAGTTAACAGGCTTGCAAGCGTAACAATGCCTAAAAGAGCGGCGTTAATGAGCCACGATCTCTTTCGATTTTTAATTTGACTAGGAAGGCATCCAGTATCCATACAGAACAGTGTAGGCGATTGCCCCAAAAACTTCAAAGAATTACAAGTGTTCAGAAAATTAGAACAACTGTTTGACTTATTTATGTATGCTATCAATCTCTTTCTCTTTATCAATCAAAATTAGCATAGGGAGTTTTTCTGATCCATTGAACCACGCTTTCCAATCTTTCATTTGGATTTCGTATTCATAGAGAGATTTTGATAAATGTTACTTAACATCTATCACTTTACTAAAAATTAAAATTCGTTAAAATTTAGTATGTCCA
>CAYUZN010000059.1:3503-12970 GCA_964449295.1 uncultured bacterium | reverse complement strand
TGCTGGATCGCAGTTGGCGCAATACCGGGAAGAGGTTTACCATCTTTGCCGATAGAGCACGCAGCATCGCCGATCACAAAAATTTCAGGATGACCTGGGATGCTTAAATCAGGTTCGACAAGAGCTCTTCCTTGTTTATCAAGAGGGATATCTAATGTTTTTAAAAGAGAAGAGGCCTGATTGCCTGCCGCCCAGATGATGTTTGTTGAGGGATAAAAAAGCTCTTCTACTTGAACACCTTCTTCAGTAATATTGGTAACTTTTTTTCCTAGAATGACGTTGACTCCTAACTGTTCTAAATCGCTCTTGGCACGCAGTGATGATTTTTCGGGGAAAGTCGGCAAAATGCGATCTGTGGCTTCAATCAGATAGATTTTTGACCTAGCAGGATTGATGTGTCTAAAATTTTGGAAAAGGGTGTTGTAGGCAATTTCTGCAATTGCACCTGCCATTTCAACTCCTGTAGGGCCTCCTCCAATCACAACGAAGTTGAGATATTTAGAATTATCGGGAAGTGTTTCAAGGCGCTCTGCCTTTTCAAATGAGAGGAGAATCTCTTCTCTGATATTTAACGCATCTTTAATGGTTTTAAGACCTGGTGCGAATTTTTCCCAGTCATTTTTCCCAAAATACGAGTGTCTTGCTCCGACTGCGACAACGAGCTTGTCGTAAAATAGGCACTCTCCATTTCCTAAGGTGATCTGCTTCAGATTTTTGTCGATATGAGTCACATCTCCCATGATAACGGTGGCATTATCTTGCTTGCGTAAAATTTCTCTGATGGGAATTGCAATTTCACCAGGAGAGAGTGCCGCACTGGCTACTTGATAAAGAAGGGGTTGAAACAGGTGGTGGTTAGTTTTGTCTATGAGTAAAATATCTTGGTTGGCGCGTTTTAAGCTCTTAGCAACGGTAAGGCCTGCAAACCCACCTCCGATAATCACAACTTTTGGTCTTGCCATCTTATGAACCCTTTTATCAAAACTCTATCTGAAAATGCTATATAATTGCACGCAGATCTAACTTTTTTCCTTTAAAAAAACCATGCCAGTTACTTACAATGCTTGTGAAGTTTTTGAATAGCTCTATTAAAAAAAATCAAATTCGATTATCAAGAGATCATAGGTTTAAAAGAGAGTTGTGTGAAGACAGCAGTTGGGAAAGTTAAAGTTAAAAATGTTCTAGGGTTGCACGCACGTCCAGCAACGGTGATTGCTAAGATTTTGCAAGGCTGTCAATCCCAAGTTAAAATGACTTATAAAGAAGAGACAATTGATGCCAGAAGCATTATCAGTATTTTAATGCTCGCTGTGAGAAGAAATATGTACGTGACACTCACAGTTGAAGGTGTCGACGCAGAAGAAACGCTTAGCAAGCTTGTTGAAGCATTTGAAACTCAATTTGGAGAAACGTCTGGATAAGAAAGAACCAGAAGAAATATACATCAAAGGGGCTCCAGTTAGTGAAGGCATTGCTATTGGATTTCCTGTCTTCCTCTCTGGTCAGGTAGCTGAAAATTTTCCTGATTTTCCCATCAGTACAGGAGAGGTTGAAGGGGAGATAGAGAGATACAGGCAAGCGCTCACATCGTCGCGAGAAGATTTAAGGCAACTTCAGAAAGTTCTAGCAGAAGAGGGATCGAATGATGCGGTCTCGATTGTTGAAACACATATCCAGATGTTAAACGATCCTCTCATCACAACACAGATGGAAGAGAAGATTAGAGAGATGCTTAAAAATACAGAAGCTGTATTTCATTCTGTCATAGAAAGTTTAGAAGAGCTTTTTTCTCGGCATCCCGATTCTTTTTTTAGAGAAAAATTGGGAGATGTCAGGGATTTGTCAAATAGGGTTCTTAAGAATTTATCGCATAATGAAAAAATAGACGTTGAAGATATCCCTCCTAATTCAATTATTTTTGCAAAAGATTTAATTCCTTCCGATACGGCGTCTATGCAAGCCTCTCGAGTGACGGCTTTTGTGACACAAACAGGAGGAGGAACCTCTCATGCTGCTTTGATTGCTAGATCAAAAGGAATTCCTTATGTTGCGAGTATTGATATAGAGACTCTTGAGAAGGCAAAGGGTAGTTGTGTGATCGTCGATGGACAGACAGGCGATATCATTATCAATCCATCCTCTAATACTCTAGCCAAATATGAAAATCTTAAAACTCGTCTCACACTGCAATACCAGCAATTAGAACAAGATAAAGATCTCCCTTGTGAGACGAAAGATGGTTATTCTATTTATCTCTATGCTAATATTAACGGATTAAATGATGTCGATCTTGTTCATCATCACAATGCCAAAGGAATTGGACTGTTTCGCTCAGAGTACCCTGTTTTTCAGGAAAAAGAACTTCTCTTTGATGAAGAGGCTCAGTTTCAGTTGTATTCAAAGTTAATTGAAAAGGCGCAAGGTCTTTCTGTGGTGATTAGATTACTAGATTTGGGTGGTGATAAACTTCCTATTTCTATTCACAATTTTCCTAAAGAGCCCAACCCTGTTTTAGGGTGCAGAGGTATTCGATTTCTTATGCGCAATAAAGACATTTTTCGCAAACAAGTTAGAGCTATTTTAAAAGCCTCTGTTAAAGGTGATATCCGTATTTTGATTCCTCTTATCTCAGATATCCAAGAATTGCGTGATGTGAAAAAATTTATCGAAGAAGTTCAAGAGCAGCTCTCTCAAGAAGGGATTCCTTTTAAAGCAAAAATCCCTTTGGGATGTATGTTAGAGGTTCCTTCGGCGATTTTGATTTGTGATATGATTGCCAGTGAATGTGATTTTTTATCAATTGGAACAAATGATCTGACACAATACACATTAGGCATTGATCGGAATAATTCGGCTCTGAGTGATTTTTACTACCCGACACATCCCAGTGTTTTACGGATGATTAAGATGTCTGTCTTAGAGGCTAAAAAACAGAATAAGCCTCTGTCTGCCTGTGGAGAGATCACATCTAATCCTCTCTTTGCTCCCTTACTAGTTGGGCTAGGAGTTCAGAAGTTTTCTTGTGCATCGAGATTTATACCGATCATTAAAAAAGCTATCAAGCAATACACTCTTCTAGAGGCTTGCGAGATAGCAGGTCATGTGCTTAAGTTAAGCACATCTGCTGAGATCACCAATTTTTTAATGAACCGCGTCAAAGATCCTTGGGAAGCATTTTAAGTTGTGAATCAGAAAAAGAAAGATAGTCTACGCGGCTTGCTCCTTGTGCTTTTTTGGCTATAACAGCGTCTGCAATTTTATCCATATTAAATAGGTTTTCATAGAGATCTTTAACTTTTTGATCGAGTTTGTTTTCCTTATTTAAATTAGATAAAAGCTGTACGCATCTGGCAAAATGTTGAGGATTTTTTACATTTACTATGTAAAGAGGAAGGCAATCCTTAAGAGAAGTATTAAAAAGCTTTAGCAGGTCTTGTTTATTTATCGGATCTTGCCCATAAATGGGCTCTAATTTCCCCGGGAAGCATCTTATATTAGGTAGTTGTAAAACAGCTGCTGTTGTCACATCTTCTTGCATTTTCTCAAACATCGTCTCTAACATTTGCGGAACAACTTTCTCAGCTTTTTGTTCTTTTTCTTGGAGCTCTGTTTCTAGTCTTGAGATGTAGTTTTCTGTAGCCTTTATATTTTCTTTGGGCTTATAGACATAGGCATAAAAAATGGGAAGAGCTGCTATCGCTGCTGTAACAATTAAGGATCTGGGGGCAAAACTAGAGATGCCTGCTCTAAAAAAATACAACTGAGCAAAAGTAATAACCAAAAGAGAGATACATGAAAGCGCAACAATTTGGCTTTTGTAGATGGTTGTCTCTGACACCACACTCTTGAGGTGATTTCTTTGATATTGTATTTGATTAGCGTCTTCTGTTTTTTGAGAATCTAAGTAGACAAGATGCTGGGAGAGTGTATCATAATTACAGGTGAGATTAGAAGTGTCCATAGTTTCTCTTTAAAATTAGAAATAGTATAATAGCTTTATTTTATTTATTTGTATATCAAAAATTTGTTCTGTAAGAGTTTGATAATTAACAATTAAAAAATTAATTATATCAAAAACTAGGCTGTTTCTCTCTTTTTAAAGGAAAATTCTTGAAAGAGTTCTAGTAAATCTTGATTTTTGAAGAGAGTTGCGTATATCCATAATCCAATAACAAAGAAGACAAAAGGTGTGACAAAAGAGATGAGTTGATCGGTTAAGTGTCTAGGCAATAGTGGTGTGCTGTTCATGAAAAAAGAGAGGGTAACGGGATGTAAAAAGAGATACTCTGTTGCAACAGCAGCTAAAAGAGCGCATAGGCTGGCTAAAGAGATCTGAATGATATTGGATATAGGGTAATTAGACATCCACCCATTTTTTTTGGCAAGATGCTGCAGCATCCAAAAATTGCACCAGGCACTTAAGCTGGTAGCAATCGCTGTGCTAGAAGCTCCCCAGCCGAGTCCAAAGACAAAGAGGCTGTTTAATAGCAGATGAACAAGAATAGATCCTAATGAGGCCATTAAAGGCGTACGAAAATCGCTTCTAGCATAAAATAGGGCTGAGAAGAGGATTGCCATTGTCGAAGGGATTAGCCCAAGTGTATAAGACCAAAGGCACAGAGTTGTTTTAGTCACAGCGTAACTGGAGAATTCTCCTCTACCATACAAGAGATTAATCGCAGGTCCTCCTAAAGCAAAAATAGCTAGAGTGCAGGGTATCATGACAATCAGAATGCGCTTAAAACTAAAGGAAAAATAAGACTGGGCGCTTGTTTGATCTCCACTTTTAATGGCACGTGATAATCTGGGAACAATTGTGCTGACGCACGCAATGCCAAAGATGGCAAGAGCTAGTTGCTCAAGGCGGATTGAGTACCACAGGTAAATGGGTCCTTTGAGATCGGCATATCTGGCAAAGATGGCATCGACAAAGGCATTGATTTGAACCGCGCCCACTCCGAGTGCTCCTAAAGAGAAAGCTTTAGCAAGACCCTTCACTTCAGGAGGGATCTTGAGAGTGAACCACTCTTTGAATTGGGAGGAGGTGTTTTTGAGGGTTAGGGGAAGAGTGATGAGCCACTGTCCGAAGAAACCAATTACAACCAGTTTAGAGAGTGTGATCATAGCACTTGCAGCTTCTTGACTGCGCAGCCATAGAGCTCCCAAAATCCAAACTGCATTACAGACAAAAGGAGCAAAGCTAGGAATAAAAAAAGTGTCGTGACAGTGGAGCAGTGAGATATTAAGACCGTATAAACAGATGAAGAGTAATCCGGGGAGCATCCAGCTGATCAAAGTGATAATTTCTAAATTTCCATCCGATAGGCTTAAGAAAGATTTCGCACCCCACAGACCTATTTCAGATAGAGCAATGAGTGATAGTAGAAGGCACACAACAAACGAGGTTAGCTTCCGAAAAAAGAAGATAGATTTCTCAGGGTCTACTGCTCTAATCCCTTCAAAATAGGGAATAAAAGCTGATTGAAAAGGGCCTTCACCGATTAACCGTCTGAATAAATTAGATAAGCGGAATGCCACCATAAAGGCTGCAACAGCAGGCTCATCTCCAAATGCAAAAGCCATGGTTAGATCTCTCAGCATGCCGCTGAGTCTGCTGAGCAATGTTCCTGAAAAAAAACGCTTAACGTAAAGAGAGAGATTTCCAGTCATGATGGGTATAAATTACAAGAAAGAAGTGTTCTATTCCAGTGTCATTTTATTCATTGAGCGTCTTAAGCTGAGCTTGTAGAGAGCAAGGCTCATCACAATGAGTGTCAGAATAGAGAGTATGCCATAATAGGGAAGAATAGCTGGTGTTTTTCTTAAAAGATCAAGAGCATTGATGATGCCATTGCCAATCGAGAGAAATATGGGGGCAATCACGAGTTCTGCCCATCCTTTTGTGCGAAATCGCCACTCTTTGGGAACAGATAAATAAACCATCTGTAAAAGCGGCGTCAAAAGTCCCGTTTTCAATCCTAAGAGAGTGATTTCATGGATTTTTGCAAGCGTCAAGAGTGAGAAGTCAAAAGGTATACCAAAAACAAACAGTAGAGTGCTTACTAGAACAAGAGTAGGAGCTGCAAGAGCTGTCTTGCGCCATCCAAATCGTTTTAAGAGTAAGGGTCCAACTAAGAAACAGAAAGCGCCTACAAGGATACTACCTACACGCCCAGTTTGCAGAAAATTTTTCATGGCAAGAGTGTAATCTGTTGTAGGTGAACCTAGATTTTGTATGAGAGGTTTAAAACTCATATTGAAGAAAGCTTTAATGAGTCCAAATCCTGCTAAAGCAAGAGCTAAACTCCACACAGGTGATGTTTGTTGCAACTCAGTTGCCTCTTTTTTATCAGGAGTCCATCTGTCGGCAGGAATTTGGTGGCAAGCCCACTTAAAAATCACAATAACAAGAACAAGCGAGATAGTGGCTCCTACGATAAGAAAGCGTGCGTGATCAGTAGGCCCACTTTGAGTCACTGATGAGAAAAAACGTGTAGAAAACAGCAAGAAGGAAGGCACGGCTGCTAAAAAAGCTAGGGGAATGTAGTATTTGATGGCTTCTGCAAAAGTCGTCACCTGGTTAATAAAAGCCCACGCAATCACAGAAAATAGAGCAGGGCTTAAGAATTTGATGACTAAAAATGTCAGTGAAAGTCTCCATTGACGCACCACTTCTCTTAAGCCGACTCCTAGATCACCTGAAAAGAGAAATTCGACCGCTTTAGAGAGTTTATTAGAGGATGGTTTTTCAATGCCAGGAATAGCCCATATCGCAATGATTGTTAGAATGACAGTAAAAGCAATCAAAGCATATAAAATCCATGATTCAAGAGGGACTTTACGTAAGAAAAAAACAAAAGCAATAATCAGTGCTATTATAGGAAAAGAACTAGCAATCTTGAAAATAGGAACGACATTTTTACTGACCTGAGAAAGAATGAGTAAGTTACCTGCATGCTGTAGAGCTGCAGCTGCAATTCCCATTAAGCTTAACATCAAAGCAAAAGGTAAAAATAGCTTAGACAAAAAAACAGAGGTTGTATTTTTGCTCTCAACTTTAACATCTGCCATGGGCATACTCTTTTTTTCTTCTTATGCAAAAGAGGGGAATACATAGTCAAGAAATTTTAACTTGCTCTATCCAATACAGGAAGAATTCTTTCGACCAATTTTTTTGTATAGCTTCTTGGTCATAAGCAAAATGTAAGATATCATCTCTTGCAGCAGCTATATCAAGATGATCGATACGCTCTTTAGCCATTTGTAAAAACTCAGCACGGCTAAGGGTCTGTTTTTGACCAGAGAGTTGTGAAAATAGGGCAAGATTTAGTGGAGTTTTTCTTCTAATAAACCAAACCATATCGTACCAGTCTCGTCCTTTGACTCTTCCTTTCCAAGAGCGAAAAAAAGCGGCGTGCATTTTGCAGGCAAAAAGGTTTTCTTCATTGACACAGCGGACGGATACTGCAACTGGTTGCGATAAAAACTTTTGCTCATACTTATAGTCTACAATAGGATTTGTATCAATTTCAACCTTGATGCGAATCAAAGAATCTCGATGAACTCCTTTTAAAAGATTGGTAGGCACACCAACTTTTAAAAGTTCTTGCACCGTAGGTGTTTTTAAAAAAGCAGATTTTATAGCTGTTTGGCTTTTTTTTTCTTTCTCTTCAAAAGAAGCCTCAAATCCAAATGCTGCCAATTCGTGTCTGATCACTTCACTATAAGGACTCCAATTCCAATCAGACTTAGGAGAAAATAAGGTAAAATCAAGATCTTCTGAGAAACGGTCTAGGCCATAAAAGATGCGAAGAGCGGTTCCTCCATAGAAGGCCGCATGTTCAAAGAATTTTCCTCGCCATAATCCAACAAGAGCAATTTCTTGCAGGATCTCTCTTAATGCTTGTTCATGCTCTTGCAAAGAATGGCATTGATATCTTTCTAGCATTTGTTTAACTGCTTGATGCATAAGACTCCCTGCATTTTATGAGATGATGAATAGCGCTGTGAGGTTTGGCTTTATAGATTTCGTAAAGTTGGTGTAAATTTAAGCCTTGAATGTCTTTTTCCTCTATACGTAGATCTTCGAAGAGAATTTCTTTAAAGTGCTTTTGAGATGAAAAACATCCTCTACGTAACACTAGCAAATCGACGATGGCTTTTTCTTTAGTAGCCATAAGGGCTTTCTGCCGCTCTGACAATGTCACGAGGGTGACACCAACAACAAATGATTGTTGTGGAAGATGGTCATAAGTAAAGAGCCCAATAGGAGTCTGAAATTGTTTTGAGCGATGAGTTGTGATGCTCGTCACAGTGGTAACTCTTTCAGGAATAAGATGATAGTATTGGCAAGCCCATTCTAAGGAAACATACGAAGGTCCATAAATGAGATTGGCTAAAACCTCTGAAGAGTAGGGGTGTCTTGCAAATTTTTTATCAAATATATAAATTCCCTTCTTAACACGAATTAAAGTCTTGATTTTTAGAAGATGATGTAATTTTTGGCGTGGATTTTTATAAATTTTAAGGCATTCCATGACAAACCCATAATCTAGCTCTTCACTAGGGGCTTTTTTTAGTAAGATTTCAAGTGCTGGGTCAATTCCTGACAACCTTGGCATTTTTAACTCGTATGTTAGTTTTAAACTAACATACTGGTTGTTTTCTTACAACTGAGAAGGCAAATAGCATTTATTCGTACGAAAAAGTGTCATAAATTACATTTTTACGTACGAATAAATGTAAATTTCGAGTTAAAAAAATATCTAATGCATTAATTATAAGATGTTTATGAGAGGCTAATTAAAAGGGTAATTGAGGAAGAGTGTTTGTCTCTATTTGTTTAAAGGCCTCAGCATGAGCTGCTTTGATGAGATCTTGTAATCCTTCTAGATCGTTTAGATCGACACACTCAGGTTTGATTGTGATATTTTTGATCTCTTTATTACCAGAAAGCACAAGTGTCACAAGACCATTTCCTGCAGAACCTGTAAATTCTTTGTTGTCTAGATCTTGACGTGCTTTGGAAAATTGCTCTTCGAGAAGACGTGCTTGCTTTTTCATTTTGGAAAATCCACTGCCCATAAGTTAATCCTTGGTTAAAGTTCCTTCGAGTTCGATGGCTGCAAATCGGAGAAGTACATCATGTCGATGGGAGGATGTAGAAGATTCGGGAGGAGGTGTAGCAGGCTCAACTGCAATGATAGCCTCTTTGATGATCTGAGGTTTTTCTTGAATAATAGAGGTCGTTGCAAGACTTGCTGGGGAGGTCAAATCTGCGCTTTCTTCCTTGGATTCAAATTGGATTTTTTCAACGACCTCAATAGGTTTGGCAGGCAATTGTGATGAAGGAGGTCTTGATTCCAATTCTTCTAGCCTACGTACAAGAGTAGGAAGAGAGAGTCTGTTTTTATTGCGAATGAGCTTAAGGAGGATCATTTCAAGAGAGATTCTTTTGAAGGGGATTT
>CAYUZN010000059.1:0-3493 GCA_964449295.1 uncultured bacterium | reverse complement strand
TATACCAGTGCATGAGAAAATCGAGATTGTGAAAGCATTGCTCTTGTGTGTAGAAGGGGGATGTTTCTAAGTAAGAGTTGCGATCTTCTGGGCTTAAGTAGGAGGAGATGGGGATATTAAGTTTGTAGAGAAGGTGTAGCCGAAAGTGTTCGATTAAACTGTCAAGAAAGCAGATCAGGTCTTTACCGGTTGAAAAGATCTCTTGGGTGAGCTCAAAAGCAAAGGGGAGTTGTTGGGAGTGGATAGCATGATCGAGTTTAAAGAGATGGTTTCGAGGAGTTAATCCTAAAATTTTAGTGACGGTTTCATAAGTGATAGGGCCATCGCTATAACAGACTAATTGATCGAGAAGAGATTCAGCATCTCTCAGTCCTCCCTCAGAAAGAGTAGAGATGAGTTCATAAACTTCGTCTTGAATAGATAGGTTAAGTTCACCTGCGATTGTTTTAAGCTTTTGGCAAATTTGCTCGGGAGGGATACGATTCAAATCAAATCTTTGACATCTACTGATAATAGTTGGTAAAATTTTGTGAGGCTCTGTTGTTGCAAAGAAGAATTTAATATTTTCAGGAGGCTCTTCCAGGGTTTTAAGAAGAGCGTTGAAGGCTTCTTTGGTGAGCATGTGGACTTCATCGATAATGTAAATTTTATATTTGCTCGAAGAGGTGTTATAGCCAATTGTTTCATTGACCTGACGGATGTCGTCAATCCCTCGATGAGAAGCCCCGTCAATTTCTATGATATCTAAAGATCTTCCATCATTGATCTCAAGGCAAGAGGGGCACATGTTGCAAGGCTCTTGATCAGGGGTTCTATTAAGGCAGTTAAGGGCTTTAGCAAAAAGACGAGCCAAGGTTGTTTTTCCCGTGCCTCTTGAGCCGCAAAAAAGGTAGGCGTTAGCAATGCGGTCCAATTTAAGAGCATTTTTTAAAGTGACAACAATAGCCTCTTGGCCAAGAATGGTAGAAAAGGTCTTAGGACGGTACTTGCGGTGGAATGGTTGATACATATAGGTTTGTCTTTATAAGGGTTTTAGATATAATAGAAAAGCAGAAATCGATCTTTTAACTAAAAGTGTGTGTTTTTATGTACACTAAATTCATGGGTTTCAAGAAAAACCTTTTAGATTTTTTCCCCTTCATTAAGGGACACCACTTGGGTGTTAAGATTCAAGGCAAGCATTTCTTGCTGGGTTTTGTGTTTGTCTTAAGTTTGACATTTTTTTTACATTATACAGAAGTTCGGGTCGAACATTTAGAAGTAGGGCAGGTAGCTGAAAAAAGTATTTTAGCTCCGATTTCTTTTTCATTTCCCGATATCGAAGCTACAAGTTTGCTTAAACAAGAAGCTATTCGAGATGTCGGCGTGATTAGGCGTCTTGATTGGCAGCAGATTTTGCAGATCGATAGAGAAGTGGAAAATGAATTAAAACTCTACCCTGATTGGAGAAGCAAAATCTCGAAAGCGACCTTTGATGATGTTTATAAGTGCAAAGAATTAATTCGAGAAAATTTACGTAAAATTCACTTTGTCGATGAACGTACATTTCAGAAGATGAAAGATCTTAAATTGCCGAGAGAAGGGTTTATTGTTTTCACTCCTGAAAATTTTCAAGAGATGGGTTCCTTACCTTCGAATATTTGGGAAGAAGTTCATGCGATGACTCCCTTGAGTTTTTTATATTCAGATCCGGTGTATCAGCATGTCAGTGACATGTTTGCTCAGAAGCTGTGGCATTTTCAAGAGGATTTGAGCACGCAAAACAGAATCAGACAAGAAGTTAAGATGAGTGTTCCTCAAAGAAAAACTCATGCTGAAACAGGAAGTTGGGTGATCCAAAAAGGAGAGAAAGTCACGCAAAGACATCTCGACATGGTGAACGCTATGAAAAAAGAGATGATGGCAAAAGACAACTTGATGACGCCTCTATCAATTGCAGGCAGCTTTGTCATGGCACTTATTTTTACTACGTTAATTATTTTGTACTTGCGCATGCAAAATTTAGAGGTGTTGTACTCATTTAGAAAACTGGCTTTGCTGGCAACAATTATTATTTTGAGTCTTATTTTAGCTAAACTCACTGAGTTTATTATTCTTAATAAGGCAGGTAGTTTTGTCGATGTTTTCTGTTATCCTATCGTCATCTTGTTTGGAGCTCTTTTGAGCTGTCTTTTGCTCGATATTCAAATGTCTTTTATCGTATCGATATTTCTATCGATTGTTTTGTGCATTACCCTTGCTGTCAAACATGATTACTTTTTGGTCATGAATCTGGGGGCTTCTCTTGTTGGAATTATTTCTGTCAGAAAAATTCGTACGCGAAAAGAAATTTTTGAAGTATGTGCTAAAGTTTGGCTGGCAGTTGTCCCCATTATCATTGCTTTTAGTTTTCTTCAAAATCACTTTTTGAATTTCCAACTTGTGAAAGAGCTTTTTGCGGCGTTTGTCTTTATTGGTGTGACAGCTGTGATTGTGGTGGCTCTTTTGCCTATTTTGGAAGCGGTGTTTGATGTTGTTACAGGAATGACACTCACAGAGTATATCGATCCTAACCATCCTCTTTTGCGAAGGCTCAGTATGGAAGCGCCTGGAACATATCAACATTCCTGTATTGTAGGCACGATTGCAGAAGCGATCGCTCTGACCATTGGAGCCAATGGGCTTTTTTGTAGAGTCGTTGCTCTATTTCATGATGTGGGAAAGCTTTCTAATCCCCAGTATTTCACTGAAAATCAAATCAATAATTTTAATCTTCATCAACTCATTACTCCCCTTGAGTCGGCGCAAGTCATCAAAGCTCATGTGTCAGATGGAGTCTCTCTTGCAAAACAATATCGACTTCCTCAATCCGTAATAGATGTCATTGAAGAACATCATGGCACAAGTATTGTTCATTATTTCTACCATCAGCAAATTGAACGAGTAGGAGATGCGGGGCTTGTTGACATGAATTATTTTCGATACCCAGGCCCTAAGCCACGTTCCAAAGAATCGGCTATTATTATGGTCAGTGATTGTGTCGAAGCGGCATTTTCTTCTTTAGATGTCGTTGATGAAACTATTTTAAATAATCTCATAGAAAAAATAATTGGTGAAAAAGTTCAAGATGGTCAGCTAGATGAGTGTAAATTGACATTCGAAGAGCTTAAAAAAATCAAGAAGGCAATTCTAAAAACACTTCTCGTCATTAGCCACACAAGACTTAAATACACGACTTCTCATTGGAAATTGAGTAATGATCCTAATCCAAATCCTCTGCCGGTTTAAAACTTTCTTTTCAAAAATTAAAATGTTTAATCTTTGGCTTCAAAAATGTATAATAGTGACTAATTTAAAGAGAAAAGCATGAAGCATCTTCCCGTAGGAATACAATCGATTCAAAGTATTATCAAAGATGGTTATGTCTATGTCGATAAAACAGATCTTATTTTTAAGCTCATCAAAGAAGGAAAGTATTACTTTTTATCTCGCCCTAGACGTTTTGGCAAGTCTC
>CAYUZN010000058.1:0-13093 GCA_964449295.1 uncultured bacterium | reverse complement strand
GTTGGGAGAGAGACCGCCAAAGAAAAACGAGCCTGGACTGGGGGTCCATTTTTTGAGCGGGGGCTTGAGGATGATTTTGGGAAGCCAGAGTCTGCCACATTGTTTGAGAGCAGAGATAAGAAGAGCTTGAAGGCGGATGTGTTGTTGTGATGAGATCTCTTTTTTCTCGCTGTGATCGCCTGGAAAAAGCCAAAATTCAGAGACGTTGAGCTCACATCCTTTTTCGATGATCCATTCTAAAAGAGAAAACTTGGGAAGAGCTTGAGCTAAAATTAGAGTGGGATGAGAGGGAGGCTCTTGCGTGTAGTGAGTGATTTTTATGGTGGCTTTTTCTTTGTCTTTTGACAGGACAATTCCTTGGGCAAGTTCTCCGTGGCCATTGACAAGCTCTAGGGTTTCTTTTTCGTTGAGGCGCATGACATGTAGGTGGTGGAGTTCTTCACCTGTGATGAGAGCGGTATCGTGATGAAGAGAGTCTGAGATGAAAAAGCGTTTAGCTGGCATGGGGTACCAGCTTGATAATATCTTGGCATGAGGTCGGAGTTTCAACGTGAAAGGCGCTTAAGGAGAGGAAATGCTTTTTGATCTGGTGATTATGAGTAAAATCATAGACGAGCTTGAATCTGTAGTCGGTTGTTAAAATGTCTGAGAGATCTTTGTAGAATTTAAACTCGATATCTTGAGGAAGAGAGGAGGTGTCTGTAGGGGAGGGAAGAAAAGCGGTTAAAAATTCATGAGGGTAGATTTGTCTAAAAGAAGGCAGCGTTTGCTTGGCAATAGAAAGAGAAGGGAAGATGAAAGCAATAGCCTCTTGCCTGAGGCGTTTTGGTAAAGGACCTGGCAGGCTTTGTTTCCAACGGTTATGGATCCAGAGCCACTGACTGGGATTGTCTTCGATGGTTTTTTCGAAAATGGAAAGAACTTGGTTCATGAGGGTTTCTGCTGTGTCTTCCTCTTTAGGCCAGATAGGATCGCTGTAGTGGATGATGTAATTTTCCATTGAAGCGTCTATTTGTTGCAACGATGATGGGGCGCTTTGTGCGAAGAGATAAAAGAGCAGGCAGGGGAGAGGTCCAAGCACGTTTCCCAAGAAATACAGAAGAGTAGCCAGAATTGGGCATCCCTTGATCACCGACGATGCCGAAAAAAGAGGGTGTTCTCAAGGTTCGCAATCCTTCTTTGAGAGCATTTTTAGGAGAGACGATTTTTCCTCCATACTGCTGTCGTAATTTGAGAGTCCAATTATAGAGGTAGCTGTTTTTGATAGGTCTTCCAATGGCAACGCCAGGCATTCTACTGGTGCCTTCTAAGAAGAAAAGTTCCCAGTTAGCTTGATGTCCACAGAAAAAGATGACGCCTTGCCCTGATTTAAGAAGTTCTTGAGCAGCGTCTGGATTTTCACAGGTAGCAATGCGAGAGATGTTTTTTTCACGAGACAGTTTAGGGTATTCAAGAAACGTGATCATGAGGCTCTGCAAGGATTTTTTTGCAAGGTTTCTGATTTCTTCTGAAGAGAGATGAAGACTTGTAGCAAGAGCTAGGTTAGATAAAGCGCGTTTGCGATATCTTGGGTAGAGATAAAACACCCACAGCCCGAGCGTATTGCCAAGAGCATGGATCCATGAGTAAGGCATATAAACCAGAGGCAAAGTGAGCAAGCGAAAAATCAAGTAGTTGATGTACATAAATCACAAAATTTAGAGAGTTGTACATCAAAATCAAGATGTTTGACAGAGTTTCTAATTCTTTGAGAAGAAAGAAGAGTTTTAGGATAAGAAATCGCTTTTTCTAAAGCAAAGACAAGATTATCATCGTTTTCTACAACAAGGCCGCTCTCATCTGTTATGATTTCCTTGCCACCATTGGTATGAGAAGAGATCACAAAGAGTCCCATAGCTAGAGCTTCAACAGTGACATTTGCAAAAGGGTCATAGAGAGAAGGAATTACGAGGCAATCGGCCTTCTGATAAAAAGAGATAGGGTTATCAACTTTACCAAAAAAAGAGACATGAGAGGCAAGACCTAAATGTTTAGCAAGATTTTCATAAAGAGCTCTGTTTTTATCCTCTCCTACAACGGAGAGATGAAACTCTCTGGAAGATAAGCGAGAGAGAGCCACTAAAAGCTCTTTTAAGCCTTTTCTTTCAAAATTATGTCCAATGAACAAAAATTGGTAGTGGGAAGAGATCTTTTTGCATTCTTGCCATGCATCAAAAGAGGCTTGCATCTCATGCCATTCAACGCCATTGTGAAGAACGTGAATTTTAGAGGAAACAGTCGAGTAGTAGTTGAGAATTTGATCTTTGACAAAATGGGAGTTCACAATGATTCCCTGAAGAGATGGACTTTCAAAAGCCTCTTTTTCGATAGAGAGTAAAAGGCGATGAAGAGGATTCACTGAGAAAGAGAGTCTTTTTAAAAATCCTTCTTTTGATTTTCTTAAGGCAAGGTAAGCTGCATGCACACCATTACCAGCTCTAATGTGAGTCTGATGCCGTGTGCGCTCAAAGCCAAGTACGACATCATGGGGATGTTTTTTGAGTGAATTTTGGCAGAAGGCATCAAATTCGTTAATTTTTCTATACGTTAAATGACTTTTTAAAGGTTGAGATATGACCCGGATGTTTTCTTGAGCACAAGGAGAATTATACCCACTAAAGCTGAAAATTTGGTTTTTCGACCGTGCCAAAACCTCTAGATTTGACGATCGTGAAGAGGGCAGTATTGAATTAATACAGCCCTCTTCACGATCGTCAAATCTAGAGAGTTTTCGCATCGGTCCAAAAGCCAAATTTTCAGCTTTAGTGGGTATAGCTGTGATCAGTGTGACAGGAAATTGCCTTTCTTGAAACTTTTGAATGATACGAGAGATCTGTTTTTCAAGTCCTCCTGCATGTCTCATATCTCGTTTTAAAATAGCAACCTGGTTCATAAAATTACATTTCTTGAAAGAGTAAGGAATGATCTGTCACATCAACGCGTAGATCAAATTTTTTATTGGGAGCGCTATAGAGTTGGAGCTGATGCATGTATTTACGAAATCTATTACGCAAATAGTTTTCTTGTATTTTAGCGAAATCAGGATCTGCTTTGTCTTTTCGTATAGTTTCATCAGCAATATCACGCAAACGAAAGAGGTAGTTCTCTTCTAAGAGGCTAGGATTGATGAACTGAATACACCAATCAAGAGAGCGTTTATCATTTTTTGTGCTTAACATGACAGAGAGTTGAAGCATATCTTGGACAACTTCGATGAAGAGCTTACTTACCCCTTTTGCATAGAGAGTTTTGTGGATGTAGTGAATGCCATGAATTTTTTCAATGAAATTGCCAATACAGGTGTTATATGTTTCTGGATTAAGGCTTAAGTTATATTCTGTAGGATAAAAGAGAGAAATTGGAATAGGTCTGTTAATGAGATGAAAATCGGCCCTTATAAAATCAATCTTAAGATCATCAGCTCTTGGATCGTTGATCTCGATGGGTTGGTCTGAAAGAGTTGGAATAGAGATTTTTTTCCATTCATTAGGCACAGGGAAAGATATCTCATCTCGGTGGCCATCTGTCAATGTCGACTGGATGTTATCGAGTTCATTTTTGGAAATGTCATTTAAGTTTAACGTGAGAGTAAGACCCCTTTCTTTTAAGTCTTTGATAATAGGTTCAGGTCCTGATGTTGTGAGATATAAGTTATAGGGCCAGACATCAACAAACTCATAATTTCCAGGAGCTTCTCCAATGGGCTGAGAAAGCCTAACAGGAATTTTTTCTGTAATCAAGCGCAGCATCTGAAGAGGAAAGCGATAAGGTGCAATGCGTGTGATCGATTTGTGTAAATCGATATCGGGGTTAAGAGAGAAAAGATGTTTTTTAGAAAGGGCGATGGTAGATTCAGTGGTTTTATCTGTGCCATCAATCACAATTTCAACATCGCTTGATGAGATCTCTTCTAAGAATAGTTTTTTACCACTGACGGTTAAAGAGACGCGCTCGCTTAAGATCCCATTAGGAAGAAGGCCTGCCACTGTAAAACCAGGAGGAATATTAATCACTCTTACGGCAACTTTCTCGAGTATCTTAGAAGTGCTTTGAGAATGATTAACTGCCAGCCATATGATGACTGCCAGTAAAAGAGAGATACACTTATAATCCCACTGATTGAGAAATAACTTCTTGAGTAAAGTTCTCATGTTTTTAGCCATTCCCAGAGATTGAACTTTTTAAAATGAGTTTGTTCATGGGGAACAAAAACGGAGCGAAAGATCCCTTTGAATTGATATTCTGTGACATCTTTAACGAGTTCTCCATCACGAGCAATTGAAACATTTCCTGTTTCTTCTGATACCACAATCACAAAGGCATCTGTAATTTGGCTAAATCCTAGAGCTGCCAGGTGTCTTGTTCCCATATCTTTTGGAAAGTGGGAAGAACTCTCTGGTAAAGGCAAAATCACCGTTGCAGCAAGAATTGTTTTATTGCGGATGATGATAGCGCCATCATGCAGAGGTGTCGCATAGGAAAAAATCGATTCGAGTAATTCAGGAGAAAAATCGGCGTTGAGTGAGATCCCTTGCCGTGCAAATTCATCCAAATTATGTTTATGTTCTATGACAATTAAAGCTCCTCGCCTTTTATCTGCCAGACGAAAGCTCGATGAGAAGAGTTGCTCAAGAAATTTATCGGAAGCACTTTTATATTGATTCCCCTTAAAATTTAGTTTCGAAAGAGCCAGTCTTAGTTCGGGTTGAAAGATGACAATGACGGCGATTGCAGCGACATTAGCCACGTGTTTCATAATCGTGTAGAGAATTGGTAGATGAAGCCAAAATGTAATGCCAAAGATAAGCAGAAACATCATTGATCCGATGATGAGATCCATCGACCTTGTTTTCCAGAAAAATGAGAGCAAAAAGTAAAGGCTAATGGCAATCACTAAGATTTCAAAAAAAGGAACAAAAGAATCAAAAATATTCATGGGTGTTTAAATGCATCAAATAGCTAGAATTGTATATTTTTTCTGACTTACATTCAATCAGAGTTTGCAATTGTTATTTTAGGCTCTTCAAGAAAAGCCTTAATTTTTTGATTTAATTCATCGACAATATCTGAGGGAAGAACGTTGTCATGTGGAATGTTAGGTGATAGTAAAAAATATGTTGTTGTACATGACTCTAACTTAGATGTTAATGAGACACAGTCTGGAATCACTCCATCAGTTTTTGAGCTGTCATCGTTAGCATGTTGAATGATAATATGCCGTATTTTTAACCGTTTCAATTTTTCTGCACCGGAGACGGTATCTAATTCTGTACCACTTAGGTAAAAAAGGAGGTTAACGAAGGACCCTAAAAGTGGGTTAACAAAAGATCCTACTATTGCAGCAGCAGCATCTGACAGATGGCTGAATGTGCGATCTGAGATTCCTAAGTATTTTATGTTGGGGTCAAACTCGTGAGCAATCACAGCTTCCGACATCATTCCTCCTCCTAAAGAAAATCCTTTAAATACTATATGAGTCGCTTTGACTTCTTTTTCCAAAAATTGGAGGCCAGCTTCAAATCCAGCGCTCATGGAATAACGTGTTGGATGGCCTTGACTACGCCCAACACCGGGGCCATTGATCAATAAGGTATTGGCTCTGTTTTGGTGGTTTTCATAAGAAATGTTCTCAATAACTTGTTCCATGGCCAAGAAGTTACCAAGCGCGTGAATACACCATTTACCATTAGTGATAGTGTCTTTATGCCCAATAATGGTAGCGTCATAAGAAATACCTGATTTATGGAGTGTAATTTTCTGAGCTAGCCATCCTTTCGACACTATCCTACCGATTGCCTCGATTTCTCCTTGGGCGAGCTGATGTTTAGTAAATCCAAATAATATCACAGGATAAACGGCATACCCGATTATCGTGGAAAAAATTTTTCTGATAGTCAAAGCTAAGACAAGATAACTTGCATAGAATAATGTGGCAGGAGCTCGATGAATGTTTCGACTCACAAAACCATAGATAGCAAGTGGTGCAGCAGCAAAGAGTAGGGTATTAACCACACGCCACATCTTTTCGCTTAAGGTAGTCGATGCTGTGAAAGTTTGTAAAGATTGCCACGGTAGAGTTTGATTTCCATTGGTTTTTTCAAAATTTATTGACATAAATAATATCTCTATTTGATACATACATTATACTTTATTGGGTGTAATTGTGCGAGAGGTTTAATGTTAGGTATTTTTCTAGACAGTGAAACAAATGGGCTGAATCCTTTTTCGCATCATGTGATAGAGATTGCGCTTAAACTCATTGATTTACAGACAGATAAGATCGTAGGATCCTATGAAAGCCTAGTCTATATTGATCCTAAAGCGTGGGAGTTGAGCGATAAAGCAAGCTTGCACATTAATGGTTTGATCTATGGACAAGTAGCTCAAGGTAAAAAACCAGAGGTTGTTGCCCAAGATATTCAAGTTCTTTTTAAAGAAAATAATATACAAAGAGGATCTTCTTTTTTCATTTGTCAAAACCCCTCATTTGATCGAATGTTCTTTGCTCAATTGATAAACCCCGAGCTTCAAGAGTCCCTCAATTGGCCCTATCATTGGCTTGATTTGGCCTCTATGTATTGGGTGATCAGTATGCGTAAAGGACAAAAAGACCCCAATTTGTACCCCTGGGTCACGGGTATTTCAAAAAATAAGATTGCAGATGTCTACCATTTACCCCCCGAACAAATGCCTCATAGAGCGATGAATGGGGTCGATCATCTCATTTCTTGCTATCAAGCCGTTTTAACAGATTCTTTTTAATCTGAATTACGGTATAATTTTTTTCATGGCGCTATCACAACAAAAGTTACGAGAGGTTATCTTCCAGCTGCTGTATAGCTATGACTTTGCGCAAAATTCAGCAGAAGAGATGATCCCTTTTTTGATGGCACATCATGCCATTCCTAAAAAAGCACTTTACATCGCTGAAGAGAAAAAACAGGCCGTTTTAGCCAAACTCTCTGAAATCGATGCACTGATTTCTTCCACATCTTTTGGTTATGAATTTTCTCGCATTTCGCGCATCGAAAAAAACATTTTAAGATTAGGTGTCTTCGAAATCTATTTTGCAGATGATATACCAGACAAGGTTGCCATTGCAGAGGCTGTGAGACTGGCTCGCAAATTCTCAAGTCCAGAGAGTTCAACTTTTGTGAACGCCATTCTCGATCTTCTTTACAAGAAAAAATAGTCCTTTTAAGTTGGTGTTATGCAATTTGAACAAGGAAAAGTCCTAAGTGAGCTGACGACATTTGGACTCGGTGGCCCTGCGCAGTTTTTTATCGAAGTTGCAACTATTGCTCATATGCAAGAGGTGATCCAGTATTGCTATGCCCACAATTTGCGATTTTTCCCTTTAGGCAAAGGCTCAAACGTCTTATTTGATGACAGGGGATTTGATGGCGTTGTGATTCTCAATAAGATCTCTTTTTGTGACGAGAAAGAAGGGGAATTTTATGTGGGAGCAGGTTACAGTTTTTCCCTTTTAGGAACGCAGACAGCCCGTAAAGGGTGGGCAGGTCTTGAATTTGCCTCAGGCATTCCCTGTTCTGTTGGTGGTGCCATTTACATGAATGCAGGTGCAAATGGAGGAGAGACTTACCAGACGCTCAAAGAAGTGACATTTATCAATGAAAAAGGAGAGCTAGAAATTCTTCCCAAAGAAGTGCTTGTCTCGGGTTATAGATTTTCTTTATTTCAGCAGCGTAAAGGTGTGATTGTAGCGGGCAGATTTCAGTTGCAACTTTCACAAGAAGCCAGAAGCAAACAATTAAAAATTATCGACTACAGAACAAAAACACAACCCTACGGTGAGATGTCTGCTGGCTGTGTTTTTAGAAATCCGCCGAATGCTTCTGCAGGGCAGCTCATCGAATCAAGTGGTCTTAAAGCTTTCAAAAAAGGGGGCGCGCAGGTTTCCCCTCTGCACGCTAATTTCATCGTGAATACAGGCTCTGCCACAACGCAAGATGTCATCGAGCTTGCGCTGCACGTTAGGCAAGTGGTCAAAGAGAAAACAGGTATCGAACTAGAGATGGAAGTCAAAGTGATCCCTTACCAAGATGAGGTGGTGTGAGAGCAGATCTTCATTGCCATTCGACCGCCTCAGATGGCAGTTTATCTCCTACTGAGCTAGTGCATTTGGCAAAAAAAGAAAATCTCTGGGGCCTTTCTATCACAGATCATGACACGATAGACGCTTACAAAACAGCCCTACCCGCTGCTCAAGACTGCGGTATTCATCTCGGAACAGGTATTGAATTCTCGTGCGACTACAAAGGCTCTTCCATTCATATTTTAGGGTATGATTTTCTTCTGACAGATGCTGGTTTGCAAGACTTTTGCTTAAGACATCAGACAAGACGCCAAGACAGGAATCGCGCTATTTTAGATAAACTCTTTAAGCATGGGTTTCTCATCGATGAGCAAGAGCTGCTCCTCCTATCTCATCACAAAACGGTCGGAAGACCTCACATTGCTCAGCAGCTCGTTAAAAAAGGGTACGTCAGCTCTATCCAAGAAGCCTTTAATAAGTACCTAGGCGATGGCAAACCTTGTTATGCTCCTGGCACACCTTTTTCCATCGTTGAAACGATCAATGTCATCCACAAAGCTCAAGGAAAAGCCTTCATCGCTCATCCCCATCTTCTCTCTAAGAAAATCCCCTTACAAGAGCTTCTCAAACTTCCTTTTGATGGAATCGAGTGTTTTTATTCCAGATTTTCACAAGACTCTGCCAAATCTTGGGTTAAAATTGCCCAAGAGAAAAAATGGCTCATCTCGGGAGGATCAGACTTTCACGGATTGATAAAACCAGAAATTGCTTTAGGATCTTCCTTCATAGGAAAAGAAGAATTTGAGAGGATCTTTAAAAATCCTCTCACTTAAGCGGCTACGGTTGAAAAAGTCACAAGTGACACAATCAATCCCACAAACAGCACAATGACAACCCACTCCCGTTGATAAAGAGCAGGCTTTTCATTCTTAGAGTTCCTTATCATAATCATCACGAACTATTTCCGTTTCTACATGCTAATTTTCCAATCTTTCTCTTTTAAATTCTGTATAATCTTGAACAAAGTGCCACTTCCATTTCCTTGTTGCTCATTTTGAGCTGCTTTCTGTTCTGCAAGAATTTTTTCTTTTTCTCCATCCATGAGTTTTTCTGCTGATTGCCAAACCCTGTCTATAAATATTTTATAGTATTTATGCTTATCACCGACAAGCGAATAGACCGTTTCATAAGATAGGTTGAACGTTGTCTTATTCGATTCGCTTGGATATTGAAAATCTTTAACTATGAAATTGCAAATTTCTTCTATTAAAGGATCTGTATAGTATTTCGTGTTCCGAGCAATTACCCAACTATTAAAATCATCAACAAACTCACAAAACTCTTTTTTTGCTTTATTTTGAGTCAATTTGTGGGCAAGAAAGGCAAGGCCTGCGACTCCTGCTAGGTTCGTAAAAGCAGCTGCTGCTAATCGCACTGATTTAGAAGCTGTGAACTGAAGAGCATTCGGTGTCCATAGGTAAAGAGTAGACGCCGCAACTCCTGTAGCCGCTGCTGCGATAGCAGCTAGACGAGTTAATGAGCTCATGGTTGACCCTCTTTCTTGCTCGCCTTCTCTCTTCTCTAAATGATCTTTAGAGGTATAAAGAAAAGCGCAGATTTTAAATGCGGCTGATGCCGTCAATAAACCAAGTTGTGTGTAACGAGACAGTTTGGAAGAGGATGCCATCTGTAAAAGATTACGAGCAAGAAAGGTGACCTCTCCAGCAATTGTTAAAGCAGGTCCAATATTTGCCGTTTCAATGTTCCAATAAAATTGGGTTTGTTGCACATCGCTGACTGTACGATTCCAGTTCTGTATTTTTTGATAATTAGTCCAGATGCGGAATAATCCCAAGCTTATACCGACAGTAGGGAGATATTTTGAGAGATCTGCTTGCAAAGCTCTGGAAGCTAATGAAAGGGGAAGAGGGAGTTTAAGAGAGCTCCAGTCTGGTTTATATTTGGTAAACATTGCTTGAATGTCCCCAAATTCAAGAACAGCTAAAGCAGCATTATCTAGTAAAACCGTGCCCCATTCGTGTTTTTTAATCGATTTATGAAGGTTGCCGGGCAGGTTTAGTAGATCAAAAAAACTTAAGGCGCCACCTAAAGTAGTTTCAAGAGAAGATGAAACATTGGCTAAAAATTTAATAGATGGAGAAAAACCAGAGTTAAGCAAGGAAAATAAGTCTGCGACAACGGTTAGAGGTTTATAGACGATATGATACAGAACCCCAGTATTAGATGTATGTCGAGACCATGGGATATTCCAAGCATTTTTTGCTGCATACATAGTGACCTCTTTTAATCCAGCTAAGAACCCAATTGGTTTTTCACGATCGAAAGAACTAAAGTCATCTTCCTCGTCTAATTTTCCGTGTTCACACGGGGCGTTTTCTGTTGTTCTCCTGATGTTGTCCATAACAATACTCCTAAAAATAGGTTTAATAAAAAAGTAAAAGCTATTTTATGGAATGTATTAAAAAAAATGCCATAAAAAAATGCAGATATTTGCATAATAAAGTCTGATTATGCAGACATATGATGAACTGATAGATAATATTTTCTCTAAAAAACCTCGATTTGTAAATATTAATTTAAATTATATAAGAAATTTTTCAAAAAAATTAGGCAGTCCTGAAAAAGCTTTCCCCTGTGTGCATATTGCCGGCACAAATGGTAAAGGTTCTGTTGCGTGGAAAGTGGCAAAGGCACTTGAGCTCTCATCTCTCAAAGTTGGGCTTTTTACCTCTCCTCACCTTTTTTCATACTTAGAGAGAATTCAGATTAATGGTCAGATGATCACAGAAGAAGCTGTAGTTCATCATCTCTCTTACCTCCTTCCTTTGTTTGAGCAGTTTTACCCTTCTGCCTCATTTTTTGAAATTACCACACTTTTAGCATTCCAATACTTTAAAGAAGCGGGTGTTGATATCGCTGTGATTGAAGCAGGTCTGGGTGGTCTTTTAGATACAACCAGTATTATTTCCCCACTCGTCTCTGTCATTACATCGATTGGCAATGATCATAAAGAGATTTTAGGGCCTACACTGGAGCATATTGCTCTGCATAAGGCAGGTATTATTAAGCCTTCAGTGCCTGTTGTTTTAGGCCCTTCCGCTGTTTTTCCTGTCATTCTTGAAATCGCTAAAAATTGCAAGAGCCCTGTGACTATTGCACAAGCAGCTCCTGGATTTTACGATTGGGAAAACCAAAATATTGCACAAGAAACACTTCAAATTCTAAGACAAACACTGCCTCTATCATCCCAAGCTATTGAGCAGGGAATTTTAGTGAGACCTCCGTGTCGGTTTGAGACACAGGGAAATATCATTTTTGATGTAGCCCATAACCCCGATGGTTTTCTTAAGCTCATAGAAGCGTTAAATACGTATTTCCCAAACAAAAAATGGCAGTGCCTTTTAGCGCTATCTAAAGAGAAAGAGTTAAGCGCTTCTCTTGCCATCCTCTCTCAAAAAGCCTCTCATATCTATCTTGTTGAAGCCTCCACTCCAAGAGCTGCCTCTAAAGAGACAATGGGAGAGATTTTGTCATCTCAAGGCTACACACACTTTACACTCAGTGCAATTGAAGACGCTTTAGATTTAGCGCTGTCTCAAGAAGATCTTGTCGTTGTGTGTGGCTCCTTCTATCTCATGCAAGAGGTCAGATCGCTCCTCCTGGGGAAGGTAGCTGCACAGTAGTTTCTGCTCAGCAGGACTCAAGTTGTTAAAGACAAAAGCAGCTCTTTTTTCATCATTTGTAGAGAGTGCCTCAGCAATTAGAATAAGAGCTTCTTCTACCACCTTTTCATCACTTAAGTCTGTTTCTTGTAATTGTTGCTCTATGTGTGCAATCACGCGTCTTTCTTCCAAGCTAGGGCGGTAGCGATCCCAAATAGCTGTGATATGGTTTTGTAATAGAGCAGTTGTTTGAGAGACAATCTTACGATTACCTGCTTTGCGAGAGGCTTCTAAAATGGTTGCTTCATTTTGGATTCTTCCTAATTCATAACGAAACAAAGACTCATCAATTTTTCCATATAAAGAGATGATTTGATCTTCAAGAGGTTTAGAAAATACACTTGCACCCAGCGTCTTTAATCTCTCTTGGACGTTCTCAAGATTTCTTGTCAGCTCATCATGTTCTTTTTCATTAATTGGGCAAGCAACATAATTTTGAATCCAATTAACTTTATTGAAGCATTCTGTAATTAAACTCATAATAAACCTCATTTATTAATATCGATTTATAATAACTTTAACAAATCTTAATAAATAAAAAAATATAAACAAAATTTTAATTTGAATACTGCTGTGGATGAGGGAGTTGAAGATTAATTAAAATAATTATTTGACATTAAGCGAGGCGTTTTTCGATCCAAATGAAGATAGGGGCCCCCTCTTTCCATTGATGAATTGACACTTCCCACTCTACCGCATCAAGGGTTTTAAGGAAGGCAAAAATAGCTTGAGTCTCTTTAAAACCTTCAGGATGCCCAGGGTAGCAGGTGAGGCTAATAGCCCCTCCCCAAGAGGTCTTTTTAAGAGCTTCTTTAAGGCTTTGAATCGTTGTCTCAGACAGGGTTGTAATGGCTTTATTACCAAAGGGCAAATACCCTAAGTTATACACAATTAATTTGATATTTTCGGCTGGAGGAAATGAGACATGAGACTGAAGGAAAAAAGAGACGTTGTCTAAAGAAGCTCTTTTTCTTGCCTGTATGAGCGCATCTTCTTGAATATCAAGGGATAACACCTTTCCATACGGGACTAAAGAGGCAAGGCGCAGAGTGTCTTTCCCGTTGCCACATGTGGCATCGATAACCGTATCCGTGTCTCTTAGCCACTTTTGCCAATAGGTAAAAGCCAAGTTTAAGTGATTCATAAGATGAGGAATTTACATCATCCAACAATTCTAAAGACATAAATTGTTTGAACTTGTTAGATTTAGAGGTCACGTATGTCAACATTGATTAGAGTTAGCAGTTCGGAGATT
>CAYUZN010000057.1:0-13379 GCA_964449295.1 uncultured bacterium | reverse complement strand
TGGCTGCAATTCCAATTAACATCTGAGGTCCAAAGATTAAAAATCCAATAGCAAAGATGAGAGCATAGTCAATGAGAACATATCCTGGAGGCATCATCCAAAGAGCCAGTAATCCACCGATAACACCAATAGAAAATAACACCATGATGGGACCTCGTCTTCCTTTAAAGATAGTATCGGAAGCCCACCCAGCTGCTAAGCTGCCCACTAGCCCTCCAAGCTCAAACCACACAATACTAGCATTGGCTTTGACAAGTCCATACCCTCTTGTTTCCATGAGAAAAAGAGCCGACCAATCATTGACAGCACCTCTAACAATGTAGACAAAAAAGTAAGCAACTGCCAGTAACCAGATGTAAGAATTGTTCAAGACATATTTAAATAAGAGATCTTTAACAGAAATATCTTTATCTTGACTTTCTCCTACGGGATAATCATTGCGAAATTTCTCTATAGAAGGCAGTCCCAAAGAATTGGGAGTGTCGCGTAGGCAGTAAAGCAGGAAAAACCCTATGGCAATACTCATAATGCCTGGGATAAACATCCCATAGCGCCATCCTAGCATTTGCGCACAAAAACCCACAATGATAGGGATGATTGCGCCACCGACATTGTGAGAGGAATTCCACATGCCCCACCAAGTGCCCCGCTCTTTTTGAGAGTACCAATGAGTTAAAAGTTTGGCGCAAGGAGGCCATCCCCATCCCTGAAACCAGCCGGTGCATCCCCAGAAAATAGCAAACCATAAAATAGAGGAAGAGTAGCCAAATAAAATATTAAATACCCCAGTTAAGATGAGACCTACAGACATAAAAACCCGAGGATTAGACCGATCGGCCAGAACCCCACTTAAAAATTTACTAGCACCATAAGTCAAAGCCATAATGCTAGCAAGGATCCCTAGATCGCTTTTGGTAAAGCCTAGATCTCTCACTAATAAAGGCATGATACAGGTATAACTTTTCCGTGTAAAATAGTAGAAAATATAACCAATGTACATCCCAGAAAAAATGCGCCAGCGCCAATATTTGTATTTTTTAGTGATTATAGCTTCATCCTGAATCTCTGGAATGGAAGGAGCTGGTTTGAAAAAATCTATTAAACCCACGATGATTTCCTATTACTATTAAAAGGAAAAAAATAACCGTATGTTTGACTAAAGTCAACCTCTTTTTCTGAAAAACTCTATTGCTTCTTTTCCTATTTCATCCTAAACTTGGCCACCTATGGACTATAAAATCCCTAAAGGTGTGTTTGATATTCTGCCGCAAGAGCCTGATGCTGAAGATGAGTGGCGCAATTCAGATCACTGGCAGTATGTTGAAAGTGTCATTAGACGCTGTTGTTTAGAGTATGGATTTAAAGAAATTCGTACACCTATTTTTGAGCGTACAGAGTTATTTGTACGAGGAGTCGGAGAAGGCTCTGACATTGTGTCTAAAGAGATGTATACTTTTTTAGACAAAGGGGAGCGCTCGATGACATTAAGGCCAGAGGGAACAGCCTCTGTGATGCGCGCTTTTGTTGAAAAAAATTTAGCTCAAAAGCCGGGTCTTCATAAATTTTTTTACATCGGTCCGATGTTTCGTTATGAGCGTCCTCAAGCAGGAAGGTATAGACAGCATCATCAATTTGGAGCAGAGGCAATCGGTATCGGCAAGCCTGAACAAGATGTTGAGATGATTGACATGCTCTATGAATTCTACAGAAGACTAGGGCTTAAAAATCTAAAGGTTATGATTAATTCTGTCGGAGATGAAGATTCAAGAACTTCTTTTAAAAAAGCGCTGAGTGAGTATTTAACTCCTTTGTTTGAAGATTTATCAGAAGATAGCAAGGTGAGATTTTCAAAAAACATCTTGCGAATTCTAGATTCAAAAGATGCTAGAGATCAAGAGATTTTAAAAAATGCTCCGAGTCTGACAGACTACTTAAGCGAATCGTCGCAAAAGCATTTTGAAAAAGTGAAACAGTTGCTTTCGCAACTTAAAATTCCTTACACAGTCACTCCAAAATTGGTCAGAGGCTTGGATTACTATAATAAGACGGTATTTGAAATCGTGTCACAAGAGCTCGGCGCACAAAATACGATTGGTGCGGGGGGCAGGTACGATGGATTGACAGCTCTTTTAGGAGGACCTGATTTGCCAGCTTTTGGATTTGCAACAGGTCTTGAAAGGTTGCTTCAGACGATGATGGCTCAAAAAAGTGTTTTTCCGCAGCCTCCCTCTCCACTCATTTTCTTTGTTCCTATGGGAGAGAAAGCTTTGGAAGCTTGTTTTGAACTTGTTATGCAATTAAGACATAATAATATTGCAGCTGATATCGATCTGTCAGGAAAAAAAATTCAAAATGGACTTCAGCTAGCCAATACCGAAAGAGCTAAATATTGTCTTGTGATCGGCGAGCGTGAATTAGAGACGCAGCAAGCCGAGCTTAAAGAGATGGCAACTAGGGAAACCCGTGTCATATCTTTAGCAGAACTGCCAAAAATTCTGAGTCAAGGTTCTTAATGAAACGTATTTTTTCTTCTGAGCTTATAAAACATATCGGTCAAAAAATTCGGTTAAGAGGTTGGTTGCATACTTTGCGTGCAATGGGAAAATTTAATTTTCTTATTATACGAGATCTTTATGGACTTGTGCAAATTGTGATTGAAGATAAAGAAGAGCTTAAAAAAATTGCACACCTCTATCCAGGTACGGTTTTAAACGTGGAAGGAAGTGTTGTGCACTCATCTCAAGCAAAATCGGGTGTAGAAGTTGTTACCCCTCACATTCATGTCGAAGTGGCGGTCACACATCCACCTGTTGTCGAATACTATAAACCTGAGATTCCGTCTGATTTAGAATTCATTTTAGATAATCGCTCGATCTCTTTACGAAATCGAAAATTGCAAGCTGTGTTTAAAATTCAAGCAGAAATTGTGCATGCTTTTAGACTGTATATGCACGATCAGGTTCATGCAGTCGAGTATTTTGCACCTAATATTTTGGGAGCTTCTTCAGAAGGTGGAGCTGAATTTTTCAACGTCGATTATTTTGGGTATACAGCCACTCTTGCGCAAAGCAGTCAGCTCTATAAACAGATCATGGTGGGAGTTAATGAGCGCGTGTTTGCGCTGATGCCCTTTTTTAGAGCAGAGCCATCCCACACCTCGCGCCATTTAGCAGAAGGGAAACAATTTGAATTTGAAATGGGTTTTTTTGAGACGTGGCATGATATTCTCGATGTTCAAGAAGGGTGTATTAAATTTATCGTTAATTATCTTCATAAACATTGCACTCAAGAGATTGAAATTCTCGATCATCAGATCATTGCAGCACCAGAGGCTGTCAAATTTCCACGTCTGACATTTAAAGAGGCGCAAGAGCTGTACTATAAACGCACTGGTGTCGATGAAAGAGAGGAGCCTGATTTGAGTCCTGCAGCAGAAAAAGAGCTCTGTGCGTATGCTAAAGAACAATTTGGCACTGATTTGATTTTTATCACTGACTGGAAGACTATCAAACGCCCCTTTTATGCATTTCCTAAAGAAGAGACTCCTGAACTGACGAATACCTTTGATTTGTTGTGTGCAGGCACTGAAATTACGTCTGGTGGACAAAGACGCCACACATTTGAGTCTATGGTTGAAGGAATTATTTCTAAAGGAATGGATCCTAGCAATTTTACAGATTATTTGGATATTTTCAAATATGGGATGCCTCCTCACGGAGGATTTGGTATGGGACTTGAGAGATTGACGATGACAATTCTTCGTCTAAAAAATATTCGTGAAGCCTCTTTATTCCCGTCTGACACAAAACGGATCGCAGGAAACCGTCTTAAAGCCAAGATTTTTTTTGGCAGTGAAAGCGTTCGCAATGAAATTGTTCGGCAGCTCAAAGATCACTCATGCGAATTTACGCATCTTAAACATGAAGCTGCACCCACCTCTGAAGATTCTTCGAAAATTAGAGGGACAAAAATAGAAGAAGGAATAAAAGCTCTGATCTTAAAAGGGAAAAACTCCAAAAAGAATTACCAGTTTAATGTCCCAGCTCATCTTAAAATCGATATGAAAGCTGTGGCTGAATTGGCTGGAGAAAAATGTGAATTTGAAGAGCCGCATGTTATCTTAGAGCGATTTGGGCTTATGGTAGGAGGGATTCCTCCTTTTGGAAATCTGTTGAATCTTGAGACGTTTTTTGATCACACCATTGAAGCACTAGATCAAGTGGTCTTTAACTGCGGTCTGCAAACAGAATCGATTATTATGAAAAGAAAAGATCTCGTCTCTCTTGTTGATCCCAAGTTTGGGTCATTTTCGAAGGTATAAAAAAAGGAGTGTTTATGAAAAATAAAATTTTAGTTTCTGTGGGTGTTCTCTTCTTATGTTTATCTTATCTAGAAGGCTCTGTGGCTACTCCAGAGTCGATTTTACCAGAAGGCGTTGATTCGAGTATTTCAATCAATCCTTATACAGGAGAGTCTGGAGAAGCAAGGAAAGGAACTATTGGTGCCACATTAAATAATGTTGCCACACTTAATAATTTGTTTTTGCAAGAGGAAACTGCAGAGACTATAGAAGAAATTAAGCAAATCTCTGTGGCAATTGAAAAGCTTATACCATCTCTTAATGTGATTGGTGTATTTGATTTATTTCCACCTGTCTATTGGATTGGCTCTGGAGAACAATCAGGACGAATTCTTGCAGTGATCCTCTATTTTAATCGATATCCAGAAAAATGTACGCCTGAATTGAGAAAGCAATTGCTTGCAATTGCACCGAACATCTCCTCTCCTTACTTAAAAGAGCTTTTAAAGGCTTTTGAAAATTAAGAGGCAATTTTAATCTTCTTGGGTATAGGCTCAAACTCCTTTTCAGAAAAAGCAAAGGAGTTTATAGTGGGAGAAAATTTAAGAAGAAGGGGGAACCCCTTTTTTGAATTAAAGGATAAATAGATGAAAAAAATAATTATAGCCCTCTTCTTTAGTATCGCAGCTCTTTCAGCAGAAGAAGAGTTAGTCCAACTAGCTAATTCTGAAAGTCCGCTGGTATTGTCAGATATGCCAAGCGATATGAATGATGCGGAATTAGCGCTCTTGACCCCTTCGTCTCCTCATGCCCAAGATGTAACCAATGTCTCTAAAATTTCTGAGGCTTTTGGGCATCTCATTGGGAAAAATCTTGATACATTGGGAGTCAAATTAGATATTGCACAGGTGATTAAGGGACTAGAAGATGCTGCTGCTGGTAAAGACTCTCCTATGACAGATATGGAATGTATTCAAGCGATTGCAGTTGTCCAAGAAACCAATTTTAAGCAGCAAGCTATTGATAATCTTAAAAAAGCGGATGAATTTTTATCAGTTAACTCTAAACAGACGGGTGTTGTTGTTTTAGAAGAAGGGAAACTTCAGTATAAAATTGATAAAGAGGGAAATGGCTCTATTGTAACAGAGCATGACTCTCCGCTGATCCGTTATTCGGGTAAATTAATTGATGGCACGATCTGTGAAGCGTCTAAAGAAACAGAGTTGATGTCTTTAGATGAAACATTTACAGGATTTTCAAAAGGTGTGGTTGGCATGAAAGAAGGGGAAAAAAGAACACTCTATATCCATCCCGATTTAGCTTACCAAACAAGCGCAGGACTTCCTCCTAATTCTCTTGTTACTTTTGAAGTTGAAGTTGTCAAAGCCAATGCAACGCCAGCAGAAACTCAAGATGCTTTATCTAACAGCTCTTCGAAAGATAAATTATCGCCAGAAGTTGCAGCTCCAATAGACGCCCAAACAGTGATTCGGTAGATGTTTCTTTGAAAATCATATTATTTGAGCCACAAATCCCTCAAAATACGGGTAATATCGTCAGGACGTGTGCTGTCACAGGTTCTGATTTGATATTAGTTCCTCCTCTTGGGTTTAGTCTTTCTTCCCGTTATTTAAAACGCGCAGGTCTTGATTATTGGGAAGATGTCAATGTGGAAAAAGTTGATAATCTTATCGATTATTTAGAAAATCTACCTTTTCCTTTTTACTTTTTTTCAACAAAAGGCAAAAAATTGTACACAGATGTTGACTATACACTATCAGATCATTTAGTTTTTGGTTCAGAGGTGGCAGGGCTTCCTAAGGTCTTTCATGAGAGATGGCCAGGTAAATTTTATAGATTACCTATGAAACAAGACTCTCGGTGTCTTAATTTAGCCAATACGGTATCAGTTGTTGTTTATGAAGCTTTAAGGCAAAACGATTTTATAAATTTAGTCTTATGACAAATATTTTTCGTGCTTTTTTCGGAATGTCTCTCTCCTTACAAATGGTTCTTGCTACCGTTCTTGGGATTTTTACGGGATTATTCTTAGGTCACTATTGCCAAGTTTTCGGGCCTTGGAGTAGCGCCTATATCATGATTCTAAAAGTGACAACCATACCTTATCTTATCTGCGCAGTGATTCATGGTATTGGTAGGCTTGGCATCACAACAGCCAAAGATATTTTGCAAAAAGGTCTAATATTTATCGGATCTGCTTGGACAATCAATGTTCTCATGATCTATTTTGCTGTTTTTCTTTTTCCACAGTCACACGGGATTCCTTCAGCTAGTTACAGCGCCATTCAGCCTGCTCATCTAAATTTTGCTGAGCTTCTTATTCCTGATAACATTTTTTATTCCCTTTCCAATAATATTGTGCCTGCTGTCGTTGTTTTTGGTCTTCTCGTAGGGATTGCTTTAATGCATGTGAGAGAGAAAGAGCCAATGATGGTGATTTTAGAAACACTTGTTGATTCTTTCACACGGATTACAGCATGGATTGCGCGCATCACACCTCTCGGAACATTTTTGATTATTGCGTATCAGTCGGGCACCATGGAGCTGTCGACAGTTAAGCAGGTGAGCTCTTACCTCATTTTGTACATTTTTTCTGTCTCTATTGTTATATTTTGGATTTTCCCGAGGCTCACATCTCTTCTCACATCGATTTCTGCCTCTCGCTGGATAAAAAATCTATTTCCTGTCCTATTACTTGCCTATACAACAAATGTTGTGATTGTCACTCTCCCTTTCATCATTGAGTTTGTTAAAAAAGAAGTGGCTAATTTTTATCGTAAAGACACACGAATACAAGATCAAATACAGGGGATGGTCTCTGTTATTTTTAACCTTCCCTTAGGATCTCTTTTTATTACAATTTTTGTATTTTTTATTGCTTGTTTCTATCACATCCCTTTTTCTATTGGCAGCCAGGTTCAACTTTTTTTCTCAACATTTTTAACAAGCTTAGGTGCTGCTGGATTAGGGTCGTGGCTCAATTCTTTGAATTTTCTTCTCGATAGTCTAGGCCTTCCTCTTGATGCTATCGATCTGTTTTTAACAACAGTTCCTTTTACAGGGGGCTTTCAGTCGATGTTGTCGGTTATGGAGATCACTAGTCTGTCTCTTTTTGTAGCACTGGGATGTCATGGACTCATTAAAATACAATGGATGCGCCTGATCAGAGGGCTGACTATCATCGTCATTCCTATTGTTTTGGCCTGCACTCTGATCAAGTTATATAACCCTCTTCCCAAAATCTCTAATCCCTATATTAGCATTTCCGATGTGAGTGTAACTCCTACTGTCCCCACAAAAATTTATCACCCCTCTGATCCACCACCACCCCTGCGTACCGGAGAGGTCTTTGAGCGTGTGCTTAAAAGCAAGGTATTAAGAGTCGGATACAGTGTTCATACAATGCCGTTTTTCTTTAAAAATCACAAACAGCAATTTGCTGGATATGATGTTGCCTTTGCTTATCAGTTAGCTCGTGATTTAGGGTGTTCTTTAGAGTTCGTATCTATCAATTTAGCACAAATTGGAGAGGAAATTAATTCTGGTTTATATGATATCGGCATGTCAGAGTTGACAATTACTAAAAGACGCTTGAAATCGATGTATTTTTCTGATCCTTACTTGGACAGCCGGCTTGTATTTGTCATGCGTAAAAAATTTAGCAAAGAGCTTACATCTGTTAATGCTGTGCTTCAAAATCCTGCGGTTCAAGTCTGCGTGATTAAAGGAAGTTCCTATGATGGCATGGCAAGAGATCTTTTTCCTGCATCGCAAATTGTTGCAGTGGATGATCTCGAAGATTTTGCTAAATATTATCCTCACAGTGTGCTTCTGATAGGAGAGCCTCAAGCCATTGCCTGGAGTCTTAATTACCCTAACTTTACAGTTGTTGTGCCAGATCCTTTGATTTGCCAAGAGAGTTTTGCCTACGCTCTTCCTGCCGGTTCAGATCGTTTTCTTACTTTTATCAATCTTTGGCTTAAGCTCAAGCAAAATGAAGGGTTTACTAAAGCGCAGTATGATTTGTGGGTGCTTGGCAAAACAAGAAATATCATGCAACAAGAGCCCAGATGGTCGGTGCTTAGGAATGTTTTGCATTGGGTAGATTAACACTATGCGCGTTCACTATCTGCATTTTGATGTGCTTGATTCAACTAATACTTGGGCAAAAAATCATGTTCATGAGTTTGATCTAGAGGCGCTCACGTGCATTACCGCACAAGAACAGACAGCTGGCATAGGAAGATTTAAACGCTCCTGGATCTCACCTCGCGGTAACCTGTATGCCACTCTTTTTTTTACACTTCCACCAAATGCCCCTTATCTTCCTAATGTTGGGCAAATTCTAGCTTACTCGTGCGCTACTTATCTTCGTGCGCAAGGTTTTCCTGCCATGATTAAGTGGCCTAACGATCTCCTCATTCACAAAAAAAAGATCGCAGGCATTCTAACAGAAATCGTCTCTCTTAAAGACCAGGTGGGAGTTGTTTTAGATATAGGCCTCAATGTGACTATGAATGAAGAGGAGCTGGCTACAATTAGTCAGCCAGCCACATCTTTGAGAGTCTTGTCAAAAAAAAAATCGACACCAGAAGAGATTCTATATCATCTTGTAGAGTCTTTTTTAGAAAATCTGACTTTGTTGCAGCAGAATGGATTTGCTGTCTTTCAACACTCTTTTGAAGAGTACCTTACTTATAAAGGAGAGGAGATTACGCTTAAGATTAAAAACCAACCTCTTAAAGGACTCTGCCAGGGAATCACAGACGATGGCAGACTTAAATTCTTGCTTCCTACCGGTGAAATTCTTTTACTTTGGAATGGAGCAGAATAAATTTTTTCAGTATACTCACTTGCTTTAAATAAGAGGTTTTTATGGCAGTTGCATGGGTTACATCTAGTATTTTAAAAGGAGCAGAGAAAGATCAAATCTTCAACATGTGTTTAAGTAGCCCTCTCAGTGATGGAAGAAAAGTAGCAGCTTATATGGCTAATTGGGCTGCCTGGTTCATTGGTGGAAATCTATTATCATCTCATGTTGCTACGGACACTTCCAAGCCTCTATCTGAGAGACTTGTTTCTGGGTTGACAGATGTGCTTAAAATCGGAGGGCTGATTTTTGTTGCTTATCGTATTTATTCATTAGTACCCTCGTTCTTGTTGAAAAAAGATGAATTATGGAAAGCCTCTATCTTAGGAGTTTTACAAGGGTTAACAGGCGTACTGATTACTCGTGCTATAAAGACGATCTTTTTTCAACAACAAGAGTCTTTAATCACTCATACACAAAACATATGGAAGGAATTTTCCAAACAACATCCTATAGTATCTGAACAAGAAACTATCTTATATAAATGGCAGTCTAGAATCTTGGATCTTGGACGAAAAACAGAATGGTTAAATATTAGGATGCAAGAGTTGTTTCAGACAACATCTACTTCAAACGTAGGAGTAAAGCGTAGCTTACGGGAAAATGGGGCACAAGTGTACACTCGTATACAAACACTTTCAGCAGTGCTTCGTCCACAGATACCGCTGCAGACAGAATTGCAAATAGAGGATTTATCGCGAATTACGCCGCAGATATTAGATCTTTTATCAAAGATAGCAACCGATCTAAAGATATCAGGTTCTGAGACAGCGCTATTAGATCTTTTAAAGAAAAAAGGTGAGTGTTTGATTGCAATACAAAGAGCACTTGATGCGATAAAAGACGATAAAGTTGCCAATATCATTTCTCATAATTGTTCATTGATAGAACAAACCTTTATGCAACATCGCTCTTACTGCAGGGCTGGGGGAGGCATTATTTCTGCAATCAGTTCTTATCTAATGTCGAAAATGATGTCGTCTCATCAGACCTCTTCTCCTCTTTTGTGGGGAGTCCTGTATGAGATCATCGTGTGTAGTTTAACAGAGATCTTTGAGAAGAAAGTTCTTTTCCCTAAAACATTTATTGAGAGTTTACCATCTCCAGATGCTGTTGCAGCTGCGATAGTGGGCATAGAAGAGAAAGAGAAGGAAATAGCTGTCTTAGAAAAAGAAGAAAAAAAACTGATCGAAAGTATATTAAAGGCTAAGAAAGAAATGACAAGTCAGGCGTCACAATAATGTCTGGATCGATGCGGGCTTGCAGAATTTGCTGAATGGCATTTAAAGTGGCACCTGTGGCTGAATGGCACGAGGTGCAAGCTCCTTGATAGGCAATGATGAGTTCTTTGTCCTCAACTAAATTGAGAATCTGAATGCCGCCTGCGTCAAGTTCGATGTAAGGGCGAATCTCTTGGTTGATAATCTCTTCGATGACAGCTATTTTTTCTTGTGTGGGCAGATCTTTCCAACCGGGGTATAGCCCTGTTGAAGGGAGATCAAAAGAGAGAGGTGGCGCGCTGTAGGCTTGAGCAAAAGGAATTCCTTCGCAAAGATCAGCTGCTTTTTCAATGGCAGAGAGAACTAGATTTAAGTAAGAGGCCATCTCGGCAGGGAAGGCATCGGTGTCTGGTTTATCTCTAAATTGTTTATCAATTAAATCAGCTGAAATACGTCTGGCTTGATCATAGTTTTTGCGTAAGAGAGTATCGCACGCAGCCTCGGCAGCGCCTATTAAAGCAGAACTTCCGAAAGCTTGAAATTTAGCATCAGCAATAATCCCATCACTTTCATCGACGAGAAGATGGATGTCTACAAGATGACCATCACTAATGTCTCCTTCTCTTCCTGTCACAAGACGCATCTGTCTTGCGACTGCTTCTTGAGGATCGAAAGAGCCCACATACCTGGGATTTTCTATACGTAAGAGAAGTTTTTTGCTGTAGTTATACCAGGGAAAAGGGGTGAAAAATTTCATAGGCAATCACTACAGTTTTTTAATTTTTTAACAGAGGAGATAATCACCTGTGCCGCATGGTCGATTTCTTCTTCTGTTGTGTCATAAGATAAACTAAAACTAAGCGCACACGAAGCTAAATAATCAGCAATCCCACAATTTTTTAGAAGATGGGAAAGTCTTTGAGAGAATCCACCGCCCATTGAAGCGTAAACACCTTGTCTATGAAGTAAGAATAGAAGTGCTTCATGGTGAGCTCCTGGAAAGCCAATTGCTGTGACATGAGGAAGTCTATGGCTATCTTTGAAAAAGATTGTGATATCAGGAAGTTCTGCTTGTAGAGTCTTCTCCAATTTGTCGCGTAATCTGACTATCTCTGTCCCCATAAAATCAAATTGCTCGCTTGTTTTATCAATGGCAACTTTTAATCCACATAAAGCTGGAATATTGTGATGAGGGGCATGGGCGATAAGAGGAGAAAAAGCAACTTTATCTTTGATAAAGATGCCACCTATTCCTTTAGGAGAGTGGATTTTTTCACCATCAAATGTCATAAAATCACATGTCAAATCTTGAAATCTGAAAAAGAGCTTTCCTAAAGCTGTGCTGACATCGATATGAAGAGAGATCTCCTTTTCTTGACACAGAGTCATGATCTCATCGAGAGGTTGAATCACACCTGTTAAGCCATTGGCCCATGACAGAGACACAAGAGAGGTTTTAGGTGTCAGTAGCTGCTTAAAAGTTGCCATATCTAAGTGTCCGTAACCATTAACAGGGATCATTTTCCCAAAACAACCAAAATTCTCTAAACGATTTAACGCAAGAATAGGCGGGGCTTCTTCTAAAGCAGAGATCAAAAAATGATTTTTTCCTGTCTCTCTCACAGACTCTAAATAATGGGAGAAAAATATCTGGCTGCTATTTTCTGCACTACCTGATGTGAGACAAAAAGAATCATTCTCAAGAGCTCCTAGAGAAGAGTAGATGCTTTTTAAAGAGGTTTTCGTCTCTTCATATAAATCTTGCCCCATTTGATGAGGAGAGGCTAAAGAGCCCCAGTGAGTTCTAGAGAGTGAGAGCAGTTTATCAAGAGCCTCTTTAAAAGGGCGCGTTGTTGTGTGATTATCGAGATAGACTCTAACTGGCATCTTTTGAAAATTTCCCTTCACTATAGTGGTAGATAAGAGCTTCTCCTGTCGGAATCTCTAATTTTAAAATCTCTTCTTTAGATAGGTTATCTAAAAACATCACAATGGAACGTAAAGAATTGCCGTGAGCTGAAATGAGCACATTTTTGCCTTCTTTGAGATGAGGCAGGATATTTTTCTGAAAGTAAGGGATAGAGCGTTTAGCTGTCATCTCAAGGCTCTCACCATGAGGAGGTGGAATATCGAAGCTGCGTCTCCAGAGGTGCACTTGCTCCTCTCCAAATCTCTTCCTGGTTTCTTGTTTATTGAGCCCTTGCAGCTCTCCATACATGCGCTCATTGAGCTCCCAAGCTGTGATCATTGGGAGATACATTTTTTGATCTTGGCTGTAATTTACACTCCACTCAGCTAATTTCCCTGGAGCTGGATGAACAATATAAGGGATTTTCTGCTCTTTATGAACGCTCATGGCAAGCATCGCTGTCATTTGGGCTCTAATCAAAGTTGACGAAAAAATAATATCAATAGGAATATCAGCCAGTTTCTTGCCTGCTTTGTAAGATTCTTCTATGCCTTTTGTCGTTAAAGGGATGTCGATCCATCCTGTGAAGATGCCATGTTGATTGAGAACAGACTCGCCGTGTCTTAGTAAAATTAATTTTGCCATAGATTTTCATTATACCTGAAAACGGCAAAATATCACAGGTATTTAAGAGGCCTTTGGCTTATCAATATTTGAGATAATGGTCTCGGTATCGGTCACTTCTGTCAGAAAATGTTGAAGTATTTTCAAAATATATTTAGGTGTATTATACACGCCTTCTGTTGAAAAGACGATTTCAAGATGAGGCTTATTGTTAGGTAAAAGAGCAATGAAAGTCAGCGTTGTCGGAAAGTTATCGACCATTTTGGGGACAATCCAAACAGCAAAACGCTCGTTAAAAAGGGTGACTTTATCAGGTGTCTCCATCACATGAAAGTAGTGTGTGAGACTATCTATAGAGGAATGTTCAAAATCTTTATGGTTTAACAGCCCTAACTGATTTAAAACATTGAGGTTCACAGAAATAATACCATCAGG
>CAYUZN010000056.1:0-13471 GCA_964449295.1 uncultured bacterium | reverse complement strand
AATTTCTCTGCCAACACCATAGATACTACATGCAAGAGCCCCAACCTCTAATCCAAGTCGTGTTCCAAAACGATAAGAATGATAGGTGGTGTCAAAGGGATCAATATTAAAAAGATCCGTCATCCAATTCTCTAGCTTAGATATTTGATTAGTTTGAGATTTATCTAAGTTGGAAATAAGAGAAATTTTTTCATTCACCGGTAAGTCATCAGAACCTATAACAACTAATGCTTTATGAAGATCTTGATAATTACTGAGTCCAAATTCGGCAGTTCCATGACTTGCTCCTAGTACGGCGCTTTTAGTGTCTGATTGAGACGATAAAAGATACTTGCTTGCAGTAGCGCTTAAATTTGTCTCTGCATCAAGAATTGGATCGAAATATTTTCTGTCATTTTTTTGAAGATCTTGAGCCGATAACATGAAAGGTGCTGCAAGCAATCCATAATGATCAAAGTTTGTGAGGGGATTATTAGCAACAAAGGAGTAGAGATTATAGTCATCTAGAAAGCCTGCAGGATCGGGAGTCAGCCATCTGCCATATTTAGGATTGTAAAACCTTTTGCCGAAGAATATTAAGCCTTCATCAGAGGGAAATGATCTTTTAGAGGCATAAACCCAAGGGTTGAGGGTGGGAGATAGGCCTTCACCAAAAGCGCTATAGTTGTATGTTTCTATGGGGCGGCCTTGGAGATCAAAGAGAGAGATGACGTTGCCAAAAAGATCGTGAAGGGGAATGTAGGGTTTATGGTTGAGCTCTAGAAGAACAGCGGCTCCTCTTTCTGAGATAAATGTTGGATTAAGAACTCTGAGCTGTAGGATGTTTCCTGAGGCATCTGTTGTGCCGATTTCTTTAAAGTCATCGTAGATGAAAAATGTAGAAGTATTGTTAAGGGTTTTTGAAAGAAGGCGTCCTTGGTAGTCATAGCGAAGTTGAATGGTTTGATTGGGATTTTGAAGGGAGATGAGTCTGTCTAAGGCATCGTAAGTATAGAGTGTTTGATTGTCTTCAGAGGGATTGCCATTGGGATCGGATGTCTGCTGAGAGGTGAGTTCATTAATGTTGTTGTAATGAAATTCTTCTTGGTTTTTGTAAATTCTATTGCCATTTGGGTCGTATTTGTATTCATAACCCTCTTCTTGTGTCAGGCGATAAAGATCATCATAGGTATAAGTTTTAAGGTGGTTGTTGGTTATAAGTTCAGATAAGTTGCAGGCTGCATCAAAGATAGCTTCTTGTTTGCCAAACTGAGAGGAGAAGCTTTGTTTAAGCCCAGTTAAAGTATAAGAGATGTGCATGGGGCCGAGTGATCCCATAAATGTTTGTTTGAGTAGGTTTCCACTTAAATCATATTGATTGAAATGGTGACTTTCTTGATGGCGAATAATTTTTCTTAAAAAGATGGGGTCATAATGGAAGAGTATCTCTGATTGGTCAGGGAGAATGAGTCTTTGTTTTCTGCCTTGTTCATCATAGTCTGAAGATAGAGACAGGCCATTGCCTAGTGTTTCTTGTATAACTCTTCCCTGAGGGTCAAACTTTCTTGTTGTTTTTGTTCCATCTAATTCGTTTTTTTCTTCTGTGGGTTGTCCAATCTTATTGTAGGTGAAGGTATATTTGATAGAGGAGTCTGAAGAGACTGTTTCGCTTAGAAGGCCTAGTAGATCGTATTGGTTGCTAATGAGGGTCCCATCTGGTTTACACTTGTTTAAGAGAAGGCCTGTCTTTGTGTAGGTATAGTGGGTTATTTTAGACTCTGCTTCTGTTAGAGTCTCTATATGATTCATGGAATCATATGACCACTCTGTTTTCTGAAGTTGATTTTTGAGATGATAGGTTAGATTTTTATTTTCATCATAAAAGAGTTCTTCAGAATCTAAAATTTTGCCGGATTTTCTTTTTTGAATGGAAGCTATGTGCCCTGAAACATCATAGGTAGTGATGGTCTCAAGACCAAGGGGATCTGTTGTGGTTGTTTGTAAAACTATTTGTTTTTGAGCATTTTGGTAATTATCGTCGTAGTGAGTGGTTGTGAGATAGCCCAAAGCATCTTTGTGCTCAATTAAGCGGTTAAAGCTGTCATAACAGAAATATTCGGGAGCTTCTTTCCCATCGATGTTATAAATAATAGAGGATCGATTGCCTGCTTCATCATAAGTATAGTTGATTTTTTTATAGACATTTTGGTGTATATCTTCATCCCGCTCTTCGATAACTCTGTCTAAGAAATCATAGATAGTGATATGGCAGGCATCTCCTTTTTTTGTGCAATAAAGACGGCCTAAATTATCGTAGAGATAGTCTGTGATTTCTCCTGCTAAGTCTTCTCTTATTTTTCGTCCTGCTCCGTCATAGCTGTGTGTTGTGACAATTCCTTCGGCATTTTGAGTAGAGATGAGATTGAATGCGTCATAAGTATAAGTTGTTGTATGTCCCAAAGCATTTGTTTCAGATGTCTTTCTTCCTAGGAAATCATAGGTGTAAGTTGTCGTTGCACCTTCTTGATTGGTATGAGAAGACAAAGTTCCATCAAGATTGTAAATAAAGGTTTCAAATCCTTCATCAGGATGCTTAATAAAAACGACTTGATTTCTAGCGTTAAACGTCTGATGAATTTCATGTCCTCTTGCATTAACAGTCAGCGTTTGTCTTCCAAGAGAGTCGTAATTCTGTGTTTCAATAGGATAGAGAAAAGATCCTGTTGGGCTTGAAATGGGAGGATGATGGATTTTTATAATTTGACCAAAAGGATCAGGCTCAAAACGCGTTTCATGACCATACGGATCTTGAGTGGTAATCCTGTTATGTTTTCCATCATATGTATGAGTTGTTGTTCGTTTAAGTCCATCTATGCCTTTTTCAGTGAGGCCTGTTAGGCGATTAGAGAAATCATAGCTTTTATGGTTTTCTTTTTGACTGCTAAATTCTTTATGAAGGATTTGATTGCCTATAGGATCGTAAGAGTAGAGTGCTTGTTGCCCAATAGGATTTGTTTCTTCTAGAACTCTACCTGCTAAATCATATTTGGCAGTTAGGTTGTAGCAATAGGTGTTATGAGAGTCATAGATGTCTTGTTTGTCAATACATCCGCCTGTTGTATAAGTAAGAGTGGTTCTTTTTAACAGTGTTTCTGTTGCTCCATCCCAATATTTTTCAGTGATGGTATGAGGCATGCCTTGGTAAGGATGTCCATTAGGAACGAACTCTACTTCTTTGATAAGACGAGTTTTGACATCAGAGAGATTGTATTTATCGGAAGAGGAGCCGTCATCTATGATTTCTCTTACAAGAAGAAAATCTTCATTGTAGTCATAAAAATGACGAATTTTAATAGTGGTGTGATCGCAGATGAATTGTGAAACAAGAACCGCTGTGTTTGGATGGTAATTGTTGAGTGTCACTTTTCCATTTTGTGCTTCTTCTCTGATTAAAAGGTTTAAGCCATCTTGAGAATATGACCTTTTAATAGAGTAAGTCTCAACACCGTTTTCTTGAGGCATACCTTCTTTTGATACTGAGAGGGGAGCGCTTGATTTGCTAGAAAGATTGCTATAGAGCTTTTCTTCTATGATATTTCCATAATTGTCATAGAAGAATTTTTTAGAGAAAAGAGGTGTGTGTTGATGATCAAGGAAAGTATGACAAATAAGATTAGTGGCTAAAGCCCCCTCTGTTCCCCAGATATATTTTTCGCTATGATGAAGTTGATCTTTTTCTCCGTAATATAAAATATGCTCTAATCGAAAACTAGGAGAGTAGCGATATTCGGTTAGAGTTTGATCAATCTCACGCACATAGGTGATTCTGTTATCTGTGTCATAGGTAAAAGTATGTGTGATATGGGATGTCTGATCCTGGCCTACAGGAGAACTAAGAGTTTTAACTCTTAGCCATTTAGGATGATCTGTTTTTATTTTGATATCTTTTCCACCGACTTGATGATGGCCTTGAAAATAGTAATCAACATTATAGTGTCTATGACAAGAAATGTCTCTGTGGCCTAGAAGATATCCCCATGTGCCACTGCCATATTTAACTTTATGATAACTAATAAATTCTTGAGGATAATCAGGTGTATTAGCGTTTGTTAAAAGAGAGAAATCGGAGAGAATTTCAAAACGATAATTCAGAACTCTTCCATCACTTGTATGGATGTCGTAATTAGGATTTTGATGAGGCTTATCTGAGTGGTAAACGATAGTAGCTGAAGCAAAGGTTTTAGTATTGCTGTGATTAGCAACTCGAATGGTGTTAAGCCGATTTTGTTCATCATGCCCATAGCACATAAGACTTTGGTTGGGCATTCTCTCCCATTGAAGAAGGTAGGTTTTTTCTAAGTTTTTACTCTTAATTTTTTGATAATAACGAACAGTTCCATCTGGAGCATAAAAAAGAAACGATTGTTTTCCTGATTCCATTTCAATACGAACATTTTTAAGATTGGTTTTTCCTGAAATCTCTCCTTTGGCGGTATTAGTAAGACCTTGATTAAAACGATCTGCTTGCAGATGAAACATAATAGGCTGTTTCTTTTTTCTAATAGCGTGAGGATCTGCCTCAAAGGTCAAAACAGTGCCATTGGCTTCTGTAATTTGAATGAACCAAAGGGGAATATCGTGATCTTGAGACTCACAATCTCGGTAATATTCAGTATCGAGATAAGCAAAAAAATGAGGAAAATGTTTCCAGCTTTTGCTGCTACTAATATAAGAGCGTGGTATTTTTAAAGGAAAGGCACCTTGAATGACGATATCATTTTCTATGAAATAATGATCGCCTGTGATGACGTTAACAGATCCTGCAACAATAGCTTCAGGAAGGCTTTCTGTGATAGCAAAAGAAGGAGAAGGGTTAGAGCCAAGAGTAGTGAGTAGCAGTAACAAACATACAACGATTTGCTTCAAGGCAGATTTTCCTCTTAAGAAATTCTATCAGGGTATGTTTTAACAATTTTTTATTCAACAAAGAATTTGCTGTTTTTAATTGATAGGAGCGCAATATTTGATGAGGTCTTCGTCAACATGAGGGTTTGCAAGGGACAAAGAAAATAATGCTAAGCATTAATCGTTCCTTTAAATCTTGCTCACAATTTAAATGTTTTTCCCTTAATTTTTCAACTAAGCAACTTCTTAATCCCTCACTTTTGTTAGCTATAAGATATAAATGATCTTGAATGCTATTGATATTAGTTGCATTAATTTCAAAAGTCCCTAAATCACTAATAAGTTGAGAAACAAGCTTTTCTATCTCGCTTCGTCTAGTTACAGCTGGAAACTGATCAACTGGATTTCTTTGAACCCATTGTTTTGTTTTTTCTAAGGGAAAATCATCATGTTTTTTATAAGATTCACGATAAGCATCCATCCCTAAACATTGTCTAATTGATGCAAACATAAAACCTCTTTATTTTAAAATTTATGATGAGGATGCCTAGGTAGGGTTAAATAAAGCTAAATGCACCACTTGCTCAAAACGAGGATCTTTTTGGCCGATATTATTAGTAACCTCAATCCTCCAACCGCCCTTAGGTTGAAGATTTTTAAGAATTTCTTGTTGCTTGTCTTTTGTGAGTTCTGAAAGTTTTTTATCGGGAATAAAAGTGACCATTTCTCCTCTACGTCTTTTTTGAAAACCCATTATTTTATCTGAATTTGTCATCATTTCGACATTAATTGCAGAACCTGAGAGTTTCGAAATTGAAATTGAGTTTCCTTCTGCTGTAGTAAACACTTCTGCTTGTATGCTACCAGCATCATTTTCATCGCTTCTTGTAAAGATGATACATCTATTAGGCTCTGAACCTGCTCCAAAAGTATAGTTATATTTTGTAACCATAAACTGTTTCCTTATTTTTCTCAGTGTCAGTGTTTAAGGTTTCTGTCATTAGGCTTCTCTAAGAGAATAAAAACATATCCACTTAAAGGGTTTCTATCAAGAGAGAAATACCTGGAGCAAAGGATATTTACTGAAAACAACAAAGAGCTTAAAGTATGGATCTATTTAAGGGAGGATGTTATGGTTTTAGCAACAACAAGTATAACGATGTTAAGAACTACAGGCCTAAAAAGCTTAGATTTTCTTTGCATTTTGCTGATTAGATTAAGTCAAAAAAGGAGATAATTTATGTCTACACCTGCTGATTTAAGCTTGCCAAGTGCGGATTTCACACAGGCACGGTTCGAAGATGCGCAAAATCATTATGCAAAAAACTCTATCCCTCCTAAACTTACCGAAGCTCAATCTCAAAAGATACATAAAGTAGTAGAGTCTAGAATTTATGGTTCTGTTGATTTAACAAATATATCTCCCATTTCTTCTTCCAAAAAATAGAGATGATAATGATCTAGAACATGTTCGCATGCTTCTATAGTACGTTAAAAGCTATGGATAATCAGAAATTGAGTAAGCAAGTTCTATAGATAAAAAATCTTTTTCTTCTTGCGGGCAGTTAAGCTGCTGAATCTTCTTTAAACAGAGATCTCTTATCCTTTGATTTTGGATTCCGATTGTACGCAAGTGGGTTCCAATAGCTCCCATATTAGAGCTATGAATGTCTATTTTTGATAAATCTTTGAAAAGAGCAATAACATAGCTATTGACTTCCTCACAGGTGAAATTTTTTAAATGAGGGCCAACAGGATAACGAGCCTCCCATTGAAGAATTTCGTTCTGAGACAAATCATCATCTTTTTTATTTAAAGAAATGGGTTTTTTATCAGTTGTGAGACCCAAGCATTCTTTTATACAATAAGTTACGCTCTCCACTTGACCCTCCAAGTTGAAAACATATTATCGTCTCGCCTCTAACTATTTGCAACAGCAAATAGTTAACAATAATATAAAAATATTTTTGTATTTAATTATTTTATTAACATAATTTTTTTTAATGTCAATAATGAGTTGACATATTAGCTTTTTAGATTAAATTATGAGTAACCTATAAGGGGATTAAGATGTTGAAATCAATTGCTAACTTATTGAAGACTAGCGCTGTTAGATCTTGTGTTACGACATTTCCTACAAGAAATAGACAAGAAGTTTATATAAAAATAAAATCTAGTCAGCTTGATTACTTAAAGAATAATACTATGAGCCAGGAAGAGTTTGCTAAAAAGTATTGTTCATCTTTTGAGGAGTTTGTTTCGCACAATCAGGATTTAATTCAAAAAATTGGGTTAAGTTCTCAGGAAGCTTTCCAAAAAATGGTTAATAGAAGTTATGAAAACTACTTAAGACACCAAAGTATTGTTGAACCAGGAAGAATTTTCTAATGTTTCTATGGAGAAGAGCTGTTATATTCATCAGACAGAAGATAAGGAAACGTTTCTTGAGCAGCAATTGACATAGTACGTTTTTATGTGGGGGTCTTAGATTGTGTAAGGATTTTTATAACCCGTTCTTTTAAGTCGACAAAGAAAAATGTTTCTCTTGATAGGAATGTTAATTCCATCAGTTCATTGTAAATGTCTGACGGAAATGTTTGCTTGAGTTCTTTTTTAAATATCTCAAATGCTTTCTTGCAAATGCTCCGAGAAAGAACATGAACCTTGAGGTTTGGTTTGCCTTCGGCTAAAAATCTTTCCGCTTCTGTTAATGCACTCAAAGAAGCTTCCTCTTGGAATGACTTTGTTTTCAGATAAAATTGATGGGTATTTAAACTTTCTGTCATTAGCCTTCTTTAACAGGAAAAAAAGTCTATGGATAATCAGGAACGAAGAAAATAAGCTTTAATAATAAAAACTCTTTTTCTTTTTGTGAGCAACTAAGTTGCCCAATCTTTTTTAAACAGAGATCTCTTATCCTTGCATTTTGCGTTCCGATCTCATACAAGTGATCTCTAATAACCCCCATATTGGAGCTGTTAATATTTATTTTTGATAAATCTTTGAAAAGAGCAATAACATAGGTATTGACTTCCTCACAGGTGAAGTTTTTTAAATGAGGGCCAACAGGATAATGAGCCTTCCATTCAACAATCTCGTTCTGAGACAAATCATCATCTTTTTTATTTAAAGAAATGGGTTTTTTGTCAGTTGTGAGGCCAAAGCATTCTTTTATACAATATGTTAAGCTCTCCAATTGAACCTCCAAGTTGAATGTGTATTATCAACTCGCCTCTATCTATTTGCAACAACAAATAGCTAGCAATAATATAAAAATATTTTTTCATATCTAATTCTTTTATTAATATTAATTTATTTTTTAATTGACTTAAAAATATAAAAATGTATAATTTTTTATATTAAAACTAGTTTGATTTTGTAAACAATAATAAGCTAGATTAAAAACAGGACATATATATGAGCGATCCAATTTATTTGATGTTGAATTCTAGAGGATCAATAGGTTCTCCTTTGTCAAACTTAGAAAAGCTTATTCAGGCTGATCGTAAAAGTGTTGATTGGACAGCTATATGGTTGGAATGTAATGAGGCGATGAAGCCTAAAATTATTTTTAATAAAATTCCATTTGAAGAACTGATCACACCAATTGGAAATGGAAATGTAATTAAAGGAATCGATATATATGCGACTAATAGAGTCGATGATGGATCAGAAGAAGGTTGCTCATTAGGTAGAGCGGCTGATAAAGAGGGATATAGCCTTCTTAAAATTATCTTGTGTGTGAGTCTGATTTTTGAGTTAGGATATTGTGCCTATCGATGCAAGATGGGAGAATGGATAACAGGAAGAAAAGTATAGGTTAGCCAGAAGCTTGATATCTAAGAAACAAGCCAAATAGAGAAGCGCTAACCGGTAAGATTCTGATAGCTGGTACAGGAATAAGACTTAAACATCCTCCGATTGTCAGTAAAATGTGCCCTAGAACGTCAGTTTTAGCTTTTCCTAATTGTATATGTACCATCTGCTTCACTAGAACAGAAAACTCGTCTTCCGTTTTCTTGTTAATTTGTTGGTTCAGGTATTGAAGTTGATGAGCTGTTAAATAGTGGCTTAATTTGACTCTATTTTGCCCGAAACATCTCTTCCAATTTTTAACTTGAGCTAATCTTTGTATGTGATCCACTTTTCTTAGGAAATTCGGCAAGTAATTTTTCCAGGATAGATCTACGTTATCAATCATTTGTACTTCGATAATCCATTTGATTGCAAAAGGCACGAAAAAAACACACATGAGTTTGATCAAATTAATACTCATCTTTAGAGAGACCAAATAGGAAAAAGAAAACAAGAGAGATAGAATTAATCCGCAGCCATTTATAATCTTTTTTCTTCGTGCTTGCTCAATTATAACATCTAGCTTATCTGTGGGTATCGTTTTTAGATTTCCCTCAGAACTTAGAAATAAACCGACATCGATATTAGCTCTGGCGCAAAAATCTGTTGATAACATTCTTTCAAGGTTTCCCGGTTCTTTGATAAAGTCTTTAAAGGTCTCTAAGTGTATTTGGCTTAGAAATTGTCCTTTTTTGAAACATTTTAGGTCTTCAATGAACGTATCTCTTTGTAGAAAACTTAATAGACAGCTAATAGGTTCTAAGGCTCTTGCCAAGACAGAAAAATAGTTTTCAAAAGCCTGAATGTTTTTAGAGGCATTTATAGTTGTTTTGATCGAGGGAAACATGTTTTGTAACTTAAGGGCTTGGGTAGTAGCTCTTGTTGCTAACAATAGACGGTAAGCCGTTTCTGAGATTTTAAGAGAAGTGTTGCCGTAAAAAAATCGACAAGCTTGTTGATCATTTGTCTGGTGAAAGGTAGATGTATGTGATCTTGTTGCGTCCATAAAAATGAATTTATTCAAGTTGTTGAGGTTTGAGTTCTATATGATTTCCAAAAGTCTGGATTTGCGCTATCGATGTACTGGTAATGATTGTTCTCGTAAAAGAGAACGGGAAGAGAGCTTCTTTGTTCATGAGAAAGAGCAAGAAGGTTAAAGCCTACTCCATCTCTATTGATATAGCCACCTTGTCCATCTGATTGTACGATTATCAAACGATTATTAAAACAATGTTCGTTTAAGAAACGAATAGCATATTGATCTAAGTAAGCTTTATAGCATGGACCCATAATGTAATCGTAATAGGTTTGCCCTAAAATCTGATGCCAGGCAATTCTTTCTACAGAATCACCAAAGACCATGTCCATACTATCTGTGAAAAGGTGACTAAAAGGTAAGCTATGTGTACGTCTTTCTTCTTCTGCAGCTCTTCTAGCATGATATAGGTCATATATGATTGCTTTCTGTTTTTCTGGGTTTGTTTCTGTTTGAGCTGCTTGAGCAATTGCCCATCTTAAGTTACGAGTAGACCTTTCGTTAAAATAATTTCTATCACGACGAATGTGTTTTAGAGCCGAATATAATAAGCAATCTCCATCACCTGGAACATTCTGCAGATATGTCTTTGGATTGTTTTTTGTTAATGGGGAAGAGGGAGTTGCTGAATTGCTGGAATGAGAGGTCGGTTTTTGAGAAATTCCTCCAGTCATAGGTTCTATTGCAAATGCATAAGTTGCAAACACAAGAGATGCGCCAATCACAGCACAGTGAGGCATAACATAGAATAAACAAAAATAAGATGATCCAAAGGAGCTTATAGGGGCCCAAACAGTACAAAGATTAAGGCCTATTTTAGCGCCTATTATAGCTCCTGTCACAAGGCTTATAGGTAAGATAAGAGAAGAGATTGTTGAAGAATTGATGAATTGAGATCGTTGTATTTTTGTTATGGGGGTATGGGCTTTATCTGTTTTTTGAGATAAAGGAGTCTTTGTTATCAAAGTAGGGGATTCTGTGGTGTTTAGATGTGTTGTCATAGTTTTCCTGTTTCTAGGTCTTAAATTATATTAAATTTTTTATTTAATGTCAATGTATATTTAAAAATTTTATTATAATATAATAAAAATCATTAAACATTGGTTATCAACTATTTATGTTTTTTATTCATTAAATGAAATTATTCTTATAATTTCATATGTATTTGAGCATTAGTCAGATATGAGATTGTTTTTTTTACAAATAATTAATAACAAAATGGTTGTGTTTTTTGATTTACTAAAATTATTTATTTATAATTAATAAAATAAATAGAGATTAATAAAATGACAATACAATTAATTAATAATAAACAATTGGGCTATTCTCCGGAATCTAAGCTAGCTCAAGAGCGCTGGATAAAGTCTGCTTTTAAAATTCGTATGCTTGTGCGAAATAGAGATCTGATTAAAAAGGCAGGGTTCACAGGAATGCTTTTACAGGAAAAATATTGGGCAGAAAAATTTATAAAAACTCATCCAGCAAAAGATGAATTTTCTATATATATGCAAGATTGGAAGAAAAATGAAACTAAATTTAATTTTGAAGAATGGTTAAATGTTAAGAATATTAAATTGAAAACATCTGTTGTTTATTTTTCTAAGAAACAGCGATCAGAGTATCTTATATCTATTAAAGATGGAAAATTTTATACGAGAAAAGGGGATCTTTTTGATAGAGCTTATATAGAAAAAAGTGAAAGAGATTGTTTTATTATTGGAGCTGATAAAAGACTTTATTTATTTGAGAAACGAAAAGGCCATCACAAGTTATGGCAGCAACATTCAAGTTTATTTTCAGGGGGAGCTATTATTGGGGCTGGAATGCTTGAAGTGAATGATAAAGGGAAGATTATCTGTATTCGAAATCATAGTGGGCATTACAAGCCAAATTGTCAAAACTTGCTAGATGCTTTGCAATTTTTTAAAAATAATGGGATTAATCTTAAAGGAGTTAAGATTGAGGCAGAATCTTTAGGTATCTATTTATGTGCAGAGAAATATCTACAAAAACAAGGTAGAATAAAACCCGATAAATCTTCTATAAAAAGTAAGTTGTAAATAATTTGATATTTATTAAAAATTTATTTCTCGACGATTCCTAAGAATGACCATGAGTATTCATAGAGCTGCTTTTTCCTCAGAAAGCATCGTAGTGCTGGTATCTGCTGGGGAAAGGGTGATTTGAGGGGTTTTCAGAAGAGCCGAGAGGAACTCTGGATCTTCAACGATTTGGGCAATGACATGTTGTAGAGATTGTTCTAGGGGGATCTGGGCATTTTTGCCTGAGGCAACAAAGATTTTGGATTTCTCTGCTTGGCCAAGGAAGGTTTTGGTGTATTTGGGGGTGCCATCGGGATTTTGGATGGTAATTGTCAGGTTTGTTTCAGCTTGGCTTTTGAAAGCCCAAAAGCCCCATCGAAATCTGTTGGATAGTTTGTTAAGCTCGACGTTAATCAAGATTTGAGGGTTCTGCGGGGAGAGGGTAAAACCTCGATTATCTAATTCTTTTAATAAGGCTTCTTTCACGAGTGTACTAACATCATTGTCACAGACAATTAGGGCCATCGGCATACCGTATCCATTGATTTTACGTCCGACTCGATCTTTGTTGTGTCTGTTATCATTGACAGCTACATCGAGTTCTGTGTTTTCAGCCTCTGCGATTTTCTGAACATTGGTCATGGGGTCATAATTTAAAGAGATGTTATCTCGAGTTAACGCACAGCCGGTAAGTAAGAAAAGGGGTAAAAGTAGCAAGAGGTATTTCATAGAAAATAATATAAGATTGACGAAAGGATTATGTCAATGCACAAAAAAAGACCACTGAGATATCCCAGAGGTCTTTAATGAAAAGAATTATCCAATCTGTGTAGCTGAGAAGCATCTAGCAACAGTGCTAAAAGCTGAGGCAGCTAACTTTGGACTAACAAGAGCAGTTATGATTGCAGCAAATCCTAAAAGGGAACATGCTTGGAGAGCTCTTTTTGTTTTTGGAGACTCTTCATTAGTATAAGTTTGTCCAACAAATCCAAGAGCTGCAAAAACTGTTCCAACACCAATCACATATCTAGCTTGTCTCTCTATAAGTAGAGAAGCTGCTTGAGCAGCAGAGCTCGTGGTTAGTTCTGCTATTTTGCCTGATAGTAGAGTGTCTGTCGCATTTATTAATGGAGTCTGTAATGTTGATAACTGCTCAGAGAGATTGGCGATTTCTTTGTTTTTATCAAAGAGCATAACTATCAGTTCCTGACCAGCCTTGCTTAGATCTGTATATATCTTTGCCATGTTTGCAAATTTGTCAGCAACAATTTCAAGAACGCTATCTTTAGATAGGAGAGCAGTGTCTGGAGCATCTGGTAAAAATTGTGTTGGTAAGTCTCTGAGGGTTTGCATGAGGTCGCTTTGTATAGTTACTACTTCTGTGATTGTCATAAAGTCTTCCTTTTTTAACTCATTGTTTATTTGGTCTTCTCTAAACTTAGGCAATAAGCTTATTGTAAACGGCAAAACTATAACATGTGACTCTATTAAAATGCAAATAATTATATAAATTATTTTAAATAACGCTCTATTTAAAAAACACATTTACATAAAAAAATTATTCGCTAAAATGCTTGTCTGATTAAACAAACAAGAGTGTTAATTCACAAGGAGGAAGGTATGGTAGTTCCCGCTTTAGTAACAGGCTGGATTG
>CAYUZN010000055.1:12598-13573 GCA_964449295.1 uncultured bacterium | reverse complement strand
TAGTTAATTGCTTGATCAACGACTTCTTTTGCTGCACCAAAACACGCTCCTGTGCCTATATTGTCCTGTGTTCTTTTTGTCTTAGGTAGCTCTATAATTGCTTTTTTTAATTTAGAGTTAGCAGACAATGCACCGAATAAATGATGTATAATGTTTATAGCTGCAATAGCTGATCCTATTACAGGAATGCCTTCTACAAAGCCTAATTGAGCACTAAATGACTTTTCCTTGCTTATATCAATAAATGTGCGCTCCTTGTTAGGGGCCGAAGGATCCTCCGGATCTAATTCAAGGCCGCCCCCAATCTCTGGAATATAAGTCGAAGCTAAAGATGTAAAACTTTTTGGAGCAAATACCCCTCCATCAAAAAATAGATTGTTGATAGTTTGGCGGATTTCAGCGCCCTTAGCGCTAGCTATAAAATCTGCAGCTTTAAAAATATTAGATTCTAATTGTTTTTCATAAATTAAATTAATGCTCATAAATCTCATTTATTTTTTAATAAAAACAATTATATTTTAAATATATACCTATAAAAAAACAAGATAAATTAAAATTGTTAATAACAATCAAAAGACTCTCGATTGTTAATAAAAAATTTATTATTAACATGATAATAAAATCTCAGGCACTTAAAGCCTGGGGTCACTGTAAATAAAGGGTAAAACAGCTGCAAGTCATTTAGAGATAAGAGCTTCGGAGAAAGCTTCAAATATCATACATCCATTTTTACACTTTGATGATAAATACATCATGCTTTGACGTCCTTCAACAAGGTTATCAGGGGTGTGGAATCCTTCTCTCAAAGAAGGCAGCTGCTGTCCCAATTGAATAGACATCTTCTGAAACTTGCTTTGCCTGAAAAAACAAATACGTGTATGGCAGTTAAAAAATTTTAAAAGAAGAGAAGAAGACTCGGGCACGCTCACGGGCAGGGGCACGGGCACGAATAGAGAGAAAAGACGGGTAGAGATT
>CAYUZN010000055.1:5687-12588 GCA_964449295.1 uncultured bacterium | reverse complement strand
CGGGCACTATTTTAGATAAAAGCGGGTTATTTATTTTTTTTCTCCTCCTTTTCGGGCCGGTGCCCCGGCCGGTGAGGGTGCCCGAGTCTGCTGTCTTCTTTCTCTTTTTGAGGATTTTTTCCCATAAAAACTTATCAATATTATATCCTTCAAGAGTTTTTTGTTTGCAGTTATTCGGAAATTTGATAGCATGCCTTGCATTATACACTTATCCTGAGAGCTATGCCTAAAGAAGATACGATTAAAGTTGATGGAACCGTGGAAGAGTTGCTTCCTAACATGAACTTTCGCGTCGTTCTGCAAAACGGAATGCGCGTGATTGCTCATCTCTGTGGCAAGATGAGGATAAGGAACATTCGTGTGCTCGTGGGAGATATCGTAACGGTGGAAATGTCACCCTACGATCTTTCAAAAGCGCGCATTACTTATAGGCAAAAATAATTTAAACTAACAATTTTTTAAACTTAACTGTTGATTTTATTTGCTTTGGTGAGTAACCTTGGTCGCTTATCTAATAGATCAGGCCCAGGTAGCTCAGTGGTAGAGCACTTGCATGGTAAGCAAGTGGCCATAGGTTCAATTCCTATCTTGGGCAAAAACAGTTGAATCCTAACGGAGGACATAATGGCAAAAGAAAAATTTCAGAGAAATAAGCCGCACGTTAACATTGGAACCATTGGACACGTCGACCACGGCAAAACATCTCTTACAGCTGCGATTACAAAAGTTTTGGCAGAGCGCGGAAAAGCTAAATATCGTGATTATGCGTCTATCGACAATACCCCTGAAGAAAAAGCACGCGGAATTACAATTAACGCAACACACGTTGAATATGAAACAGATAAACGTCACTATGCGCACGTTGACTGCCCAGGCCATGCTGACTATGTTAAAAACATGATCACAGGTGCTGCTCAAATGGATGGAGCCATTCTCGTTGTCGCAGCAACTGACGGAGCGATGCCTCAAACGAAAGAACACATCTTGCTGGCTCACCAAGTAGGCGTTCCTTCAATTGTTGTCTTCTTAAACAAGATGGACATGATCGGCAAAGGAGATGAAGATCTCGTTGATCTCGTTGAAATGGAGCTCATGGAACTTTTAGAGTCTAAAGGTTATAAAAATGTGCCTATCATTCGCGGTTCTGCTCTTAAAGCTCTAGAAGGAGATGCAGAGTATGTGAAAGCGATTCAACAACTCATGGATTGTGTCGATGAAAAAATCCCAACACCTGTGAGAGAAATCGAAAAACCTTTCTTAATGCCTATCGAAGACGTCTTCTCTATTTCTGGTCGTGGAACGGTAGCTACAGGTCGTGTCGAAAGAGGCGTTGTTAAGGTCAATGATAAACTTCAAATTGTCGGTCTTAAAGACACACGAGAGACAGTGGCAACAGGTCTTGAGATGTTTAACAAAGAACTTGATAAAGCAGAAGCTGGCGAAAACGTTGGTATCCTTTTACGTGGATTGGAAAAAGGTGATGTTGAGCGCGGCATGGTTTTAGTGGCTCCAGGAACATGTAAGCCACATACGAAATTTAAAGGGACTATTTATGTGCTGACAAAAGATGAGGGAGGTCGTCACAAACCTTTCTTCACCGGCTATCGCCCACAATTTTATTTCCGTACGACAGATGTGACAGGAACTGTGACTCTGCCAGAAGGAACAGAAATGGTGATGCCAGGAGATAATCTTGAAATTTCAGGCGAATTGCTCGTTCCGGTAGCTATGGAAGAAGGAATGCGTTTTGCTATCCGTGAGGGTGGAAGAACAATTGGTGCGGGAACTGTGAGTAAGATTATTGCGTAAAAGCAAGTGGGAGACGTAGGAAGAATACTGCTCCCACTTTGAGGGTGTGTAGCTCAGTTGGTAGAGCAGCGATCTCCAAAGTCGCTGGTCGGGGGTTCGAGTCCCTCCGCACTCGTTTAAAAAAGGATCAAATGAGCGTAAAAGTGGAACAATTGAATCCTGAAGTTGAGCAAGTTGAGCGCATATCAAAGGTTCGTTACGTACGTGAATTGAAGGCGGAACTTAAAAAAGTTACGTGGACAACAAAAGAAGAACTGACGTTGTGCACTAAGATTGTGATTGGTTCTATGTTTATTTTTGGGATGGGGGTCTATTTGTCGGATCTTTTAATTAAAGGGTTCTTAGATGGATTCACAACTATTATTCATTTAGTTTTTGGGTAAGGTGCATGCATAAGTGGTATGTTGTTCAAGTGATTTCGAGTCAGGAGAAGAAGGTGAAAAAGACTCTCGAAGAGAATCGAGAGGCTCAAGGGATGATTGACTTCGTTGAGGAAATTCTCGTTCCCTCAGAAAACGTCGCAGAAGTGAAAAAAGGGGAACAAAAGGTCAGCGAAAAAAGGCTATGGCCCGGTTATATTCTGGTCAAAATGCACTTAACCGATGATTCTTGGATGTACGTTAAAGGGACAAATGGTGTGATCGCTTTTTTAGGAGGAGAGAAGCCTTTGCCTCTTCCCCAGAAAGAAGTCGATAGTATTTTGGCTGAACTCGAAGAGAAAAAGAGGGGAGTCGTTCAAAAACATAATATCCAAATTGGTGAGAAAGTTAAAATTACAGATGGCGTATTTGTGAACTTTATTGGAACTGTCACAGATGTCTTCCACGATAAAGGTAGATTGAGTGTTCTCGTCTCTATTTTTGGAAGAGAAACAAGAGTCGATGACCTTGAATTCTGGCAAGTTGAGCAAGTCCCACAAGAAGCAGAAACATAAAAAATAGAGTAAAGTATGGCAAAGAAACTTGTAAAGATTATTAAGCTACAAATTCCTGCAGGAAAAGCAAATCCTGCACCTCCTATTGGTCCTGCTCTCGGAGCAGCTCAAGTGAACATTATGGGATTTTGTAAGGAATTTAATGCTAAAACACAAGATTTGGCAGGAGACATTCTCCCTGTAGAAATTTCTGTGTTTTCTGATAAAACATTTACGTTCATTACAAAAAAACCTCCTGTGTCACGGATGATTTTAAAAGAGCTTGGTATCGAGTCGGGCTCAAAAATTCCTAACAGAGATAAAGTTGGAAAGTTAACAAAAGTGCAAGTGAATAAAATTGCAAAGCAAAAATATCCCGATATGCGCGTGCGATCAGAAGAAGCTGCAGAAAGGCTTGTGATGGGGACCGCGAGATCGATGGGTGTTGATATTATTGAAGGATAAACATGAAAAGTAAACGCGGTCGGGAGATAGCGAAGCTTATAGATATTCAAAAAATCTATAAACTAGATGAAGCTATCGACATTTTACAGCGATGTCCACCAGTGAAGTTTGATCAATCGGTGGATTTGGCTCTGAAAACTGGCATCGATGCTCAGAAATCAGACCAACAGGTACGCGGCGTTGTCTCATTACCGAATGGGACAGGAAGAAACTTAGTTGTTGTTGTCTTTGCTAAAGGCGATAAACAACAAGAGGCTTTAGCTGCCGGTGCTGACGTAGTTGGACATGAAGACCTATTTGAGAAGATCAAAAATGGTTGGACTGATTTTGATGCTGTGATTTCGACACCAGATATGATGAGAGATGTGGGAAAGCTAGGAAAAGTTTTAGGCCCAAGAGGCTTAATGCCAACACCTAAAGCTGGAACAGTAACTGCCAACGTGGCAGATGCCGTAAGAGAAATCAAAAAGGGCAGAATCGAATTTAAAAGTGATAAACACGGTGTTGTCAGCAGTGGAGTCGGCAAAGTCTCTTTTGCGAAAGACAAGCTCATTGAAAACATATTTGCGCTCATTAATGCCATTGCTAAAGCAAAACCTGCGACAGCTAAAGGGCATTATTTACGCTCACTCGTGATTTCTTCAACCATGGGGCCTGGCCTAAAAGTCGACCTCAGCGGCATGGTGGAGGCTTAAAATGAGAAAAGAAAAGCAATTACTACTCGATCAAATTGAAAATAAAGTTAAAGGGTCACCTGCCTTCATTTTGACGAGATACAAACAGATGGATCCGAATATGGCTTATGCCTTTCGCACAGCTCTTATCAAAACAGGAGCTGATTTCGAGGTTGTTCGTAAGCGTATTTTGCTCAAAGCTGCTCAAGAAGCTGGCTGTGCTTTAGAAGAAAAGACACTAGCTGGCCATGTAGGAGTTGTCTTTGTGGGTGAAGATCCAGTCTCTCCAACTAAAGCTCTCTTTAAATTTAGACAAGAAAACGAAGGGGTTTTAGAAATTATTGGTGGACGGTTTGAGGGAAAACTTTTTTCTGGGGCAGATATTGAGTTAATAGCAAAACTCCCTGGAAAACAAGAGATGCGTGCTCAATTCTTAGGATTGTTAGAAGCGGTCCCTGCCCAAACTCTGGGTGTGATGGACGCATTACTAACGAGCATCGTTTATTGTTTAGAAAACAAAAGCAAAAATTAAAATTTTATTAAATAAAGGGGTATTACAGTGAGTAGAACATTAGAACAAATAGCAGAAGATTTAAGCGGTCTTAGCGTACTAGATATGTCTAAGCTCAAAGGCATGTTAGAAGATAAATGGGGTGTGAAAGCAGCCTCTGGAGCTCCTATGATGATGGCAGCACCTGCAGCTGGCGGTGGAGCAGATTCTGCACCTGCAGCTGAATCGACAGAATTTGAAGTCACATTGCATGAAACTCCAGCTGATAAGAAAATTGGCGCAATTAAGTTTGTACGTGAAGTGACTGGACTTGGTTTGAAAGAAGCGAAAGACCTCGTCGATGGTGCTCCTAAAGTGCTTAAACCATCTTGTTCCAAAGCCGATGCTGATGCGATTGCTAAAAAAGCAGCAGAAGCTGGGACTAAGGTAACAGTTAAAGGTTTATAACTTAAAACAACGTATCACTTAAATTAATGAGCAGAAGGGTTCAAGTAAGAGCTCTTCTGCTCTTTGCTATCTTATTTATTTTTAAAGGAGCGAGTCAAGATGTTGAAAAAAGCGCCTCATCGCTTGAGTTTTCGAGAGAAAGAAGAGATCATTGCACTTCCTAACCTGATCGAAGTTCAGTTAAAATCTTTCACGAGTTTTTTGCAGGCAGATAAGATGCCTCATGAAAGAGAAAACATAGGACTTCAAGAAGTATTTAATGAAATTTTTCCGATTAAATCCTACGATGAGAAAACTATCCTAGAATTTCTTTCTTACAATCTAGGTGTTCCCAAATACACTCCTGAAGAGTGTATCCGTAGAGGAATTTCCTATAATGTCACTTTGAAAGTCAAATTTCGCTTAACAGATGAGACAGGTATCAAAGAGGAAGAAGTCTACATGGGCACGATGCCTATTATGACAGACAAAGGAACTTTTATTATCAATGGTGCAGAAAGGGTCATCGTCTCTCAGCTTCACAGATCTCCTGGAATTTCTTTTGAACAAGAAAAACATACTAAAGGCATTGTCATCTACTCTTTTCGCATTATCCCTTATAGAGGCAGTTGGCTCGAAGGATCTTTCGACACCAATGATTTAGTCTACATTTACGTCGATCGCAAAAAACGTCGCAGAAAAGTTCTTGCTACCTCTTTTATCCGCAGCTTAGGCTATTCAACAGATGCCGATATCCTTGAAGAATTTTTCTCCACGCTCAGAGTTAAAATTAAATCGGAAAAAGATTTTACAAAACTCGTCGGTAAGATTTTAGCCGAAGATGTCATCGATCAAGAAAGTGCAGTTGTTTTCGGAAAAGCCTCTGAGAAATTGACAACAGCCATGCTCAAGAGAATGCTCGATGCAGGCGTGTCTGTGATCAAGATTGCCGAAGATGCCGATGAGACATCGCCTATTATCAAAATGCTTGCTAAAGATCCTACCGATTCCTATGAAGTCGCCTTGAAAGATTTCTATCGTAAAATTAGACCAGGTGAGCCTGCCACCCTCTCAAATGCTCGTTCTGCCATCATGCGTCTTTTCTTTGATCCAAAAAGATACAATCTTGGAAAAGTAGGAAGATACAAACTTAACCGCAAACTTGGGTTTCCAACAACCGATCAAGAACTAGACGTTGTCACTCTCCGTAAAGAAGATGTGATTGCAGCTCTTAAATACCTCATGAAATTGAAAAGAGGAGAAGAGGATGCCTTTGTCGATGATATCGATCATTTAGGCAATAGACGTGTGCGCTCTGTAGGAGAACTTATTCAAAACCAATGCCGTATTGGCCTTGCGCGCATGGAAAAAATCATCAAAGAACGCGTTAATCTCTTTGACTTTTCAACAGACACACTCACACCTGGTAAAGTGATTTCTGCCAAAGGTCTTATCGGCGTTCTCAAAGACTTCTTCGGAAGATCTCAGCTGTCACAATTTATGGATCAGGCAAATCCTGTAGCCGAGCTCACTCACAAAAGACGTCTTTCCTCTCTTGGTCCTGGGGGACTTAACCGAGAAAGAGCCGGCTTTGAAGTGCGTGACGTGCATCCAAGTCACTACGGGCGTATTTGTCCGATTGAAACACCTGAAGGACCCAACATCGGTCTTATCACGTCGCTGGCTGCCTTTGCTAAAATCAATGAGTTCGGATTTATCGAAACACCTTACCGCTTAGTCAAAGAGGGTGTTGTCACAGATGAAATTGAATACATGACAGCTGACCAAGAAGAGAAATGCGTGATTGCGCAGGCCTCTGCTCCCCTTGATGAATTTAATATGTTTGAAGAGCCTATTTGCTGGGCACGTCGTAAAGGTGAATCATTAAAGATAGACACCCCAAAAATCACTCACATGGACGTCTCATCAAAACAGCTCGTCTCCATTGTGACAGGGTTAATTCCATTCTTAGAGCATGATGATGCCAACCGTGCGCTCATGGGATCAAACATGCAAAGACAGGCAGTACCCCTTCTTAAAACAGAAGCACCTCTTGTCGGCACGGGCTTAGAGCTCAGAGCTGCGAGAGACTCTGGTGCTGTT
>CAYUZN010000055.1:0-5677 GCA_964449295.1 uncultured bacterium | reverse complement strand
GTTGTTGTCGCAACTGAAGATGGTGTTGTTGAATACGTCGATGGATTTAAAATCATTGTCGCAGCTAAAGCCAATCCGCTGAATAAAAAGACTTATTCCTTGAAAAAGTTTATGCGTTCCAACTCGGGCACATGCATTAACCAAACACCCCTTTGCAATATTGGCGATAAGATCAAAGCAGGAGATATCATTGCTGATGGTCCTTCAACAGATAAAGGAGAAGTAGGTCTTGGTAAAAACGTGCTTGTCGCATTCATGCCTTGGTGCGGTTATAACTACGAAGATGCGATCATCATCTCAGAAAAACTCTTGAAAGAGGATGCCTACACATCGATCTACTTAGAAGAGTTTGAGCTCACAGCTAGGGATACAAAACTCGGTAAAGAAGAGATCACGCGAGATATTCCAAATATTTCTGAAGAGGCTCTAGCAAATCTCGGTGAAGATGGCATCATCCGCATCGGAGCAGAAGTCAAGCCAGGCGATATTCTCGTTGGAAAAATCACCCCTAAATCTGAAACAGAACTGGCTCCAGAAGAAAGACTTTTAAGAGCTATCTTCGGTGAAAAAGCAGCTGATGTGAAAGATGCCTCCCTCACAGCTCCTCCAGGGACAGAAGGCGTCGTCATGAACGTCGGTGTTTTTAGTAGAACTGATCGTCTCACTAAAACAGATGATGAGCGTGTTGAAGAAGCCTCTCGCATTAAGGATCTGCATCAAGATTATAAGAATAAAGAAGCTGAACTTGTGATGGGATTCCATGAGAAGTTGGGAGCTCTTCTTTTAGGAGAGCAAGCTCAAGGTTCTGTCATGCACCGCAAGACAGCAGATGTTCTCATCAAAGAAGGGGAAACAATTACCCAAGAGATGATCGAGAATCTTGAAACTGAAAAAGCAGAAGATCTTCTAGTTCCAGACTGTGAGATGTACAACACCCTGAAGCAGATTCTGCGCGAGTATGATGTCGCTATGGAAACACTGCAAACTCAGCACAAAGCTGAAATTGAGTTTATGCGCAAAGGAGATACAGAACTCGATCCTGGCGTCATTCGTCAAGTGAAAGTGTATGTTGCCTCTAAACGTAAGTTGCAAGTGGGTGATAAGATGGCAGGAAGACACGGAAACAAAGGCGTTGTCTCTAAGATTGTGCCTGAGGCCGATGTCCCTTACCTTCCCGATGGAACAACCATTGAGATTATCTTAAATCCTCTCGGCGTACCATCTCGTATGAACATGGGACAGCTTCTAGAAACCCATCTCGGTTATGCCGCTAAAAAAGCAGGCATCTACGTCAAGAGCCCTGTATTCGAAGGATTCCCAGAATCTCGTATTTGGGAGATGATGAGAGAAGCAGGCCTTCCTGATGATGGCAAGATGTGGCTCTACGATGGTAGAACAGGTGAGAGATTTGATAACAGAGTCGTTGTTGGCTACATTTACATGCTTAAATTAAGTCACCTTGTTGCCGATAAGATTCACGCACGCTCAATTGGGCCTTACTCTCTTGTCACACAGCAACCACTCGGTGGAAAAGCTCAAGGGGGCGGTCAGAGATTTGGAGAGATGGAGTTCTGGGCACTTGAAGCTTATGGAGCTGCGAACCTTCTTCAAGAGATGTTAACTGTAAAATCAGATGATGTCGAAGGAAGACGAGATATGTATGAGTCGATTGTGAAAGGCACGAACATTTTGAAGCCGGGCATTCCAGCCTCTTTCAACGTTCTTTTGAAAGAGATGCAAGGATTGTGCTTAGATGTCCGTACTGAATTGACAGAAGAAAAAGTTTAGGGAGAAAAACAAATGGAAGAGAAAGGTTTCAACGGTTCAAAGTTTGATAAGTTGACCATTAAGATTGCCTCTGATGATGTGATCCGTAATGAATGGTCACGTGGTGAAATCAAAAAACCTGAAACAATCAATTATCGCACCTTTAAGCCTGAAAAAGGTGGTCTCTTTTGTGAAAAGATCTTTGGTCCTACAAGAGACTGGGAATGTGCTTGTGGCAAATACAAGAAGATCAAACATAAAGGGATTGTGTGTGATCGTTGCGGTGTTGAAGTCACGCTCTCTAAAGTCAGACGTGAGCGCATGGCGCATATCGAGCTGGCTGTTCCTGTTGTTCATATTTGGTTTTTCAAAAGCATGCCGTCTCGTATTGGTAACGTTCTTGGGATGTCAGGAAATGATCTTGAAAGAGTCATTTATTATGAAGAATACGTCGTTGTTGACCCAGGTAGAACAACTCTTGAGAGAAAACAACTCCTCAACGATCTCGAATACAGAGAAGCTCAAGAGAAATGGGGCACAGATGCGTTTGTAGCTAAGATGGGTGGAGAGGCAATTAGAGATCTTCTTGAAAAAGAAGACCTTCAAGCTCTCGCTCTTGATCTCAAAGAAAAATTGCGCAAAACAAAATCGATGCAAGCTCGTATGAAGCTTGCTAAACGTCTTAAGATTATCGAAGGGTTTTTAGCCTCTCCTAATAAAACAGAGTGGATGGTCATGTCATGCACACCTGTTATCCCACCCGATCTTAGACCTTTAGTTCCTTTAGATGGCGGCAGATTTGCCACATCTGACTTAAATGATCTCTATCGGCGTGTGATTAATAGAAATAGCCGTTTGAAAGCGATTTTAAAGTTAAAAACACCTGATGTCATTGTCCGCAATGAGAAGAGAATGCTTCAAGAAGCTGTCGATGCTCTTTTTGATAACGGCAGACACGGTCATCCTGTCATGGGAGCTGGCAACCGTCCTCTTAAAGCCCTCTCAGAGATGCTCAAAGGGAAACAGGGACGTTTCCGTCAAAACCTCCTCGGAAAACGCGTTGACTATTCAGGTCGTTCCGTCATTGTCGTAGGTCCAGAACTTAAGTTAAATCAATGCGGTCTTCCAAAACAAATGGCCCTCGAGCTTTTCGAACCATTCATTGTGAAAAGACTCAAAGATTTAGGATATGTCTACACCATCAGATCTGCTAAGAAGATGATTCAGAAGCAGTCAGTTGAAGTGTGGGATGTCCTCGAAGAGATCATCAAAGGTCACCCCGTTCTTCTTAACCGCGCGCCGACATTGCACAGATTGGGAATTCAAGCTTTCGAGCCTATTTTGATTGAAGGAAAAGCGATCCGCATCCACCCGCTTGTTTGTACAGCGTTCAATGCTGACTTCGACGGTGACCAAATGGCGGTTCACATCCCTCTCTCTGTTGAAGCTCAAATCGAAGCTAAAACCTTGATGATGGCACCTGATAATATCTTCTTGCCTTCCTCTGGAAAACCAGTGGCAGTGCCGACACAAGATATGATTTTAGGTCTTTACTATCTCATGTACGATCCTCTGTCTGCGTCAGAAGACCAGGGTAAGAAAACAAAGATTTTTCGTAACGCCGATGAAGTTTTGCTATCTCTTAGTTCAGGTGGCAGCTACAACTGGTTTGATAAAAAGCAAGTTGAAGGCGAAAGAAGAGACCAACTAGGTAGAGGCATTCACATCCATGAGAAAATCAAACTCCGTCTTGAAAGCGGGATCATTGAAACAACTCCTGGAAGAGTCCTCTTCAATACCATTGTTCCTAAAGAACTCGGCTTTCAAAACTACGCACTTCGTAAGAAAAAGCTCTCTGAGCTCATATTTGAAACCTATAAAAAAGTTGGCTTAGAATCGACCGTTAAATTCTTAGATAGCCTAAAAAATCTAGGATTTGCGGAAGCGACAAAAGCAGCTCTTTCAATGGGTGTCAAAGACGTGAAAATTCCACCCGATAAACAGAAAATGATCGATCAAGCGTATAAGCGTATCGATGTGGTCATTAAGCAGTATGAAGATGGGATTATCACAGAGGGAGAAAGACACTCTAAAATCATCAGTATTTGGACAGAAGTGACAGAAGTTCTCTCAGAAGAGCTCTTCAAACTAATTAGCCATCCTAATGGTCTTGAATTAAACCCTCTCTTTTTGATGATGGATTCAGGTGCTAGAGGAAATAAATCTCAGGTAAAACAGTTAGGCGCGTTGCGCGGTTTGATGGCAAAACCATCGGGTGAAATTATCGAGTCTCCAATTACCGCCTCTTTCCGAGAAGGACTATCGGTTCTTGAATATTTCATCTCTTCACACGGTGCTCGTAAAGGTCTTGCCGATACAGCTCTTAAAACAGCTGACTCAGGCTACCTCACACGCCGTCTTGTTGACGTGGCTCAAGATGTTATTGTCACAGAAGAAGATTGCGGCACCTTAAATGGCGTTGACGTCTCTGCTATCAAACAAGGGCAAGAAGAACTTCTTCCACTCAAAGATCGTATCTTTGGTAGAACTGTCTGTGATGACATCTTCCAACCAGGTGATCATACAAAACTCCTGGCTAAATCAGGCGATGTGATTAACGTGAAACAAGCAGAACTCATCGATGATGCCGGTATTGACAGCCTTAAAATCAGATCGACTCTAACCTGTGAAGCTAAACGAGGCATCTGCTCTAAGTGCTACGGTCTTAACCTAGCTAACGGCACACTCGTAGGACTCGGAGAAGCTGTTGGTATCATTGCAGCCCAGTCAATTGGTGAACCGGGAACGCAGCTCACCATGAGAACCTTCCACTTGGGAGGTATCGCCTCTGCAGCCGTCAGCCCAGAGCTCATTGCAGAAGCCGATGGGGTGCTCATCTATGACAACTTACGTACCGTTAAAAACGAAGAAGGCATTTGGATTGTTCTCAACAAAAACGGCTCCCTCCATATCGTGAGAGATGAAGGGCGCACAGTTGAAGAGTGTAAAAAACTTCTTAGTACAAAGTCGATCGAACCTCTACAAAGCTTTACCGTCGAACTAGGAACTAGGATCCTTTTCGAAGATGGCTCTAAAATTAAAAGAGGTGGCAAGATCGCTCAGTGGGAACAGCACAATGTGCCGATCATTTGCGAGCGTCCTGGCTATGTTAAATATGAAGATCTCGTTGAAGGGATCTCGACTCAAAAAGAGATTAATAAACAAACCTCTCAAACAGAGCTCATCGTTAAACAACACCGTGGAGAACTCCATCCACAGATCATCATCTACGCAGATAAAGACTACACAGAACTCGTTGGAACCTATGCGATTCCATCAGGTGCCTTTATCTCTGTCCAAGAAGGGCAACATGCTCTTGCAGGAACTCTTCTAGCTCGTCTACCAAGAGGCTCCATCAAGACAAAAGATATTACCGGTGGTCTTCCTCGTGTTGCAGAACTCTGCGAAGCAAGACGTCCTAAAGATCCTGCAGAAATTGCCAAGATCGATGGTATCGTCGACCCACGTGGTGTTCAGAAAAACAAACGCATCATTGTCGTTCGTGATGAAGAATCTGGTATGGAAGAAGAGCACCTCATTCCACTCACAAAACACTTAATCGTTCAACGTGGCGATCCTGTCATCAAAGGACAGCAACTCACAGACGGTCTTGTCGTTCCGCAAGAGATTCTAGAGATTTGCGGCGTGAGAGCCCTCCAAGAGTATCTCGTAAGACAAGTCCAAGAAGTCTATCGCCTCCAAGGGGTCGACATCAACGACAGACACATCGAGATTATCGTTCGTCAAATGCTCCAGAAAGTCAGAGTCACCGATCCAGGTGATACGATTTTCCTCTACGGAGAAGATGTCGATAAGAAACTCTTCCATGCACAAAATCGTAAAGTTATCG
>CAYUZN010000054.1:0-13632 GCA_964449295.1 uncultured bacterium | reverse complement strand
GTTTTATCACTGAAACCTTCCATCGCTTGATTGAGAGCCTGACCCTATCTTATACCCGGTATTTATATCCCTTATTCACTCTACGTAATAGACTAACCGGCATTATTGGACCCAGAGGAGTTGGCAAAACAACTTTGATACTTCAATACATTAAGAATGAGCTATTTAAGAAAGGAAAATCCTTCTATTTTTCAGCGGACCTTGTTTATTTTCAACAAACGACTCTTTTAGAGTTTGTTAACAACCTTCATACAATTGAAGGATATACGACTATCTTCATCGATGAAATTCACAAATATCAAGGCTGGAATCAAGAGCTTAAAAAACCTCTATGATTCCTTCCCTAAACTTAAGATTGTGTTTTCAGGCAGTTCCATGTTAGACCTTATAGGAGGTAGCCATGACCTATCTCGCCGTGCTAAATTGTACCACCTTCATGGGTTATCTTTTCGAGAGTATCTCAATCTGAAGTTAGGCCTTAATCTTCAACCGATATCATTTGAAGATATTCTTGAAAATACACCCAAAGTCTTAAAGAAATTGAAAGGTGTTGAAAGGCTGTTTCCTCATTTTGAAGAGTATTTAAAGAAGGGATATTACCCTTTTGTGTTTGAAGATCCTCACTCTTATTACGAAAAAGTGTATCGAGTGATTGAGAAAACGATCTTTGAAGACATTGCTAATTACTACAATTTGAAAACTCCCAATCTTCACTATTTCAAAAGACTGTTAACTTATCTTACTTCTATTCCTCCTGGTGATCTCAACATGCATAATTTAGCTAAGAATTTAGGAATAGATAATAAAACAGCTGAGAATTACGTTATGATTTTAGCTTCTGTTGGCTTAATTAGAGAAATGCGCCCCTACGAAGGAGGAAGTGCTGGTGTGAGAAAACCTTCAAAAATCCTTCTTAATAATACGAATTTAATTCACGTCATAGAGCAATACCTGGGACATGGGTCTTCCAAAGGAATGGAAAGAGAACTTTTTTTCGTTCAATCTCTACAAAATGCAGGTATCGATGTTTTTTACTCTAAACAAGCCGATTATAGAACAAGAAATGCCGTGTTTGAGATTGCTGGTAAAAATAAGACAAAGGATCAACTGAAAGATATTAAAGAAGCAGCTTACCTAGTTAAAGATGATATTTTGCACCCTCTCAAAGGAGAAATTCCCTTATTTCTCTTGGGATTTCTGTATTAGACTCACACGACAAAAATTTTTGTCGTGTGAAAAAGTCAAATCTTAGTATTGATAATGCGCATTTTTAATCTCTTCAAGCAAGGTTTGAAGCATAGTGGCCTCCAAAATATCACTTTGCAATGCTTTGTATTCCTCAGAGCCTTGCTCTTTTAACTCTACCTTATTCAAGCCTTCATTCATAACTTTTAGCTTCTCTTGGACTAAAGCGAACTGCGTTGATATTGCTGATACAACAGATTTGCCAACTATTCTAACTTCATCGGAAATCTCACTATATTTTTGAGAGTCGATAGGCTTCACAGCAATCGCAAAACCTATAAAAGTTCCAATGACAATAGAGGCAAGCCAAGAGATTCTGGAATCAAGAGAGCGCAAACTTGGAACATAACTACCCATCAATTCACTCATCTTCTTTATTGCAAAAATACTGACGGCAATAGCCGCTAGCGGTATTTTAACACCTATAGTTGGCGGATTTTTTTTAAGATCTTTTTGAGCTTCTTCAGATTTTTTAAAAGTATCTAAAGTGGTTTTAGCTGAGGTCCGAAATAACATTAAATTATTATCAACTTGTTGAACAAGTGTAGATACTTTCTTATCAGTACCTTCAGATGGTTGGAAATAGCTTTCAAATTTCTTTGCAAAAGCTTCTAGCAATGCTGGGTAATTTTCAGGGATTTTCCCCCCGAAAGAAAAACAGGTAATACCACACATAATAAACTCCTGGGTTAAATCACTCATGTCTTTAGAGAGGGTTAAGATTAATTGTTACTTTGCTTTTTTGTCAAAAAATAAAAAAAAATCTTGCATGAATTACGAAAAGCTCTTACATATCTATTGAAGAAGGGAATAACGCATAATCGTAGTTTTCTCAAACATTCAGACAGGAAGGGTATTTATGGCAAAAAAGAAAAAAGTAGCTAAGAAGAAATCATCTGGAGCAAAAAAATCAGGCTTAACTCAAATGATGTATAGCTTATCTCCAGAGCTAGCAGATATTGTTGGCACAAAAAAAGCAACTCGTCCACAAGTTGTTAAAAAATTATGGGTTTATATTAAATCCCATAAATGCCAAGACACTAAAAATAGACGTCTCATTAATCCTGATAAAAAACTCTCAGAAGTTATCGGCAAAAAATCTGTCGATATGCTCAAATTAGCAGGCTTACTCAGCAAGCATATTAAGAAGTAATGATCCATCTGAAAGGCAGGTCACAAAGTGGCCTGTTTTTCAAGCTAAGATATCCACAAGTTCATGGTTAGGATTTTGTTTCATGCAGTATTGCTTATCCCAGGTGCTGGTAAATAGTGCCATGAGTCTTCCTTGCTTATCATGTACCATAAGACAACTTGTCGATTTAACAAACGTTTTGGGATCTCCCAAAATCCAAGCGCTACACTCGTAAGGAAGAAGAGAGAGACTTGTGTCAACCCCATACTCATCTCTTAAGCGGTATTGCATCACTTCAAATTGAAGTTGCCCAACAGCTGCAATGATGAGCTCACCTTCTCGTTCATAAGGTTTGAGCATTTGAATCGCACCTTCTGCCACAAGTTGAACAACACCTTTATCAAAGGCTTTTCTCTTACCGACATCTTTAGGATAGAGTTTTGCAAACATCTCGGGCTGAAACTGGGGTAGAGGTTTATAATTAAAACCACCTGTTATAGAAATTGTATCTCCAATGGCAAAAAGAGAGGGGTTGATGACTCCAATGACATCCCCAGGGTAAGCAAAATCGAGTGTTGTTCTCTCTCCTGCCAGCATGCTATGCGGACGAGAGAGGCGTATCTCTTTACCAAGGCGATGATTTTTAACGATGAGATCTCTTTCAAATTTCCCTGAGCAAATGCGAATAAAAGCCATACTATCTCTGTGTCTTCTGTCCATGTTGGCTTGCAATTTGAAGACATAGCCAGAAAAGGGTGTTTTGACAGGATCGATGTCAACATCGGTTCCATCAAGACGAGTAGCTGGTCTGCTATGAGGAGAAGGAGCTAAATGAATAAAGGCATCAAAGAAAGGCTCAACTCCAAAATTTGTCAGTGCTGAGGCAAAAAACACGGGCGTGACTTCCCCTGCTAAAAAATCTTTTTCAGAAAAGGTGTTTCCTGCCATATCCAAAAGAGTGAGTTCTTGAACAATTTGATTGTAGGCATCTTCACCAATTTTTTGCTTTATCTCGGGGCTTTCTTGAGGGTATGTTGCCACATCTGCTTTTTGAGCGCCTCCATGTGATGTCTTAGTAAAAAAGACCCAGTCACCTGTTTGTCTATCGACAACTCCTTGAAAGCTTCTATCTGTTCCTATGGGCCAATTCATCGCATAAGAATGGATCTGAAGGACATTTTCAACCTCATTCATAAGATCAAGAGGTTCTCTGCCTGGCATATCCATTTTGTTGATAAATGTGAGAACAGGAATTTTTCTAAGGCGGCAGACTTCAAATAATTTGCGCGTTTGCCTCTCAACGCCTTTAGAGGCATCAATCACCATGATGGCACAATCAGCAGCTGTGAGAGTGCGGTAAGTATCCTCTGAAAAATCTTCGTGACCCGGTGTGTCTAGAACATTGATGATCGTCCCTTTGTAGGTAAATTGCATGGCAGAGGAAGTGATAGAAATCCCTCTTTCTTGCTCCATCGCCATCCAGTCAGATGTGGCAGCTTTTCTCCCCTTGCGCCCTTTCACAATACCTGCTGTCAGAAGCATCCCAGAATAGAGCAATAACTTTTCTGTCAGCGTTGTTTTACCAGCATCAGGGTGGCTGATGATGGCAAATGTTCGTCTCTTTTTGATCTCTTCTTCTAGCTCATTCATAGAACCACTATACAATCATTCACAATTCAATTGAATAATAAAGCTTACCTTACCTATCCTCTTTAGCATGAACCTTAACATTGAAGGAGGTTTTTATGAAAAAATCATGGCTATCAACCGCCTCTATTGCCTCTATTGTTCTCCTCTCTGGCTGTGCTAACTATGGAGCAAGCCCTATGCCACCAATACTGACAAGAGTCGTACCAGATGCTCCTCAAGGTCTTACTATTGTTGCAAGAAAATTCGATCAAGAAGATTGCAAGAAATTTTTAGATCGAGATGTTATCCGTAAAGGGTATCAACCTATACAACTCTATATCCACAATGACACAAATACTAATTATGTCTTTTCTTTAAACCGGTTAGGACTTGTTCATGCAGATCCTATAGAAGTGGCAAACAAAGTTCATACCTCAACTATGGGTAGAGCTCTGGGCTACGGTGTGAGTGGGCTTATTTTATGGCCTCTTTTGATCCCTGCTTTTGTCGATGGAGCTAAATCGGCTGAAGCCAATCGCGCTTTAGATAGAGATTTCCTCGATAAGGCAGCATCTGATCAATTGATTACAGCCCATTCTGATTTTAATAAATTAATTTTTGTACCTAAAGATGAATGTCCTGATAGATTTAACTTGAGTTTGGGCAATACATCATCCAATGACATCGACTCTTTTGTCGTTGTTTTGGATAATGAAGAGCCTATTTTCGTACAGCCTTGATTTCTAACTCATTATTTGGCTGGTTCTTTCCAGCCAAATAAATATTACACTTTATCTCAAACTTTTAATTAAATTGAATAATAAGACCTCGTTTCTTAAGATTTTTCAAACAAACTTACAATTAAGGAAGTTTTATGAAAAAATCATGGTTATCAACCGTATCTATTGCCTCTATTCTTCTCCTTGTTTCAGGCTGTGCTAACTACAGAGCCAGCCCTATGTCCCCTATGCTCACGCATCTATCGCAAGATTCTAATAAGGGCCTAACAATCATTGCTAAGAAATTTGATCAACAAGATTGCAGGAAATTTCTAGATCGAGATGTGATTCGCAAAGGTTACCAACCAATTCAACTCTACATCCACAATAATACTAACACTAACTACGTCTTCTCTTTAAATAATGTCGGTCTTGTACACGCTGATCCTATGGAAGTTGCTAGACAAGTTCACACCTCAACTGTCGGAAGAGCGGTTGGCTATGGCGTTTGTGGACTACTTGTATGGCCTTTTTTGATTCCTGCAGTTGTTGACGGCATCAAATCCTCTGAAGCAAACGATGCTTTAGATAGAGATTTTCTTGAGAAAGCAGCTAGTGATCAAATCATCTCTGCTCATTCCTATTTCAACAAATTGATTTTTATTCCTAGTAATGACTGCCCTCGCACATTTAGCTTGAGTCTTGCCAATGTTTCATCAAATGAAGTCGATTCATTTGTCGTGACTTTGGATGATCAGAAGCTCAATTTGCTCTCTGCTGCGCAACGTTAATTTCTTTATAAGGTGTGCGGATTCTTCTTAAAGAGCCGCACATCTTTTTGGAATGATCCCATTAATTTTTTTCTTAACATCCCAGATTTGGCTGATTATAAATGACTATATTCAGCCAAATCTAATTTGAGGAAATTTTTCATAGACAATTTTCTGGAATTTTAAATTATGAAAGAAATGAAGTTTCGGAAAATGTCTATTGTCGAAATTCCAAGTTTTAGGCAAAGTCCGTATATATGATCTACGTATTTATCATACTTTGTTTGTTTATTGGGATAACTCCCGTTCATGCAGAAGAGGCCACCTATGGCATTTCTGGAAACCCGGGCGCTGTGAATATTCTGACAGGGACAGGAGATCTGGGCAACTGGTTGCAGATTCCAAAACCCTCGGGTGTGAGACTGGGCGGACTATGGATGGGTGATTATAATGATCTTGCCAGTGGAGCAGCTGGCATACATCATAATAGACATTGGACAGGCAATAGCCTTTTTATACTTGATTTATCTATAGATTTACAAAAAGCTATCGGATGGAAGGATGGTTTTTTTGGGGCAGAGTTTCTTCAATTTAATGGGCAACCTACAAACGCCGATGCAGGCGTTGTTCAAGGGTATAACAGCTTACCGGGAGCTCCTCCCCTCAATCGATCAGAACTCTACCAACTATGGCTTCGTCAGGAGTTTTTGAATAACAAACTCAGTGTACGTATAGGAAAAACACTTCCGACATGTCACTTTAACAATGTCTCTAAACCTGTCCCTACAGACGACCCAACGGTGTCTATTCCTTCTGTCAGCGGGTTGATTTATACGCCGATCTTTGTCAATACAACCTTACTGGGAATTATCGGCGGTTATTACAACTCTGTCTATGGCATTGTGACAACGATATCCCCTATTAAACAAGCTTATGTCAATTTAGGCGCCTTTGATGGCAACCTAGCCAGGGGGGTTCAAACAGGACTGACAGGACCTCATTTTAATGGTTACTATTTTTCTATTGCAGAAGGAGGCTATGGCTGGACAGCTCCTAAACCTGGGATAGCAGCACTGGGAGGATGGTATCAAAGTGGGCGCTTAAAAGCTGGGGGGCAAACGCAAAATGGTACAAGTGGTATTTATACTTTTGCCTCGCAAGCCCTTTGGATAAAAAAATCAGAGACAATCAATAAAGGAAATCTGTCTGGATTTTTTCAATTCGGTTGGAACAATTCTAAAACTCTTCCTATGAACCTTTTTGTGGGAGCAGGGTTTACTGCTTTTGCACTTATCCCCAACCGTCTCAATGACTCTTTTGGCGCAGGTATTGCTTGGTCACGTCTTAACTCTCATCTTTTTTCAAGATATTCAGAGTTGATGTTCCAAGGTTATTACCAAGGCCAACTCTATAAAAGCATCTATTTTCAACCTGTTATCAGTTACATTCCAAAACCAGGAGCTCATCCTACAAAATCGAACGTATGTGCCCTCACAGGTAGACTGATTGCTCTATTTTAGACTTGAATTTCTTTGTTATAAATACTACATATAAATTTTTGAGCTAAATGGAGTAGATATGCTGAAAAAAACAAAACTTCTCTCATTACTTACTTTCGCATTGTATGCATCCTCTCTGATGGGAGAAACATACAAAGTTCCTGCGACAGCAGAGACAGTCACTCTTGGACTTTTTACTTTAGCTCAACCTCCTGTTGTAAAAATTAAATCAGGTGATACGGTTGCCATGGAAACGTGGAATAGCTGCCTTCATACAATGGTTTTCAATAAAACAACGCCTGCAGATGTGGCTCAATTTTATGTCAAAAATGATATTCAGAAAAGACGTGGCATGCACTCACTGACAGGACCGGTTTATGTCGAAGGAGCAGAACCTGGCGATGTGCTTGAGATTCGAGTTCTCGATATTAAGCTCGGTGACTTCGGCTACAACTTTTTAAGCCCAACGCAAGGTATTTTATCAGAATTTACAAAACCAAGAATCAAATACTTCAAATACAACAAAAAAAATAACACCACTCAGTTCACAAAAGGCGTCTGTTTGCAGCTAAAACCTTTTCCAGGAATCTTAGCTGTGGCACCTCCTGCTGATTGGCCTGAAGGATGGCCCGTCAATATAGAAACGCCCATGGCACAACCTGTACCTGGTGAGTTTAATTCTGTGCCACCAGGACCTTTTGGGGGTAATTTAGATCAGCCCGAACTGCAAGCAGGCTCTATTCTCTTTGTCCCTGTATTCCAAAAAGGAGCTCTTGTGTGGACGGGAGATTCACATGCCATGCAGAGTAACGGTGAAATTGATATCACAGCTTTAGAAACCTCTTATGAAGCCATCACGTTGCAATTTATCGTCAGAAAAGATCTTAAAGCAGAAGGCGTCTCTGATGTCACAAAAAGAAAAGGCGGCAATGTCTTTACGTGGCCTATCATCGAAAATGCCACACATTGGATGATTGTAGGCTTAAACGTCGATCTTTTTGAAGCGATGAAACTCGCCTCTCGAAATGCGATTGATTTTTTAGTGCGCACACAAGGACTATCTCCCGAAGAAAGTTACCAACTCTTGAGTATGGTGGGTGATTTTGAGATTGCAGAAGCTGTCAACGTGATTAAAAACGTCACAGTCCACATTCCCAAAGAACCCTTCAAAGGCAAAATGCAAACTCTGTGCTCTGAAGGAACTTTTCCTTTAAAAACTCCTCAAGTGAAAACAAACGCTTCATGCACGCCTCAAGAAGGCATAACTCTAGAATAAAATAGGTCATCATGAAAAAAATCATACTGTTTTTTCTCTCACTGCTAGCAACTACAACAGGATTTGCAGACACACTCGTGCTGGAAAATCAAACCTCTTACCCTGCTAAAAAACAAAAAATGGCTATCCAGTGGGCAACCTCTGCCAGAGACGTTGAAGAAGAAAATACCGCCGTCACTCATGGATATCAATTGAATCCAGACTCGTTGCAAACTCTCACTCAATCAGGAAAAGTCAATTTAACCATCCCGAAAAAAGCTGAGTATTTTAGAGTGCTCACATGGTCAAAAGATAAAGAAGACCCCGATTGCCTCACTAACTGGGTTGAGGTTGTGCCGAATAAAACCTACACACTACAATCAGATCATCTCGTTCCAGTCGTTCTTATGGCTGGCACAGGGTGTTAAACTTAAGAAAGAGAAGTTTTTAGAAACTTTTTCTGATCAGTGGATGATAATCTCCTTGATCGATGATTTCTAATAGACGAAGAGCTGCATGATTAGGATTTCTATCACCAGATTCCCAAGCTTGCACAGTTTTTAAACTTACATTGAGAACTTTTGCAAATATACCTTGCGAATAGTTTCGTTTATTTCTTATTTTTTTAATTTTTTTTGGACCATATTCTTCTGGAGGTTCTGGAATTTCAATGAATTCTGATTTTAAAGTTATCTTACCTTTTTTGTGAGCAACAGCTTCTTCAAGCCCTTTCTTTAATTCTTTGAACAATTTTCCCATTTTTACCTCCTTTTTAGATATTCTGCTATTTCTTTTAACTCTTTTTTCTCATCAGGTGTTATGTCTTCTTTTTCATTCTTTGGATAGAGCGTAATTAAGTAAACTTTTCCCACTTCAATATCATGAAAATAATAACATACTCTACAGCCTCCACTTTTCCCCTTAGAAGCAGATTTTAAGCGAATCTTTCTTATGCCTCCTGTTCCCTGAATAACATTTCCCATCTCAGGGTTTTCAGCAATAACGCATTTAAAAACCTCAAAATCTTCTTCTTTGAGTTTATGAGTCTTTACTAATGCCCTTATCTTCTTAGAAAAGACTAAGGTTTGTATTATTTCTCTTTTTTTCATTATACCACAATGTAGGACATTATAATCAATATAGCTTATGTCTTCAAGAATTTAATTTCTCAAATTTTGTGCTTGGCAAAGTTTATCAGTTGCATCTACATACGGCTTCTTATTTCTTACACCATTGAAAACGGCAAAACATCTTTCACATGAAGACTCGCGATATACTTCTAAAGAAGTTGAAGAAGAATCACTAGTAAGGATTACTTACTAGTTCAAAATGAAGGAAATAGATCTATTTACAGACCTGTCTTTCCCCCTCTCTTTGAACTATTTCCATTTTGGAAATAGTTGCTTCTGGGGTGAATTTTCCACTACTCTAGATATTTTTTAGATGTTTAGAAATTGCTAGTAAGTTGACCCCAAACAACTCAGCCATAGTTCGTTGAGTTCACCAAAAATTATCTTAAGCAAAAAGCACATCGACGGTTACTTTCCCATCGGCTGTAGAGTAAAGAATAATTCGATTTTGAATACCGGATAAAGCAGCTTCCTTCATGTCTTCCTAATTTTTATCTGAAATTTTTTTGATAGACCATAACATAAGATCTATGAGGCTGCAAGAAAAGAACTTTGATATCAAATTTAGAAAATACGGAAGAGGTAGGATTCGAACCCACGGTCGGTTGCCCGACTGCTGTTTTCAAGACAGCCGCGATAGGCCACTCTGCCACTCTTCCGTAAGAGACAAAACTATACACAGAAAGTAGAAAAAAAATCAATTCAAAACTGCGATAGAAAGCGCATGTCGTTTTCTGCAAAGAGTCTGATGTCTGAAATCCCATAGCGCAGCATTGTGAGGCGCTCGATACCGATGCCCCAGGCATAGCCACTGTAAACTTCTGGATCGATGCCACCATTTTTTAAGACTTCGGGATGCACCATACCGGCGCCTGCGACTTCAAGCCAGCCTGAATCTTTGCACAATCTGCAACCTTTGCCTTCACACGAGGTGCAGCGGATATCAACTTCTAGGCCAGGTTCGACGAAAGGAAAAAAGCTGGGTCTAAAACGGGTTTCGATTTTTCTGCGAAACAGGCGTGTCCAAAATTCATCAAGTGTGGCAAAAAGATCGGCAAATGAGACACCTTTATCAATATAAAGTCCTTCGACCTGATGGAAAAAGACATGTGATCTAGCACTGATATCTTCATTGCGAAAAACGGTTCCTGGCGCAATCACACGAATGGGTGGTGTGGAAGATTCCATCACACGCAGTTGTGTATTAGACGTGTGAGAGCGCAAGAGCTGTGTGGCGGTAATGTAGAAGGTATCTTGCATCTCTCTTGCTGGATGATCGGCAGGAAAATTTAAGCCTTCGTAGTTGTAGTAGTCAGAGTCGATATCAGGTCCATACTGTACGGTAAAACCCATTGATCTTAAGATATCATTGATCTCATCTAGCATCAGAGTGAGAGGGTGTTTTCTTCCGAGAAATCTTTGTCTGCCAGGCAGAGTGATATCGAGTTTTTCTTCAGCCATGCGCTGATTGAGCTCAAGATGACGAAAACCCGTGATAGCCTCTTCACAGAGATGAGAGAGTTCTTCTTTGAGGGAATTGATTTTTTTGCCTAAATGGGGGCGCTCATCAGACGTGCAGTCTCTTAAAGACTGCATGAGCTCTTGGATAGGGCCTTTCTTTCCTAAATATTGAACCTTTAGCTGCTCAATATCTTTGAGATCTTTCACGGCTTCCAAGTCAGACTTGAACTGCTGGCGGAGGTGAGAGAATCGCTCTTCCATACGCAAAAAATCCCAAAAAGAGTTAAACTTTAAGCGAGTGCTTGTTTAGCTTGCGTGGCAACAGCTGCAAAGCCGGCAGGATCATGGATCGCCATCTCAGAGAGAACTTTGCGATTGAGCATGCAGCCTACTTTCTTAAGACCTGCAATTAACTTGCTATAAGAAATCCCATTGATTTTAGCACCGACAGAGAGTCTGCTAATCCAAAGACTTCTAAAATCTCGTTTCTTTTGCTTTCTGCTGACGTAGTTGAACGCCATCGCTTGAAGAACACAGTTTGATGTGAGTCTTCTGTGATTTTTGCGATCTCCAACAAACCCTTTGGCTTGTTTGAGTAAACGTTTACGTTTACGATTACTATAAACAGCATTTGTGGCTCTAACCATATTATTTTATACTCCCATAAGGCGTGCGTACATTTTAGTTTGACCTTTATCGACAAGAACGCTCTTTTTCAATCTGCGTTTGCGTTTAGAGGCTTTCTTTGTCAATATATGGCGACGTCCTGGATGGGCACGCTTTAATTTCCCTTTTCCCGTGACTTTAAATCTCGCCAACATCGCTTTGCGCGTTTTCATCTTTGGCATATATTAAGATCCTTGTATTTTTCTAACTTCTGGTTTTTTCTTAGCTCCTGGAGCTAAGACAACGGATAAACTTCTTCCGAGCATTTTAAGTGGCGATTCAGGAGCTGCAATATCTGATAACTCGTCACACATACGGCGCACAACTTTCTCTCCAAATTCCGTATGTTGCATCTCTCTTCCCCGAAAGGTGCAGGTGATCCTCACCTTATTACCCTTCACAATAAAATCTCTGGCGTGTCTTAATTTTGTTAAGACATCGTGCTCATCGGTATTAGGTTTAACTTTGATCTCTTTAACCTTAACCTGATGCTGAGCTTTTTTATTCTCTTTCTCTTTTTTTGTCTGCTGGTATCTAAACTTCCCAAAATCGACAATTTTACAAACAGGAGGCTCTGCACTGGCAGAAATCTCAACGAGATCAAGGCCCACTAATTGTGCTTGCTCTAGGGCTTCAGCAAGAGTTAAAACTCCAAGCTGTCCTCCATCTTTATCAATAACCCGTACTTGCGCAGCTCTAATTTCTCTATTGACTCTCAAGTTCTTTTCTCAACCTATCAATCAATGTTTCTATTTTTATTTGCTCTGGCACTTTGGCACCATAAGCTCTTACCGAGAGAGTCTCTGACTCTAATTCTCGATCACCTAAAACAATACTATAAGGAACTCTTTCGCGCAACGAATCATGCATTTTTTTACTCAAAGCATCTTTGCGAAGATCAATTCCTACTCTTAAATTTTCTTTTTGCAAGGCTTTTGCCACATCCTCTATTTGCTTCTTGTGAAATCCCATCACTCTAACTTGCTCAGGCACACTCCACAAAGGAAGATTTCCCTCACATGTCTCAAGAAAAAGAGCCACAAATCGCTCTAAAGAAGAGAAAATCGACTGCACAATGACTTGCTTTTCAAGATGCACTGTCACGCACGGTCCTTTCCACTCTCTTCCAAAGATATCTATCAAATAGAACTCAATGGCAGAGCCTACCCCTGGTTCATGCCTCATTTTTATGTGACATTTTTCAAGGGCTTCCTGAAGAGGCTTTGCACTTTTAGAGCGCAGAACCACTTCATAATCAAAGGAAAACATTTTAAGGATTTTTACGATGAATTGCAAGGAAGAAATTAATTCACTACCAAGTTCTTCCTTTTTGAAGGGAATATACGCTTGGTCAATGGTCCCTTGTGGAAGATCTAAAAGGCCTTCTGCTCCCTCTCCTCCTAAAGGCATAAACGCTATTTCCGCTGTCCGTATTTGCCTCTCTTTTCCTAATTTAACATGAGTTTGAAACATCTCATCTAAATCAAAACTTGCCGTCGAAATAAATTGAAAATTTTGTTTGGCAAGCTCTCTCTTCCAAAAATCAATGAGCACCTCTTTGAACTTTTCTCCCCTTGGAAGCCAAATCCATCTGTGATCTATTTTTTGTAAAAGATCAAGATCTTTGACCCATCTTAAATAATTGCGATCACCGATATTTTCCCATTTTTTGACAAACTCTTTGAGCTCAGCCTTTTCAAAAAAAGCTGTCCCCACAATGCGCACTCCTCCTTCAATAGGAAGACTCTCAAGTAGTTTAAAACAAGAGATCTCAGATGTTTTTTTGACAAGTGGAAAACTGCATAAATCGAGAAACTCACCGATTTTAACCGCTCTAGTTAAAGGCTCATCCAATCGTAAATTTCTATCTTGAAGATCATCTCTGTCTAATGATTTAAAATAATCTTGCGCATTTTGGGGCATCATCTCCATGATGTAGAAATCTTCCCCTTTTTTACTAGTTTGACGCATCTTTTCTTCAATCAAAATAAGAGATTCAGGGAGCATGTCTGTTTCAAGTAAAAAATCGTAGTAAAACCCCCACGTCGTGGGTTGTCCCCCTTTCAAATAAGCTTGTGGAAATAGTTCTAAGACACAAGCTGCCATGAGCTCAACTGATCCGCCTC
>CAYUZN010000053.1:0-13671 GCA_964449295.1 uncultured bacterium | reverse complement strand
AACCCTGATCATGGGGTTTTTCTTTAGCTGAAAGACTCTTAAATTTTTCTTCTTGATATGATCCTTTTACAACTCCTATAAGACATTCATTATTATATTTAATAACAGTAGCCCAAAAAATACATTTAAATCCGAAAGATTTTTGAGTAAAATTAAATTGTTGTAACATATATTCATAAACTTCTTTTTCATAGGTAGATCTAATTGCTAAAAAGTCGTTTATAACAGAATATTCTTTAGGAATCGTATTAGCGTCGCAATCTTTATACAAAGAGTCATCTTGGAAAGGCGTTCTTTGTTTTGGTCTATCTAGCCCATTTAATTTCTTGCCCAATTGCAACATAAGTTCTTGATTATTACTTTTACAAGCCTCATCTAATTGTGTTTCTAATTTCTCTATAATAATATTGCTCAAACAATCTTCTAAAATGTAGTAAAGATAAGAGCTCCATCCTTCTGGTGCCTGCCATCCAAGATTATTATTCATATTGGAAAAAGATTGATTATGTTCTTTTATGCTTACCTGAGCTTTAGAAATCTCTTCTAAAGACAACTTAGAAAATTCCTGTCTTATATATTGGTATAATTTAGAGGTTTGTAATAAGTCATTTATTTGCTTTAGAATCTCTTTTGAAGAATCATGTTTAAATAAAGCATCTACATCCCTTAATGATTCCCACTCAATCGATTGTTCAGCTTTTATAAGTGCCAGTAATGCAGTATTCTCAATCACCTTTGTTGCTAACCGATGACTCCCTTTCTGATCTCTGTTGGTTTGCGGTTCTTCAGCAAATATCTCAGCGGAGCATCTATTTATAAGTGCTTCTCCCACTCCACTTTCAACTACTGTTTTTGCTATTCTTTCTGCCATAGTTATCACAGCAGGTAATATCTTTTTTTCTTCCTTTCCTTGTGGAATACCTTCAGTTTGAGAGTTTATTAATTGTGTTATTTTTTCCTCTTTATCTGCTAACTTTTTTTGCAGATTGGCTATTTCATTTTCCATGACTCTTGTTCTATGAGTCGCTTCTTCTAAAGATGTCTTTAACAAAGATAGGTCATTGGTTGATTGCTCTAAGCACTTTTGTGCTTGTGTTATTTCAGCATCTTTAGATTTCTTTAGTTCGGCTATTGCTTCCGTTTGTTGTTCTAGCTGGCTTTTCACACTCGCCAGTTCTGTACTTTTAAGCTGTAGTTCTCTTTGTAACCGATCTAAATCATCTTTTAATTTGCTAATTTCACTCTCTTTAGATTGCCTTAATTCAGTAATCTCTTGCTGCGTATTTTCTAACTTCTCTTTTAAAGATTTCGGATCTTCTTCGGTTGCCGACTGACTTGGCGAGATAGGTGAAATTTTTTTACTATAAAAGTGCCTGTATATTAGAGGACATACAACAAAAACCACTGTTCCAACAAAAAGAGCCCAAATTTTGTGATTGTTAACAAAAGATAAGCATGAGCGAACCACATGAATATTCTTATAATTAAAAGAAGGAAAACACCCCCGAACCGATGAACAAATATTCATAAAATTTCTTATGAGACCATTTTTTGGAAGAAATTATAGATGAACTCGCTTCTTTTATTCAAGAAAATAATAAAAGGAAGCTTATTCTGCTTTACTCCTTAATTGAAAACCACTTATCATCGCTCAAGTAAGTCATTTCATACCAAATCCCACTCTGGGATACTCTCTCCTCATGTTTTTCAGCAACTGTGAACCCCAGCCTTAAGGCCTGGGATTATATTGGTTAGGGAGGGGCTTCGAACCCCTCCCTCCCCGTTTTTTTTAAAACACCCCGTCCTTAAGGACGGGGTCTTCTGGCTTCAGGATAAACAGAGTACAACAATAGCCACAGCTAGACCAATTAAAACCCAAGACTTATGATTATTGAAAGCAAAGGATCCTCGATGTCTAATAGATAAAATGTTAGAAAAATAAGATACAGGAGGTAAATAGGGTATTATCGAAGAGCAAACACCTCTAATGTTCATAGCAATCTTGGCTCCACCACGACATGTTTAATGTGGAGTCGATTCCAAGTGTAGACAATGTGAATTTTTCCATCTTTGGTTTGAATGACAGTAGGATAAGAATACTCTCCAAATTTGTCTTCTAAAACAACCTTCATATCCCATGTCTTCCCCCCATCACTTGAGAGAGCGACATTAAGAGGGTAGCGCTCTTTGGGAGACTTAGAGTTATTATAAACAAGAAGAATACGGCCATCTGTTATATTGATCGCATCAATAGCTGAGTTGGGATTAGGAAGAGTGGTAGGACGGGCAGCTGTCCAAGTTTTTCCTTGATCTTTCGACTCAGACTCACAGATAAATCCAATTTGACGAGATCTAGCGAGCATTTTAATTGTGCCATCTTTTGTAAAAAAAAGCGCCGGCTGAATAATTCCAAAAAGATCATTCTCGACATTAATAGGCGTGCTTTTACTCCAGGTCAGTCCAGCATCAGATGTGATATCCATCCAACATCCCCAGCGCTTCCAGCTTTCAAGCGCAGACCCACAGACAAGAGTTCCATCTTGAAGTAAGAGGGGTCTATTTTTAACAGGACCTAAAACACCTGCTGGCAGATCTTGTGCTTCAGACCAGTTTTTTCCTTCATCTGTAGAGCGCTTTAAAAGACCCGACCATACTAAAGGGTATTCTCCTGCTTTATAAAACAACAAAATCTCATTGGAAGGGAGCGTGAAGAGCACAGGATTCCAACAAGGAACATCTTTTTCTGAGGCTATTAAGCGAGGCTCACTCCACTTTTTTTCTGAGAGAGTTGCCTGCCAAATACCCACATCATTCTCCCCTTCATCTGTCCCTGCAAACCAGGCACAAAGAAGATCACCCGAAGGTGCTTGAGTTAGTGTCGCTGCGTGGCAAGAAGCAAAGGGAGGGTTTTTAAAAATGAATTCTTCTTGAACAATTGCAGGATGCCCCGCTTCTAAAGATATAAGCATTATGAATGCCAAACAAAAAAACCACACTTTTTTCCACATAAAATTTTCCTTCTACTATCCAAAATCTTTCTGGAGGAATTCGACAAGATTGATGCCATGAGGTGTCAAATAGAGAACATTCCCATCTCCTTTCTTGACAAAGTTAGCTTGGGCTAGATGCTTGACGATGGTATCGATGCCTTTGTCATTTTGGCCAATCGCTTTTCCAATGACATAACGATCGATTTCTTTAGTAGGATCACCTGCAGCTGCAGCTATTTGGTAGAGCTTAAGCAAGAAAAGTTCATCTTTGGTGGTGCTTTTTTGATTTTTCACTTATTTGTTCCTCTTTAACCTGGCCCCTGTTGGGGTATCTTCTATAGTAAAGCCTTTAGCGAGAAGATGGTCCCTGCAAGCATCTGCTTCTTTCCAGTTTTTGACAGCTCGTGCTTCTTCCCGCTGTGTTAAAAGTAGAAGAAGGTCGTTTGGAATATCTTCTTGTTTGGTGTTTAAGGGCAGCACTCCTAAGACTTGATCCAATTGGGTGAGAAGGTAGAGAATTTTTTCCGCATCTTCTTTGGAGACTTTATCTTCATCACAGAGAGTGTTGAGCTGCCGGATCATGTCAAATAAGGCAGCGAGCGCAAGTGATATGTTGATATCATCTGCTAAAGCCTCTGAAAAGGCTTGGTGCGTTTTTTTGAGAATTGGTTCAACACATCCGTGCATGCTCATTGTTTGGATTGACTTAAGTCTGATAATAAAGTCTTCTATCCGCTGCAGAGATTTGGCAGCGGCGTGGAGCCCTTCTAAAGTGAAATTCAGTTGTGTGCGGTAGTGCACTTGCATGAGCATGTAACGAACTTGCGCTCCGGTAAAACCTTGAGAGAGTAAATCTCTGAGTGTGTAGAAATTACCGGCACTTTTTGACATTTTGCGATGATCAACAAGTAAGTGTTCGACATGGAGCCAATATCTGACAAAGCGTTGTTTAGAAAAAGCCTCTGATTGAGCAATTTCATTTTCATGGTGAGGGAACATATTATCAACACCACCTACGTGAATGTCGATTGTGTTTCCCAGGATTTGCATGGCCATTGCAGAACACTCGATGTGCCAGCCAGGTCTTCCTTTACCAAAAGGGCTATCCCAGACTACGGAACCATCACGTTCAGGATCGTAGGTTTTCCACAAAGTGAAGTCGCAGACGTGTTCTTTATCATATTCATCGGCTGCCACTCGCTTGGAGGCTCCTGCTTGTAAATCGCAGATTTGGAGGTGAGACAATCTTCCATATGAGGGAAATTTATCGATATTGTAGTAGATTGAGCCATCAGAGCCTTGATAGGCTACCTCTTCTTGAAGAAGTTTTTGGATAATCTCGATCATTTTACCAATATAATCGGTAGCTAGAGGGTAGTATTCGACAGGCTCTATGTTCAATTGCTTAAGATCTTCAAAAAAGGCTTGAGTATATTTTTCTGTAAATGCTTTAAGAGATATCCCTGCTGCTAGAGCTCCTTTAATGGTTTTATCTTCGACATCGGTGATGTTCATCGCTTGCATCACCTGCATGCCAAAAAATTTTAAGCTGCGTCTTAAGAGGTCTTCAAAGACATATGTGCGAAAATTGCCGATGTGTGCGTAATTATAGACAGTAGGACCGCACGTGTACATGCGGATCAGATTGCCCTCTGATGGAATGATCTCTTCTTTCTGCCTTGTTTCTGTATTAAACAATTTCATTTTAGTAAGTCATCTAAGGCACGGTAATGCGTTTTACCTGTACCGGTTAAAGGGATCTGATTAACTTTCTGCACCTGCCCAATTTTTATAACACCACCATGTCCCGTTTCCCTAAGAGCATGGTTAACTTCCTCACGAGAGATATCAAAGGTTGTAAAAAGAACAATTGTCGGTTTGTGGCTATCTTTCTCTGAGACAGACACGGCAAGAGCAGGACCTTCTAATTGTAAGGGAAGAGGCCATTTTTTATCGAGGGCTAAACGAAATAATTCCTCCTCAAGTCCACCTAGGCTGACCATCTCTCCTCCAATCTTGGCAAATCGCTTGAGCCTGCCAGAAAGAATTAAGTGTCCCTCTGTGTCTAAAAAACCTCGATCTCCTGAACGGTACCACTTTTTCCCCTGAAGCGTAATGAAAGGAGATTTTTGAGAGCCTAAATATCCATAAAAAATATTAGGACCTCGTATACAGATCTCTCCATCTTGCCCAATCGGTAAAGGAGCTCCAGTTTCAACATCTAAAATAGAGATTTCAACACCTGGGATTGGTTTGCCAACCCCTTTTTTTGGTTTCCCAGGGCGGGAGATTGTGACAACTGGTGCACATTCTGTGATCCCATACCCTTCAATCAGCTCTTTTCCTTCTCCCAAAGCCTTCACAGTGTCAAATAATTCTTGGGGTGTTTTTTCTGCCCCAGAGACAATATAGCGCAGAGACTCTAGCTGATCTGGCTGAGCCACCTGAAAAACTCCCTTGATAAAGGTCGGTGCGCAACAAAATACCGTTGCCTGCGAGTCTGCAATTTGGCGTGCAATCAGGCGATAATCGGTAGGATCGGGTGAATAATAGACCCTCATGCCTGTTAAAAGAGGGAAAAGCCCTGTTACTGAAAATCCAAAAGAGTGGAAAGGAGGAAGAACGCCATAGAAAATATCATTCTTATTAAAGTCGACACAGGAAAATGCTGACTTTTGATTGCTTAAAATATTGTGATGAGACAGTGGCACTCCTTTAGGCAAAGTCTCTGTTCCGCTTGTGAACAAAATCACCGCAGGATCTGTATCACGTATATCTGCTAAATCAAAATCTTCTAAAAGAGTGTCGGTATCTTTTAAGAGCTCGTAAAAGCCAGAGAGTTTATTCCCAAATGACACTGTCTCTTTCACATCTTCCAATAGAATCAGTAAATCTTCAAGAACACTAATATCAGCATTATGCAAATTGTTTAAAAACCGCCTTGAGCTAAGCACACTCTGAAGATGGCAGCTCTTCACACAGTGCTCTAGAGCTTTTGAGCCAACTGTCCAATTCAACATCACCGGAGTTTTCTTAGCAAGCAGTGTTGCCATAATCACTAAATAAGCAGAGGAAGAGGAAGGAAGAAGAATGCCGATGTAGTTTCCGTCTAATTTTTTAATTTTTTTTGCAAGGATCAACACGCCTAATTTAAAACGTCTATAAGACATCACACCACTTAAGGCATCGGCACAACAGGCATTCCCACCCATACGATCACACGCTTGCAAAAAAGCTTCTTGGATTGTCTTTCCCGTAGGAGGTTGTGCCTTAGGTCTAGTGTGTTCTTCTTTCCACCCTGTTTTCGCAGATCCTTCAGAACTGTTTTTTACAGCCTCTTTTCGTCCGGCAACCACAATCAAAAGATCATTCACTGTTTCTAGTGGTCTAGAAGCTAGATTTTCTAAATCGTATTTGTTTTCAAGAAAGAGATAGAGATCGGCTATATCTAAAGAATCAAGCCCTAGATCGCGTGACAGATGCGTTTGTCGCGTGATAGTGTCTAAGTTTTGACGAGAAATCTCAGCTACTTTGCGCATCACTTCTTGTTCAATATCAGCAGGGATAGCCACCTTTTCTTGACCTAATTTTTCAGTCTCTTTCACAGTCACAGATGGAATACTCTCTTTCCAAAATCGATCTGACACAAACGTCACAGGCTCTATCTGAGGTTTGTTGTACCACGCTTCTAAGTATTTGTTCATTTCAAGACGAGTTGCCCCCACAGGAAAATCTTTAGGGGCCAGCTCTATCTCAACAAGCACATCTCGTTTGGGAGTAAAAAAAATGCCATTTTTAAGAACGATCTTAAACCCTTCCCAGAGTATTTTCCCCAAATCGGGTCTTGCACTAGAAAGAGCCTTAGAAAACCTGCTCCCCCATAACCCTGTTGTACGAATGAGCACGACAGTCACACCTGGACACGCTTCTATCAAACTGTGAACTAAAGAAGCACCCCCTATTGTTTCACCAGGCGACACTCTTAATTTCCCTGCAGGATAAATCAGAAGATTTTCCCCTTCTTGAAGTAGATCTCGAAGATCTGTAAAAACTTTCTCAATTTTTTTCTCTTTCCATTTATTAGACACCCTATCCATCACATCAGGAATCGGAATGGCATCAATCAATTTCATCACATATTTGATGCCTGTTAAATAATAGAAATGCTCAACAACAAGACTGCGAGGATGAAATTTATTCCACAAAAGGCTCATCAAAATGACAGGATCGATTTCTGCCGGATGGCTAGGAAGAAATAAGACACCTTTTTCACAACTCTTAAGCGCCTCTAGTCCACGTACGCGTATGCGGTAGCGCAACTTCAAGCACCCTTTCACAATTAAAACAAAAAAACCCATCGCTACTTTTTTGAACATATCTGAGCGTATTTTACGTAAAAAAAAGCAGATGAGCAAATGAAAAATTACACCCAAAAAAGATTTTATTTTTTTTGGGTGTAAATAGGAAGAAAACTATAACTTAGATTTAATCTTAAGACTAGGAGCTGACTTATTTAGAACCTTCAAGCCTTCAAAAGCTTTATCTTTTAAAATAAGATCGCTATCGCCCTCAAAGCCAAAGTCTGGATAATTAGCTCTAATTTTAGCCACTAAATCTTCAACTAAATTGAATGTCTGTGATCCAAACAGATTAAAAATTATCATAGACAAGAGTGCATGTTTAAACAGTTTTACAAATTTTTTATCTTGGTAATTTTCTTTAACCGTTGCATCAAATTCTAACGTGCCTGCGTTGTAACTAATCCCGAACAAAGATTGTAAATTAGCTCTCAGAAGATTTCTAAAAGCCCTAGCTCCTTTTTCTCCTATGTTAATTATAGAAGACGTATCAATTGTGAACAACTTCTTGTAATTATCATTGTTTCTTAACATCAGAAATCTCTCTGATACCAATGAAGTTGTTTTTAGTTGTTTGAACAACTCCACTTGATACATGAACAATTCAATGAAGGGTGTTTTTTTAGAGTCTGTTTTTGTGATTTTTTTATCATTTACAATATCCTCCAAATCAACACCTTTTTCTTTTAAATCACTTAAGATACTGCCATAGTTTCTAGCGAATGCCCCATCCATCGGTGTAGGGTATCCTGTTATGTTCATTTCTTCTATTTGGTTATTAAATGGATTTAATGTGAATAGTGGAATACATACTTGTTTGTCTTTCATTATTTTATGCAATTCAGAAACCACTACATCAACAAAAGAGTCTCTATAGGGATTTTTTACAAAAATTCCCATAATTTGATTTTGATTGGATGCGTCACATAAAAAACTCATTTCTGGTAAATCTTTATTATTATCTGAGAATTTGAAAGGAACATACAATGAGGGGTTGTACGTATTTCCTATAGTAATTTGAGTGCTTTCTTTATCGTTTTCGAATTTCTCTAAAGGAACTAAAACTTGCTGGTCTGATTTAATGAGCATAAGACCACCTTCATTAAAGGCTACTTTTACTGCTTTTACGCACTCTTCATAACTATTACGGGATATCAGAGATTTGGATAATCCCTCGTTCTGAGTGAGCTGGCTTATATGTCGATCGCCTATATTAGATGATCTACCTAATAGACGCCCAAGATAATTTAAAATACTTTGTATAAAGCTCGCAAAACCCGTTGTTGTTGTATCACTAGCTTGATTTATACTAGGGTTAGCATTAGAAGTAATATTTGTAACGTTGTTTAAATTATCCATAATATCTCCTTAAAAAAAATTTGTTTTACATAAGAAATTATATAAAAAATGAAATAAAAAATCAATTATAATAAAATAATATGCAGCGTTCTAAGTCGCTTTCCTTTGACAATCAACAAGTTAGATCTTGCGGGATTATAACTCGATGTTCCTCTTTTTTAAAATAATTAATTGACTATAAGTCGCAGCAAATCTTAACATGCTCTTCCTTAATGGGTTGATATTAGCATGTTGACTGATGCCTTAGTAAGGTTATACCCAAATAAACTTTCAATTTGTTTGGGTATATTCAAGGTTTCTATAACTTAGATTTGATGTGGAAACATTCTTTAGATTCTATTAATTTCATCATTGAGTCTGATTTCAGAATAATATCCTGATTATCAAAAAAGCCAAAGCCTGGATGACTCTCTCTAACTTTTTCTACAAAAGATAACACTTTTGAGAGTGTGTGCTTCCCCAATATATCAAAAACAATTGCCGATTGCATAGTTCTATAGAAAGCTTTTATAAACTTTTTATCGTTAAAAAACGATGAAAAATTAGTGATAAAATTATCCGAATTAAATTCATCAGAATCTTCTTTAAATATTCCCATTAACAGATTATTCATATTGGTTTGTAACAAATATTGAAGAGCTAGTTTTAGATAGGAATCTAAGGATGGAAGCATAAAACTCCAATAAATATTTGGGAATTCAGCTCTACCTAATGAACACTCTACAGGGAAAAGAGTTTTATGATGTGTTTTAAGTTGCTCAACTTTTGTTGCGACCTCATTCGATAACCCTTGTTGTTGTTGTGCTCTTAACAAATCTAAATTGGAGCAGAACAATTGCGTGATACGTGGAAACTTATAAAATGTTTTACTATTTTCTATTTTCCTTAAGTCAAATCGCAAAGTTGGATATTCTTTTTTCTTTGAATTCCTTAAATCCCTTATGAAAGCTTTAAACTTCGGCGAACAAGGCTCTATCTGTTTCTCTGTTAAGACTATCTCTTCTACCTTCTGAGTAAAAGGATTAAACTTCAACAGTGGAATATAATCTCCTCCCTGTACATTCATCCATTTATCCAAAAGATAAGGTATATGTTGGATGTCAGAAACTTCTAATTTATAAGGTTGACTAAAATATAGCCCTAAAAGAGTTTGAGAACCATTTTCAGCTTGAGTATAGAGGAAAGCAAAATATGAACGTTCACTCATCTCTAACAACAAATCTTGAGATACTTGTAACTGTGAGTCCTCAGATCTGATTCTCCCATTACATTTGCTAATATCAATCGTCTTAACAGTATTATCTCCGTATTCAATTGGATTTACAATAAACGGGACTGTAGTATCTCTAAAAGCACGAAGACGTCCTTTTGTATACGCTTCATTGATAACCTCTTCCCGCTCACAACCAATACTATAGGCTGGTATATCACAGATAAAATTAAGCTTTTTTTCTTCTTTTGAAGCTACCTCAAGTCGCACGTTTTGACTTGGTGAAGAATTAGTATTAGAAGAGAAATAGTTTCTTACATACTGGGCAATCCGCGCTATCAACCCAGCCTCTTTATCTCTAGAAGGCCCCTGTGTTTGCAAATCATTATTAGAGCTGTTTGTTGCCGAATAAAAAACTGTTATTATAAAAGAACCAATTGATTGTATAAAATTCATAACTAAAGAGCCTCCATAATTAATTATTAAATTATAATAAACAAAGTTGTAATTTATTTAAATATAAAAATCTTCGCGTTAGTTACAAAACTCGATTTTGAGGGAAAATAAGTGTTGATTCGCTGTAAATTAAAAACTTGATTTGACAAAAAATTTCATGATCAGTTAGACAAAAGAGATTACGGGAGTCTAACATGAAAATAAATCCGACACTAAAAGGCAGTACTTTAAGTTTACCCAAAAAAAGCAAACAAGAGATATTAAAAGCAAAAGTGATTACTGCTATTTTTAAAAAATCTCAAGAGCAGCTATTGGCTCTACCGAAACTTAAGAAACGGGAGATGACACTAGGTAAAAAAAATTCTCCGAAATCTTCAAAGAAATAATTCTTCCCAGTTGACACAGGGAGAAATGTATTCTTTTTCGACATGGGTTGCCCATCCAGGCATTGAAGAGATGAGAAGGCGCCCTTCTTCTCCTAATTTGATAAATTTATCATGATCGGCTGAAATCTTCCGCCCTTCTGAAAATTGTCTGTGGATGGCGATGTCTTGTTTGAGAGTCTCATAACGCATAGCATAGGTATTTGTTGTCGAAGGTGTCGTCCTCCAGTGGCAACTCTTGGTATGGAAAATTCTAGATTTTAAATCGCTGTAACTCGGATGAAAATACTTATCTCGATGATCAAATAAAGTGACATACGAAACCTCAGGAATTGAGAGTCCTTCTATCAAGACATCACTCCACCCTTCTCTATGTAAATAATCATCTTCTAAAAAATAGATCATCGTTTTGGAAGAGAGATTTAAACTCTCGACATAACTTAAAAGTTGTAGAAAAGAGCCCGTCTCTGTTCCTTCTTTAATCTCGATGACTGGGTATTTTGTCTGCTCTAACACAAAATGCGTCTCTTTAGAGGGATGAAAGGTATCTAAAAGAAATGTGACATTCACTCCTTTAGAAGGAAGAGTTTTGAGAAGATTGTCGTGGCATTTTTTTCTAGAAAAACCAGGTAGCCGGTTTTTATGAACGCTGATATCGGAAAAGTGGCAGTGTCTGACAAAAACTTCTAACTTAGGTTTAGAGGTAGTTGCAAAACTCAGGTTCTGTCGAATTTCGGGTTCTTTTGAGCCGATTTTCGATTTTTTTCGTGGGGGTAATATCAACCTGCGTATATAACCCCCACGAAAAAAATCGAAAATCGGCCAAAATAATCCCGAAATTCGACGAACCCTGAGCTTTGTAACTACCTCTTTAAATATAAACATGTGACCCCTAAAGGTGTAACATATCGATGAGTGTATGGCACATCGATTTAGCCTCTTGAAATGTTAAATGTTGTGCTGCTTCTTTGAGCATCACCCATTTAGCCTCTTGAATCTCTTCTTCTTGAAGGTGCAACTCTCCTGAAACAAGAGCAGGAAAGTAAGAGACTTTCTTTCGAATGAGGTCTTGTTTGCAATAGAATTGATAGGTTTCTACAAGAGGTGTTTCTTGTAAAACGCGTTCTACATTAAGTCCTGTTTCTTCTTTCAATTCTCTTTGAGCTGACTGAAGAGATGTTTCTCCTTCATGAGCATGTCCTTTGGGAAAAGCCCAATGGCTGCCTTTTTGATGAAGAATGAGTAAGACGTACCATTCAAAATTCTTATGAATAAGAGGAATAATACCAAAAGATTCTTCTTGTATCACACGCATATACTACCCGTTATAGGGCGTAAGAATAAGAGAGGAATTATGCCCTCCAAAGCCAAAAGCATTCACTAAAGCTCCCGTGACAGTCAGATTTTGAGCAAGACCTGCTACAATATCTAGTCCACCTAATTGTTCTTCCGGTTCAGTGACATTTATAGTGGGATGAATTTTCTTCTCAAGGATAGCTTTTAAAGCGACAATTGTCCCAAAAGCTCCTGCAGCTCCCAGAGTATGACCAATCATAGATTTAGTCGCATTGATTTTAATATCTTTAACTTGATCTCCAAACACTTTTTGAATCCCAAAAATTTCACACATATCTCCCACTAGAGTTGAGGTGGCGTGAGCGTTGATATAATTGATCGTCTTTTTAGAAATTTCAGCATCTCTAAGGGCCTGTTCCATGCAAAGAGCAACCCCTGAACCATCTTCTCTTGGGCTTGTCATGTGATACGCATCACAATTGACAGAACCTCCCTTGTATTCGGCAAGAATAGTGGCTCCTCTGGCAAGTGCATGCTCTAAACTCTCTAGAACAAGCACACCTGATCCCTCTCCCATCACAAAACCATCTCTTTTTTTATCCCAAGGACGAGAGGCCCTAGTAGGATCATCATTTCTTTCAGATAAAGCCTTAATAGCGACAAACCCTGCCACGCCAATAGGAGTAATCGGAGCTTCAGTCCCTCCACAAAGCATGAGATCAGCATCGCCTCTTTGAATATGCTCTGCAGCTGCAATAATACAATTACTGCTGGTTGCACAAGCAGTCGAGATCGAATAGTTCGGCCCCATAAACCCAATATCAATGGCTAAAAGAGCGCCTGCCATATTTGTGATGATGTAAGGCACAAAAAAAGGTGTTAATCTTTTGAAACCTTGTTTTAAAAGTGTTTCGACCCCATCGTAAAAGACGTTCATGCCTCCCATACCAGAGCCTATCACAATCCCACAGCGCTCTTTATTCAATTTATCTAAATTAGAACCTAAAAGGCCTGCTTGCTCCAAAGCTTTTTTTCCGGCAAACATCCCGTAACGAATGTAAGGGTCAATTCTACGGGCTTGCTTTTTATCGATGTACTCTCCTGGATCAAAAGTGGGGATAACACCCGCAAAACGAGTGGGATACTCCTCACAAGGGAATTGAAAAATAGGAGCAACGCCACTTCTTCCCTCTAGAAGAGCCTGATAAAATTGACCCACGTCATTTCCTAAACAAGAAACAACGCCCGTACCCGTAATGACAACTCTTTTTTTAGCCATAATGGCTTAGAGAATAGCTTAAGTAAGTGAATATTTTCAAGAGCCTTGATCTAAAAACATATATGGGGTAGAATCATTGAACTTTATGCAATTAATTAATTAATCCTCTAAACCCTCAATCGCTCCCTGGCACTGCTCTATTTTGGTGTGGCCTGCAAACAAAGCGTATCATTACCCCTCTGCCTGGTGAAGGGAAAATCACAGAAATTGCTCTTCGTATCATCGTTTGCCTCTCTGGCATCTGGCTACTCGGCCTCGTCTCTTTTAAAATACACAAACACACTCTTGACATCCTCACTCTCCCTAAAGGGAGAGGATTCCTACTGCGGTTAGCTAAAGA
>CAYUZN010000052.1:0-13696 GCA_964449295.1 uncultured bacterium | reverse complement strand
GCACGCAAGCTGCTAAAGAGGCAGCTAACATGGTCGATCTCGACTCAAACCCCACAAAATTGTTTGAAATCATTGAAATTGGGAAACAAATGCTTATGACAAGAGGAGCTTTAACAACCTTTAGCGTTCTTAATGATCTGGCTAAATATTTTGCCATCATTCCTGCCATGCTTATCCCTTATTTCCCTTTCTTCCAAAACCTCAATATTATGCATCTTGCAACACCCCAGAGTGCTGTCTTAAGCGCTGTGATTTTCAATGCTGTTATTATTATATGCCTTCTTCCTCTGGCATTTAAAGGCGTTAAACTGCTCTCTAGAAGTGCGACCTATATTTTAAATAAAAACCTCGCTATATATGGCTTAGGAGGCGTGATCTTTCCTTTTGTCGCCATCAAATTAATCGATATGCTTTTAGTTATCCTACACTTGAGTTAATTATGCAAAAAATACTCGATCTGCTTAAAACCTCAGCGCTCACAACCCTTTCATTTGCTGTGATCTTATGCGTTGTTTATCCTTTGTGTGTCTTTACTGTTGGACACATTTTCTTCCCTCATAAAGCTCAGGGGAGTTTAGCCATCTCTAAAACAGATGGCACCATCTTTGGCTCTACTTTAATTGCACAAAAATTCCAAGGATTAAACTACTTTCATCCACGCCCTTCATCTGCTGGTAAAAGTGGCTACGATGCTTCAAATTCATCCCCCTCTAATTTAGGACCCACATCAGAAAAACTTATAACGGCTCTAGAAACTGCGGCAACCACCTATCGGAAAATCAATAACGTCCCCTCAGAAACTCCCATTCCCGTTGATGCTGCCACATCGTCTGGAAGTGGCCTTGATCCTCACATTAGTGTTGAAAATGCTCTTCTGCAAATCCCTCGGATTGCTAAAGCAAGAAACATCTCTGAAGCCTCTCTTAAAAATCTTGTGAAAAAACATACAGAAAAGCCAACGTTTGGCTTTATAGGTGAACACAGGGTGAATGTACTGCTTCTCAATGTCGCTCTAGATGAGAAGTGATATTTTTATTTTTTCCGGCTGCGCCGGCAAGACCAAAAATAGCAGACATCCAGACATGCAAAAAAATCCGCACAGTGCCAAGGCTCAAGTACCTAGTCAAACTTCCGCACAACTCCGATTCCAACGTTAGCGCAGACGTCGACGTAGTTGCGGCCGATCTCGAGACTCGCCGGAGAGAAGGCCCCAATGGTCGTTGGCCATTGAGAAGATTCTTTAACTTGTTCCTCACATCGAGTCAGTGTATACGGATCATCTTTGTAAAATCTTCTGCCTGTTTGAATATACTCAAACAAAAGAGAGGCTGCTACATCTATTACTGATGGAAGCTCATATCCTTGGATCTTGTATTTGGCAGCTAATTTTTTCTGAGCTTGCCATCTCTTGCTGCGACTATCTGGAATAATGTCATTTGTCATAAGAGCCCAGTGGGTTTTTCCTAAAGGCACTTTGCCATATTGATCCCAGAAAGTCTTCCCTTTAAAACTAAATCTTATTTTATTACCTTGCTTAGGATTTTGAGCAAGAGTCTCTAGCCTTTCGAGAGTTATCCCCTCAGGAATGAGGGTTAAGAGATGAGTTTCTGCAACAGTCTTGCCAGGGAAAATAGGACAGGGGCCTGCTAAGATGTCAGTGATGTCGGCAGGAAGTGGAGGTTCTGCAACTTGGAGACCAAAGTACTGCTCCCATTTGAGAGCTCCGAATGCCATAGGAGGAAGTAGAGAGGCTGGGACTCTAGGTGGAGATGGAAGGGCTGCTGTGTCTGGAGAGGCAGGCAATGGCAAGGGAGGTTCTCCTGCCAATTTAAAGAGTTGTTTACCAACAACATCTCTAACTTTGCCTGCTTCATCCAAGAGTTTTTTCGTCCATGTGTAAAATTTAAGATCTTCGGGTGACAGGGGCTTTGATATATCTAAGTCAACTAAGGTTTCTGTCTTTTTCTCGAGAATGTCGTGGAGTTTTTGATCTTGTTTGACAGAAGAGTTATCTAAGAGTTTGAGGATGTCATCAAGCATCTGTTCGATAATGAGAGGCGGCTGAGGTGTTGAGGGGCTCATGGGGAGATCTATGCCAAGCTCTATCCAAAATCTGGGCAGGGTTTGAGATTTTTGAAAAATGACATACTCATCTACGAGGGGTTTGACTCCTTGAGGGCAGGGGTAGTAGGCGGCACAGTGAGGGTCGTGAGGATTTAGTGGGACAACGGGGATGTAGTGAGCGTTGTAGTTTTGATAAGCGTGAAGGCCTTCTAATTTGCCCATATCGGTGGGTTTTTCAGGGATGGGTTTGTCACCGATGACGGGATAGGGAGAGCGCATGCTGACCCATGTGAGGAGGAGGTTGCCATCGCTGTAGATGTCGGCTGCATACCGGGCGCTATTGGTAAAATAGATGCCACTTCCAAAGAATCCGAGGTCAGTGCTTTTGGCAGCTGAGGCTCCTTGGGCTTCATCTTTGAGGTAGTGATGTTTACCAAAGAAGGTAAAGCCTGCTTTGCAGATGGAATGGCAAATGTCTTGTTTGCTGCCATGCCAGAGAGGGAGGACTTTGGTGAGGGGAAAAGTCTCTTTTTTACCATCCCTGGTGGGGATGCTGATGGGAGAGAAGTGTCCGGCTGCTTGTTGCCATCTTTCGAGTGTGGCTTGTCTTAAAGGGACGTTGTCTTCTTGGTGCCATCTGGGAGCAAAGGTTTCACTCCGGGCTTCTTGCTCTAAGCTGGGGATAAGCATCTCAAATTGTCCTGTAGCGGGAAGGTTGTGGATGACGTAGGCGGCTTTGATGTGTCTATTGGAAGGTGGAGAAGCCTGGAAGTAGTTCATAATGAACTGGTGTTCGGGATCGGAAGGAAGGACTTCACATTTTTGATAGGCAGTGGATGTATTGGTTGATTGAACTTTGGCATAGAGGTCAGGGCTGACTCTCCAAGGGGTCTCTGGGTAGGGTAAACAGCTCTTTAAGCTTGAAGGAATAGGGTCTAAACTCATAAACGTCTCCATTTAATTTTAAGAAATAATTTGTTCTTCAAAAAGATTTTAAGCAAGTAAAATGTTTTGAAATGTTTTTAGGATGTGTGTGTCTTTTTTATCGAACACTATGAGAAACCAAAGAATTTTTGAGAAATAATAAAAAAAAATAATTGCCCTCAATCTTTTTTTATGCGACTATCCTGCTCAAAATAGGCCAATTCTTGTCTTTTATAGACAAAACTAGCCATTTGTATTCATTTTCGCTAAAAAAGGAGAAAAAAATGAACAACGATAAGACTGTATTTATCACAGAAGCTGCCAAGATCAATGGTGTCTCTCGGCAAGCGATTTATATTGCGATTAAGAAACGCAAACTCAAAGCTCATAAAGATAAATCTCATTGGGAAATTAATCTGAAAGATTTAGAAAAATATCGGAAAGAGAAATACTCAAGAAACCATTCTGTATTCGAAGGAGAACTTATTTTTGATAAAAATAAAGGCCTTAATTCTGTTAGAGAGGTTGCAAAAAAATTAAACGTTCCTACCCAGAAGATTTACTACTCAATTCGAACAGGACTTATACAGGCAATACAGAAAAGGGCTGCCTGGGTTATTCATGAAAATGATATCAAATCTTACCAAGAAAATTATATTAATAAAAAATCTGATACGTCTCAGGTTGGATAAGAGATTTATTTTTAAGATGAAATTACTTAAGGAGGAGTTCCCTGAGCGCCATTTTGGAACCACTGTTTTAAGTTCAAAATGGTATCAGATAGTTTTTGAGACATCGCCTCTCTTGCCTCTCTTGGTGGCAAGTGTTTGAAATCATCCCAACATATAGGAGAGCCAAAGACGCACGCTGTTTTTTTAAATAGTTTTGGAAATCTCTGATTTCTATTCCAAATTTCAAAGACTCCATCTAAATAAGCAGGAATAATAGCCGTTCCTGTTTTGGCAACAAGCAACATCATGCCTGGCTTAATTTCCGTTAGTTGTCCATCTATCGATCTGCTCCCTTCGGGGAAAAGAATAATTTTTTTTCCTTGATTAAGGAGAGCACAAATTGTTTTGAACACTTTGACATCTCCTGTATCTCCACTCACGGGATGGGTATTTAGTAATCTAATAAAACCACCAAAAAGACGATTCTTAAACAAAGTTTCTCGTGCAAGAAAATGCACTTCCCCTGGCCAAGAAACAGCGAGTAAAGGAGGATCTAAAAACGATGTGTGGTTAGCAGCAATGATGGCACCTCTTGGATAAAAATGTTCTAACCCATAAATTTTTAAACGAAAAAACATCTTAGCTATAAGCCACGTCAGAAAGAGAACAAGTCTATACATGAAACTCAAAGGCTTCCACTGCAGCCAAACTGGCAGGCGTGTTTTCTCTTTCAGATATTCCAAGACACGATCTACAACCTCATCTATGGGAATATCAGAGGTGTCTATAACATAAGCATCTTCTGGGCATTTAAGAGGAGCTACTGATCTTGACGAATCAATTGAATCTCGTCTTTTGAGTTCTTCGAGCATTTTTTCTTGATCAAGATCTTGAGCATCTTCTGGTCTTTTACGTGCAATTTCTTCTAGTCTTCTCTGTGCACAAACTTCCCTACGCGCTTTGAGAAAAATCTTTATCTTTGCTTTAGGAAACATCACCGATCCCATATCTCTTCCTTCAAAAACGCCTCCCTTTTTCTTGGAAAAATTGAGAGTGATTTTCCCTAAGGCGTCTCTCACAACAGGAAGCGCTGCTACAGGAGATACAATACGATTGACTGCTTGTGATCTGATGTCTTGTGTAACATCTTGCCCATTTGCAAAATATTTCTTTTGATCTCCTTGCATACGAATTTCAAACCGAAAAGTTTTAAGGAGTTCAGCAATTTTTTCTTTCTCAGATAAAGTGATTTTCTTTTGTAAAATAAGATACGCAACAGCTCTGTACATGGCGCCTGTATCAAAATAGGGCAGCCCTAATCTGCCAGCAACATTCCTTGCAACCGTTGACTTCCCTGTGCCTGCTGGTCCATCAATTGTAATAATCATGATCTTATAAAAAAGTAAACAACGGGAGATGTAAAAAGTAGAGAGTCTAACATATCTAAAACTCCTCCAAGACCTGGGAGTCTATTACTATCTTTGACAAAAGCATCTCGCTTAAGAAGAGACTCAGCAAGATCTCCTATCTGTGCCAGAATCCCAATGACCATACCCATCCAGATCGCATGAGACAGCGTCAAATGAAAAGATGTGACAGCAAAAGCTTTAGCAAGAAAAGCTATGCAAACACTAAGCCCTACAGCAAAGAGAAAACCCCCTATGGCTCCTTCTATTGTTTTTTTTGGACTCAACTGAGGTGCTAAAGGATGCTTCCCGAATAGCTTCCCAATAAAATACCCACCGACATCGGTAATTTTTGTCACAGCAACCAAATAAACAAGCCACCATCTCCCATCTTGCACCTGACAGTCATGATAAAAAGGGTATAAAACAGCTAACATGAAACTTAAGGGAATTGCCAAATAACAAACGCCAAATAGCTCGACAGCCACATCCAAAAGAGAGTTCTCTATATGACGAAAATGAGCTACAAAAAACGCAATAAATCCTAAAACTATCGTTAAGAGAGACAATTTTGATAACGAGGGATAAGCAAGAGAAATATAAAAAGCAAGCACCTCACACACCGCCACTACAATCATGAGCTTAGAGGCTGGCTCAAGCCCTTTGGCTTTGGCAAGTTGTGCATATTCCCAAACGCCCACACCGGCTAAAGCTCCAATTGTAAGCACCAAAAGCCAGTTGACAAACCAGTTATGAGAAAAGAAAATGAGAAAAGCTACAATTAAAATGGCTAAACTAGATACGAAAAGCCTTTGATTTAGATCGATCATTTTTTTGTCACTCATCTCTATCCTCCAATACGCCTATCTCTTTTTTGAAACTCTAATATGGCATCAATGAGCGCGTTTTCATCAAATTCAGGCCATAATATATCTGTGTAATGTACCTCGGCATAGGAAATTTGCCAAAGTAAAAAATTACTAAGACGCCTTTCTCCACTCGTACGAATGAGTAAATCAGGATCACTCCAGCTTGCTGTATCAAGATAGCTGGCAATGATTTTCTCTGACACATCGTCTCCTGTTAAAACACCTCTTTCAATGTCCTCTATGATGGCAACAACAGCTCTTTTAATATCATCTCTTGCTCCATAGTTAAGAGCTAGTACAAGTTCGATCCTGCTGCAGGAGGCGGTTGCATCTTTAACTTCCTGCAGAGTCTCTCTAACAAATGAAGGAAGCTTCTCAATATCTCCAATAGCATCCAATCTCACACCCGATTCTACCATATGCTTTTTTTGAGAGCACAAATACATCTGAAAAAGCTTCATCAAATCTTCCACTTCTTCAGAGTCTCTATTCCAATTCTCCGTTGAAAAAGCATAGACCGTTAAAACCTTAACACCTAAATTGGCAGCTGCTTCCACAATTGAACACAAAACCTCAGCTCCTTTCCAATGCCCCACCATAGGAGATAGACCTTGCTTTTTTGCCCACCGTCTATTCCCATCCATAATAATGGCTATATGATGAGGGATACGTGTAGCATCGAGTTCTATTTTTTTTTGCTCATGGACAACCGAATGCATAACCTGCCTTTGAATGTGGAGGAATCAGTGTACACTGATCTCTCTTCAAAATTCCAGAAAAAAGTTGGTTTTTTTCTAAAGTCAACACTTGTTAAAACTTTTTGTTTACATAAATAAATGCTCTTATTATGTGTCAGAAATAGCGGACACATTTTCAACCGCAAGAGCTTTTATATGGATCCTATAGAAAAAAAAGATCTCCCAACACCACCTCCTGCCGCCGGCTCTACAGCCTACTCCTCTTCTTTAAGTCCAAATGATCTTATATTTTTACAATACTGCGATGAACACGAATCAGTTATAAGAGAAAGTAAAATGGAGAAACTTTCTCCAGAAAACAAAGAAAAATCTCTCCAAGTTGAAAAAATATTGGATAGATGGGAAGCATTATTCGTACATTTTAAAGCTGCCACAACTCAAAAACAACGCAGTTCAATAAAAGATCAGATCCAAGCTCAAGTCATCGATACCTTAAAACCATTCGAAAAAGACGGTGTAGATTTGCTTTTTGTCAATTCTACTATTGATAGATTGTCTGACGCAGAATTTATATTTAATAAAGAAAACACTATCAATAGATTTGTAAATACAATCCTATATAAGGAAAGAGTTGCGAATTTTTTAAACGAAAATAGAGCACAGATTTTAAATGAGTTTTATCCAAATTACAAAGATACACATACTATCAAATTTTATCCCGTTTGGCCATCAATAGATCTACAACCAGAAACACATAATGGAGGACAATTCCCAATATGTGTTGAATTGCAAGATGAAAAAGATAGCACTGTTGGCAAACTTATGCTTAAGCCAAGAGATGCCCTTATCGATCGAGAAGTCATAAATGTATTTAGAACTATCAATGCTCTTTCTTCCAAACAAAAAAGTATTTCAGCAGGACCAAAAGAAACAGAACATCAATACAATCTTCCCACTTATAAAATTCTTAGCTTTCCAGAAAAACAAATGAGTGTTTGGGAATTCATCGAAGGATCACAGGCAAAAAAAGGAACTGTAGCAAACTATATCAAAGACTTAAGCTATAAGAAATGTCCTGCAAAAGAAATTTTAGTTCAAAAATTGAAGCGTATGGATGTTATATTACAAGCTATGTATATCAGTGACTTACATTATGAAAATGTCATTATAAAAGGAGAAAATACAGACAATCCACAAGTCGTCCCTGTTGACTGTGAAAACAGACAAACTCAAGAAGGTGTCAAAACTCAACTTGGTGTAAGATGGGAGAACAATGAAAAAATTGAATTAACATCTGAAGAAAAGGAAGTTATAAGAAATTTTAACAATCAAATTGCAACTATTCCTTTTCGACATCTTCTCATAGGGACTAGACAATTAGCCGGATTTATAACGACACATGAAAATGCTAATAGTCTAATAGAAACTATAAAAGATGAAATAGATATAAATAAATTTACATTCATCGATTCAGATATGTCGAAGTTACAAAGAAAGGTATTATCTGATATTGTATCAGGGAATGTTCCTTATTTCACAGAATTAGGAGACAAATTGTATTATGGATTTGTCGATAAAGATAATGTTATAGGTTACCGTCTATAGGATAAAAACAATGACAGCCCCACTATTTGAAACATTTCCTGACTTTAATCAACAGATAAATGAAATAAAAGACGCTATTGTAGAGACACAGAATCAAAAAGCAAGAAATCTAGCTAACAAAGTGTGTCAAGAGCAACTTGAGCAAACTGCATTAGAATTCGCAGACACTTGTTTTAGCGAGTTTCGAAGACAACTACAGGAAAAATTTCCAGAAGAACCTTGGAGTCGATTTGCTCAGATGAGAATCTCCTCCCTAAAACAAACGTACTTTTATAACAATCTCCATTTCTTAGGAAAAATACAAAAAATTCTTAATGGCCAAGAAGTCGTTGATTAGATTGTGTCCATTTCTTTCTATTAAAATTACAACAAAGAGTATTGTCTGATATAATAGCTGGGGACGTACCCTATTTCACAGAACTTGGTGATAAATTATACTATGGAACTTCCGACTAAAGTAATATCATAGGGTACCGATTATAGGAGAAAAATCATAACAATTTCATTAAATGACGAATTCTTAGTATTTGAAGACTATCTAATACCAACAAAAGAAGGCGTTTCCAATGAAGCCAAAGAAAAAGCAAGAGATCTTATTAACAAAATCGCTCAAGAAAAAATAGAAGAAGTAGCTAGTGCCCTTGCAAAAGAGGCTTTTGATAAATTTCAGGAAAAACTAAAGGCTAAATTTCCAACAGAACCCAAGTCTCAGTTTGCTCAAATGGTAATTAATAGTTTAAAGCTTACGTATTTTTATAACTATCGTCACTTATTAGATGATCTGAAAGAGATTCTGTCTGGGGAAGAAGGAATAGAACTCTAATTTAAAAGAAAAAATCTCCATTTATCAAAAATAACAATTTTATTTGAAAATTAAAAGAAAAATACGATAAGGGTATAAAATTGGAGTTAAGATGTTTATTTATGACAATGCGCCTCCTGATACAAAACCCGATATCGAAGCTGCTGGATCTTTCATTGAGCATCAAAACAAAATTCTCCTACTCAAACGCGCTCCTGAAAAAAAAGGAGGCGGTAAATGGGGACTGCCTGCAGGGAAATTAGAGCCTGGAGAATCGGCTCTGCAAGCCGCCATTCGAGAACTTTTTGAAGAGACAGGCATAGAAGCAGTAGATCATCAATTAGAGTTTTTCAAAAAGTCCTTTGTTAAAGATGGGCCCACTCTCTATCTATTTCACCTATTTCACTTAAAATTTGACATCCCTCCTAATAATATTCAGCTCAACCACGAACACACTGAATACAAATGGCTCACGCCTCACGAAGCTCTCACATTTCCTCTCTTTGTCAGTGAAGGGGAAATCATCGATCTTATATTCAAAAAGCTTAGCTAAGCCACTGACTAAAATCGATAATTTCAGAGAAATAACCACTATCTTGTATGCTATCAGAAATACCATTCACATGGATAAGAACAGGCCAACACGAATATCTTTTTGGAAGATTTAGGCAAGCTAGTTTATTCTTACTCTCTCTGAGAATGTCTGAAGAAAGAGGGTTAACAGAAAATTTAATTTCACATGCAAAAAGAGTATTAAATCGCGTTTGAATTAAATAATCAATTTGACATCCTTTATGCGTAGATGTTTTTTTTTGAAAGTAAGGATTGTCTGCTATAATATCTCTTGGTTGAATATTCAAAGATGACCAGATCTTTTTTCTATTTTTTAAAACTAAATTTTCAAACTGTAAACCCATAATACTATTCCATCCCGGCAATGAAGAAATTGTGTAATTTTCAAAGCCACCTCGCATAATACGATCTTGATAGGGATAGATGTTTTTAAGATAAAATCGCAGATAATTATCACTTAATCGATAAACACTACGCTTAGAAGGCTTACCCGATTTGACAGACCATGTGTAATCACGAGTTACAAATCCAGCCGCAATCAAATCATTCAGATATTCGCTAAGAGTGCCACTTTTTGGGAATTTAAGCACTTGACATACACCACTAAATTCCATCGGACGATTTGCAAGAGCCTCTACAATGGAACGGTACATAGGACTTCTTTTTTCAAAAAGATCATGAAAAATCCTGTCGAATTCATTGAAAAGAACGCCATCTTTACGGAAACAAAGATCCCGAATATTATTATCCGCATTAAGATCAGCTTGAATATGCTCTAAATACCAAGGAATACCACCTGTAACCCCTAAAATCTTAAATATTTCATAAGCAGACCCCCGAAATCCCATAATTTTAAGCAATTCATAGCAACTCTCTAAAGGTAGCTCTTCTAACTGCAATAAGAGAGAAATTCTCCCGAAAAACCCTGTATGGCTAATAATATTCTCTTCAATCCAAGTAGACACAGACCCGCAAAGAACTAAAATAAGCTCCGAATTTTTTTTAAATTCAAGATCCCAGGCATTTTTGAGCTTCCCTAAAAACGAAGGATCTTTTGACCCCATCCAAGAAATTTCATCAAATAAAATAATGACTCGCCCACGATTTGTCTGCTTTGCTAGCAAGGAAAAAAGGGTAGACCAATCTTGAGAAGCAACCTCTGCAAGGCCTATCTGTTTAGCTAATTGACCAGCAAATACATCTCTTTGGAACTGAGCATTGATAGCTGGTGTTGGAGGAATACCTATAAAAGAAAAAAAAATCTTTCCCTTAGAAAACTCCTCAACAAGCCTGCTTTTCCCCACCCTACGCCGACCTTTGATCACAATCAAACTAGCAGTCTTTTTTTTAATCAAAGAAGCCAAGCGGTCTAGCTCCTCTTTTCTTCCGACAAACACATCTTTTCCCATATAAGCACTCTGCACAATATATAGAAATAGTAACTTTTGTGCAGAATTTTAGCAACAGCAAATTTTGCACAAAACACATGTTTTCTGCATTATGTGCAGAAATTAATAGTTTTTTATCCTCAGAGCGATTTTTACATGCTTTGGGTTAAGAGGAAATTATGAGGTCAAATATTCAACCTCTTGCTTTATCAAAAATAAATCTTATGGCTGTACGCTTGAACAACATGATGCCAGATAGGATCTTTATCACTTTTTTCTGAAACAATTTCTAAAACACTATCGTAGGTTGCACTCATGCTATATTCGTAATTAGACCCTTTTTCCAATAAAATCCCCATTCCTTCCTCGACAAACGAAATCCAATTCTCATAAGATCTAAATTTCTCTAAGGCCAGTGGATTTGCAAAATTCATTAAGAATAAATCTAAGGGAATAAATCCTAGTGCACCTTTTAAATTTACATTTTCTTTTGTTGCAAGAAGCTGAATTGTTTCAACAGAACATTCTGGATTACTTATTGCAAGATGAATAGGAGAATCTATCCCCTCCTGGGAGCATAAATAATTTGGTAATTTTTCATACACAGTTTGAACAGATTTAAAACTACCGTATAGAGCGACTAAATGCAACAATGAAGTATAGTTTATTTTTTGATCAAATTTACGTTTGATCAAGTTGGCAATATCAGCACCATGTTCAATTAGAATTGTTAAATGACGAAAATGGCAGAGATCAAAAGCAATTTGAAGAGCCGTAGATTTATCTTGCGCGTTTTGTTCTAATAACATTTTCTTTTGAGTCTCATTTTGAAATGAAAAATTAGTGAGTAATTCTTGAAGTGGTTCATGAGATATGCAAAAGGTATGTATATGAATAATTGTTAGATCATAAGCCCATTTTTCACTTATCCAATCATTAGGCCTTTTAGAATGATCTATAAATAAAGAATCATCTAATTCAACTTTTTTGCTTTGATCGTACATTTTTTTTCTTTCTGCCCATTTTTCAATCGAGCGAGAAACGTAATGATACCCTTCCATGTTTAATTCTTCTCTTAATACATCTAGAATAAAATAGCTTGTAAGGTTTGCTGCACGCTCGACCAGATTTGTTAAACCGTTAATTTTTTCAATGTACTTGTCTAGTTCAATCTTTTTTCCTGAAGAGACTGCCTGTTTGTCAAAAATAGAATGTAGCTTGTCAAAACTCGCATCCTGTAATTCATCAAAACTCACATCTTTTTGTTCACCATATGGTACATTATTATTTGCTGAACCATAGGACATCTCATTAAATACAAAATCGTAAGCTTTAAGCGGATCTTCTGTGTTCAAACCATCAGATCTCTTATAGACAATGACTTTTTCTCGAAAATTAAAACGATGTTTATTCACTGCTTTGAGTAACTGTATTTTAAGATCGTCTAAACTTTTTTCAGCATTTTTCCTGTTGCTTGGTAGTCTAATACGAGATCGAATTTCACTGAATAATAAATCTAGAAGCCTTGGAGTGGAAAAAGAGGAAGCTTTTGAATTCAATAATTCTAAAGGATCATAAGCTTTGAATATTTCCTGAAAATAAAAATGATAAGATTTCTTATACTTAATTTCTAGTTCTTGACAAATAAAGCTACCAAGCTTGTGTATAGAATTATAAAGATTATAGTGTGTTTGCCACACTTCTTTGAGTTTGTATAATTCTTCAGGAGTATAGGCATATAATTGCCCTGCCTGTTCAAACCCTCTAAAAGCTTTGGCTTTTTCCAAGCTTTTAATATTATATTTTGTTTGAATCGGATTACCAAGAAAAATAAAATAATCTCTTAGCGCGGAAAAGTTATACCAATCTTTTTCTCTTGCTTGTTTTAGCAATTTATTTTTACTATTTTCCATCTCATTATTCTTACCTTTCTCAGGAGACTCTGAACTAAACAATTTGTCATCTGAAATTCCTTCAATAGCAGAATAAAGGATTAGACTATTTGCTTCTGTATAATAAGGAACGCTTGGGAAGTAACGACCTAATGCAAATCTAAATCGATAATCAAGATACACTCCAATGTCTAAATCCTTTCTGACTTCTTGATCTTCTAAAGCTGTATCTGATGTAATGTAACCGCCTGTTATTAGCCAAGGAAAAGGTTTGCCTTGTTCTCTCCGCCCTATGATAAATTCATCATAATTTGAAAGGATTCCACTCCCACAATTTGGTTTTAAACTTATAGTATCAGCATCTAATTTGACTAAATAAATTTCACTTGAAGGATTACGTTCTTTTAATTTTGCAATTATTTTCTTTGTTTCATCATTGCCATTTAAAAAATTATGATAATCACATCTTGGAGTATCAGAAGTACCAACAGGATTTATCCAAGAAAAAGATAAAACCATTGTTGCAATTTTCAAACAAGCTTTAGCTTCCTGCAACTCCTGTATTTTCTCATTTACTTTCTCATGTAACCCAAGATCTCCCAATTGAGCTTCACCGTTAATCCCAACAATAACAGTAATTTTATGATAATGCTTGTCAGAATTAGGATAGAAAGCCTCTTCTTGAATTCTTAAAACAAGATTTTTTAATGAAATCTTTTCTTCTGCCCAAAATGGGATTTGCACAAGATATTGGATTTTACTGTCTGTTGATTTTTCCCAATCAGGTGGAAAATGTGAAAAAAG
>CAYUZN010000051.1:0-13823 GCA_964449295.1 uncultured bacterium | reverse complement strand
ATCGTTTTGGTTTGCCTCAAGCTTATCCTCAGCTGTCTAACGATAAAAACGATAGAACGATAAGAACGATAAAAAAATCGGGAAATTTATTGTCAATAAAAGAGGTTTTCTATGTAACTCTAAATCTATGTGTAGAATAACACGAAAGGCGCGAAGGCGCAAAGAAAACAAAAAATGCTTAATTTAAGTTTGGGGCTTTTAAAGGTTTTTAGAATTTTAAGCTTTTTATGCTTCTAAACTTTCTGGCTTAGGGCAGGCTGCTTGTATTGCCATTTTAAGCTCCTCAATTCCCACACCGTTTTCAGCGGATATGGTAAAAATGCGGTCTTTATGTTTAGAAAAAGCCTGTATAAACTCTTCATCGTGCACGTTTGCACCTTCTAAGTCTATTTTATTTATAACTATCAAAAAGGGTCGCTTTAAAAGACTTGGATCGTAGTTACGAAGCTCTTCTTGCAAGACTGTAAAGTCTCCAATTGGAGATCTTCCTTCCCATCCAGAAATATCCACTACAAAAAGTAAAACCTTTGTTCGCTCAATATGGCGCAAAAACTCAAGGCCTAGACCTCGGTTTTGGTGGGCACCTTCAATAATACCAGGAATGTCTGCAATTAGGATTCTTGACTGATCTTCAAATTGGATATAACTTAAATTCGGAAAGAGAGTTGTGAATGGGTAGGCTCCAATTTTAACTTCAAGAGGAGTGATCTTAGACATGAGAGATGATTTACCGGCATTTGGAATACCGATAAGACCAACGTCGGCAATGAGTTTGAGTTCTAATTCGATTTCTTTAGATTCACCAGAAGTGCCTTCTTCACAGATATTAGGAGCTTGGTGAGTGGGTGATCTAAATCTGAAATTACCTCTTCCACCTTTGCCTCCTTGGCAGATGCGAATGTGTGAGTCAGGAGTTGTCAGATCAAAGAGGATCTCTCCTGTAGTCGCATCTTTAACAAGAGTGCCGCAGGGGACTTTTAGAAGAAGATCGTCTCCGTTTTTCCCTTTCTTAGTACTCGAGCTACCAGGCATGCCGTTTTTGGCTGCAATGATACGTCTATTACGAAAATCTTCTAGAGAGACAGCTTGAGTATCTGCTTGCAGTGTGATTGAGCCGCCTTGACCACCATCTCCACCTGCAGGGCCACCTTTTGGAATGAATTTTTCTCGACGCCATGCTACAACTCCATCGCCTCCCGAACCAGCCCTTAGAGTCAATACCACTTTGTCAACAAACATAATAAGAGGGACGCTTTAAGGCGCAGGAAGAACAGAAACGAATGTTTTTGTTCCTTTGCGGAATGTGACAATGCCATCAATCTCAGCATACAAAGTGTCGTCTTTTCCAATGCCGACATTTTTTGCTGGATGCCATTTGGTGCCTCTTTGACGGACGATGATGCTTCCTGTTGAAACAAATTGTCCACCCGTCGCTTTAATACCTAGGCGTTGTGAATGAGAATCTCTACCGTTACGTGTAGAACCCTGACCTTTCTTATGTGCCATACAAATTATCCTATAATTTCAGTGATTTTAACGCGTGAGTATTTTTGGCGGTGCCCAACTTTTTTGCGAGTGGTACCTTTTCTTCTTTTGTACTTGAAAGCGATGACTTTAGGTCCTTTGGCTATCCCTAGAAGTTCTCCCTTAACTAGCGATTTTTTAAGGTAGGGAGTTCCTACTTTTGCTTGAGATCCATCGCCAATGAAGAGGACGTTTGTGAATTCGACCTGTCCTTCATCTTTGGCTTCAATAAGCTCAACATCAATCACATCATCTTTTTCAACGCGGTACTGTTTTTGACCGTTTTCAATAATTGCGTACATTGTAACCCCATCTCATAATAATTAAAAAAGCATCATAAACAAATAGCTTATTCTATTCAATTGCAAAAAATAAAAAAATGTTTTAACATATAGTTTAAGGACCCATTATGAAATAAGGTCTCAGGGGTGAAACCTAAGCAAGAGGGCTTATTATGAAACGTGCTAGCAAGCGGAAAGCTTCAAAAATTACTTTAAAGACGCATAAGAAGCATAAATTATCGCTTAAAGCACAAAAAAACTTGGAGTTCAAGCTAGAAAATAACATAAATGATTGAGAGGAGAAATTTATGAAAAAAAACCAGAAACAGACTAATTTAAAAAATAAAAAAATTGCTATGAAGCAAGAGAAGCCTTTTTCTAAAAAATGGGGAAGCTGGAGAGCCTTTATAGACCGCTATTGCGCTCTATAATCATCATTAATTTTTTTTAGACACTCTTATGTGCCTTTTGACGGGACGTAAGAGGTCTTGTAAATTTTCGAGGGATGATAAGGCTTAAGAGATAAAAGAGAGCCGAAATAAGAGCAATTGTAGCTCCAGGGGGCCAATTGAGCTGATAAGACGCTAAAAGTCCAATAAATGTGAACAAGCATCCAAGGAAGATCGCAATCAACATCATCCTTCCTAAAAGATGAGTGAATCTCCCTCCGATAGCAGAGGGAATTGTGAGCATCGTGATCACTAAAACAGCTCCTACAAGCTGAATCAAAATCACCACAGAAAGCGCAACCAAACTTAAGAGTAAAAGATAATAAGTAGGCACCGAGATGCCTTGAAGAGAGGCTTGCTCTTCGTCAAAACAAATTGCCAAAAACTTCTGATGAAAAAAGAGGGTGGTAATCAGCACAATCCCATCTAAATAGAGGAGTATGGTGAGATCAGAAGACGTAATCCATAAGATATTACCAAATAAAAAATTCATGAGCTCAACGCTGTAACCAGGTGTGAGAGCTGTAAAAATGACGCCAATTGCCATACCCGTTGACCAAATAGCTGCAATGACAGTGTCTTCTCTTTGTCTATATTTTAGATGGATCCATCCGATTAAAAAAGCAGATATCAAGGCTGCACAAAGAGCGCCTCCCAAGGGAGAGAGCCAGGTGATGTCATATGTTCTCTTAAGCCAAATTGCAAGTCCCATTCCTCCTAAAACCGAGTGAGCAATGCTTCCGCTAATGAATACGATTCTTTTGACAACGACATAAGATCCAATAATCCCTGAAGTTATAGAGGCTGCACATCCGGTGAGCAAGGCAAGTACGAGAAAAGGGTGATTGAAAAAAGAAGAGAGCATGTTAAAACTTCCTGGTAAGAGGAGGATGATAAAGTCCCATGGCAAAATGTCCACAGATTTCTTGAGGAGAGACAGATGTAACTTCTCTTTGAATACAGAAAAGACGCTCAACATTTTTGATAACCGTTTGAAGGTCGTGAGTGACCATGAGAATGGTCATTGATTGTTTGAGCTCTAAAATGAGATTATAGATCTCTTGCTCAGCTTCTGGATCGACGCTAGCTGTCGGTTCATCTAGTAGAAGAATCTGCGGCTCTGAAATAATTGATCTAGCAATTAAAACCCTTTGTGCTTGTCCACCAGAGAGTGTGCCGAAAGGTCTATCTCTGTAGTCGATAAGTCCTACTTTGACAAGAGCTTCTTCGGCTCTTTTTTTCACTTTTTTGGGATAAAATCCCAAAGGGGATAGAAGAGAGAGAGCTCCTCCTAGAACAACTTCTAACACAGAGATCGGAAACTGCTTATCGACCCTCGTACTTTGAGGCACATACCCTAGCTGCTTGCGAGCATTTTTAGGAGAGCTTCCAAGAACGTGAATAGAGCCCGATGAGGGTTTCAAAAAGCCCATGAGAAGCTTTAAAAATGTGGTTTTTCCTCCACCATTAGGTCCAAAAATCCCAATGAATTCTCCCTGATAAATAGAGAGATTTACATTGTCTAAGATTAAGAGATCATCATAGGCAAAATCGACATTCTTTAGAGTAATAACTTCAGTCTTTTTCATGGGCAATTATTTCAGTAATATGAAGCAAATTAGAGACATAATCCACTGCATAAGGATCGACTTCATAGATAGGAACTTGAAGTTGCTCTCCAATAAGGATCGCTGCTTTGTTATTATATTGGATTTGGGTTAATACCTCTTTAATGCCTAGTTCTTTTGAAGCTTTTAAGATCTGTTCAATATCTTTAGGCAAGGGATCTTTTCCCTCACATTCAATGGAAAGCTGCCTTAGGTGAAACTCCTGACAAAAATAGCCAAAGGCAGGATGGGAAACTAAAATGGCTTGCCCTTGATGAGCGTCTAATTTTTGTGCTATCTCTCTATCTAATGTTTCAAGTTCAGAGATCAGGTCACCCAACTTTTCTGTAAATTGCTTTTGATGTTCAGGAAACATCTCGATCAAAGTGTTGCCAATTTTTTTGGCTTGAATTTGAGCAATTTTAGGGCTTAACCAAAAATGACGATCTTTCCCTTCGTCTGTAGTATGGGAGTGCCCGTGAGAGTGCTCCTCTATAAGGAGAAGCCCTTCTGAGAGGTCAACATCTAATATCTTAGGGTTGTGTTCTTTAAGAACGCGTAGAACCTTATTTTCAATAGGATCTCCTATTCGAAACCAAACGGAGGTGTCTAAAATATCATTAACCTGTTTAGGGTTAGGTTCGTAGATGTGAGGATTGGATCCCGGTGGCACTAAGATTTCGACATGAACGGCCTCTTTAGCAATTTTTTTTACAAAGTAAGCATAAGGAGGTAAAGTCACAAGAACAGAAGGACTTGTCTTTTTCTCAGGCTGTCCACAGCTAGTCAAACATAAAAGGGCTAGAAAGAAAACAATTTTTTTCATCTTATTATCATTGCGGGTTAACTTCTTTCACGCAAGTTAAAATATCGATGTAAAAGCTACCTGCCAAAAAAGTGGCCGATAAACTTGCAAAGTGGCCGTATTTGATATCTATTTTCTTATATGCGTACCTGTGCCATATACAATGCGACTATCAAATGTGTGGGAGTGGATGAGGTGCGTGTAAGAACAAGAGCTCAAAGGCGCTCCATTATTCACGATATTGTTGCCAATAAGATGGTGGGAGAAGCTATTAACAACTATATTTTGTCTCAAACCTTAAAATTAATTAAGGAAGAAGATCAAGAGGCTTTCATAAGAAATATTAGGGAAGATCTTAAAGAAATAAACGAAATTCGGATTGTAGGGTTGGGAGTTAGTCAAGATCAATTAAAAAGTTGGCAAGAAGCTCAAAATGTAACCTAATTATATGACAAGCTCGGATAATCTAAAGTTATACTTTAGATTATCCGAGGTCTATATTTAAAAGATTGTTACCTCCTTCAGACTACTAGCGTATTAATTTCTCTTGGGTTATCATATCTATTCGACAATAAAAAAATTGGATTGGCGTATGACACTCAAAGCATCTATAGAGTCATCAATTTTAGACGCTGTAGAAGATGGCATAAAAGCTGCTCAATATCTTAAGAGGCCTGAGAGTCTGTGGTTCATTGAACAGGCAGCTGAAAAGCTCATAAAGTGTTTTCAGAGTGGAGGAAAACTCTTGATTGCAGGTAATGGGGGTAGTCTTTGCGATGCGATGCATTTTGCAGAGGAACTCACAGGACTCTTTAGGCATAAGAGGCCAGCTCTTCCTGCGATGGCCTTATCAGATCCAGGACATCTGACATGTGTAGGGAACGACTTAGGCTATGGCAGTGTCTTTTCAAGATCGATTGAAGCTTTCGGCAAGGAAGGCGATATTTTTATTGCGCTGACAACAAGCGGCAATTCTGCCAATCTCATCGAAGCTATGACTGTTGCTAAGGAAATGGGGCTGGGAACAGTGGCTTTCTTAGGCAAAACAGGCGGAGTTCTTAAAGGCGTTGCTGACTTAGAATGGATCATAGAAGGATTTCGTTATTCCGATCGTATTCAGGAAGCTCACATGATGGCCATTCACATCATTATTGAAATGGTCGAAAAAGGTCTATTTTATGACACTTGAGAGTTATGTCTTAGATGTGATGGATGGGAAGCGCAAAGGGAAACCTGTGCTTCACCTCTTAAGCTATCTTTATAAAAGTGGGATTGCTCTGCGCAATCTAGCTTATGATATGAGGGTGTTTGCAGCTAAAAAAGTTGCAGCACCTGTTATTTCTGTCGGCAATATCGTAGCAGGAGGAACTGGTAAGACGCCTTTTGTGAAGATGCTAGCCGAGACTCTTTCACAGATATTTAAAGTAGCCATTTTATCAAGAGGGTATCTTTCAAAAATTGAAAAATCAAATGAGACGTTTTGCATTCATGCAGACACATCTGTAGAGATGTGTGGCGATGAGCCTTTTTGGCTTGCCAGAGAGCTGCCGCAAGTGTCTGTATGGGTAGGAAAGAACAGATGTGAATCAGCTGCGCGCTCTCTTAAGAAAGGGGCCACGGTGCTTCTTCTCGATGACGGGATGCAATACCGAGATCTTCACCGCGATGTTGAAATTGTCGTGATGGATGGAGACGATCTCTTTGGCAAAGGCTATTTTCTTCCTAGAGGTTTATTGAGAGATACGCCTAAGCGGCTGCAAAAAGCTGATCTTATCGTGATTAATGATGCCAAATGTCACAAGAAAGTGAAAGAAAAACTCTCATTCTACACACAAGCCCCTTTGCTATTTGTGCGTATGAAATTACAGACAGAGTTAAAAGGGAAAAAAGTCGGTGTCTTTTGTGCCATTGGGAAACCTGAAAGATTTATCCAATCTCTTAAAGATGCGGGAGCAGATATCACAGCTACGTTCTTTAAACCAGACCATGTGCCATTTTCTTCTGAAGAGATATCAAAATTTGCGAAAGAGTCAGGCGCAGATAGTCTTGTGTGTACACAAAAAGATTATGTAAAAATTTCCTCTCAAACAGCTACCGGGGTACCAATCATCCCTGTCGTAGCAGAGTTTGAGATTGTCTCTGGAAAAGATGAGTGGCATGAACTGATTGAAACTATTAAAAAGAAGGCAAGCTTATGAACGAAGAGCATGATTATCAAGTCACACTTCCAAAACTTGGAGAGAGTATTGTGAGTGCCACTATTGTGCAGTGGTTCAAAAAAGAGGGTGATACAGTGAATTTAGATGAGCCTCTTTTAGAAGTATCTACCGACAAAGTCAATAGTGAAATTCCAGCGCCAGCCTCTGGTGTGATTACAAGTATTCAAGCCTCTCCCGATCAAGAATTACAAGTGGGAGATTTACTTGCTGTCATTCGGATGAGTGCAAACTCTCATAAAGAAACGGTCATAGCTATTCCTCAAAAACAGCAGACTTCCTCCACTTCTGATGATATGAAAGATGTCTTTTCACCCGCTCTCTTACGTCTTGCGCGTGAGAATAATGTATCACTAGAAGAACTCGAGAAAATCCCTTCGACAGGTAATTCTGGAAGGTTGACTAAAAGAGACGTTGAGCTTTATTTGGAGGGTAAACAATCACCTCCTAAACCTTGTCCACTTAAACAAACACAGACTTCTGATATCGAACGTGTCAAAATGAGCGGCATGCGCAAAGCTATCGCTGATAACATGGTGCGCTCTTTTTACGAAGCCCCTCACGCAACCCTCATCACAGAAGTCGATGTGACAAATATTGTTAAACTGATCCAAAAAGAGAAAGAAGCATTTCTCTCTAAAAATGGGGCTAAGCTCACTATCACTCCGTTTGCTGTAAGAGCTATCGCTAAAGCTTTAAGAGAGTATCCACTTATCAATTCTTCACTTGAAGGTGATACAATCTGCGTGAAGCGTTTTGTCAATATTGGAATTGCTGTCAGTGTCGATCAAGGAATTATGGTTCCTGTGGTGAAAAATTGTCAGACGATTTCTTTCACAGATATGGCAAAAGCCATCGGAGATCTTTCACTACGTGCACGTGCAGGAACACTTGCTCCTCATGAAGTCCAAGAAGGCACAATCACCCTCACAAATTTTGGGATTTCAGGAGTTCAAATCGGCATCCCTATTATTAGACACGGCGAAGTTGCCATTGTCGGCATGGGCGCGATTCATAAAAAAGTTGTCGTTTTAGAGGACGATCTATTTGGAGTGCGCTCTATGATGCATCTCTCTCTCACTTTCGATCACAGAGTCCTGGACGGCATGTATGGGTGTGGTTTTCTCAACTCTCTCAAAGAACATTTGGAAAAAGATCAAACTGTTTAAGAGCTAAAAATTCTCAAGATGTACACAAAATCGCAATTTTGTGTACATCTGACACAGAGATGTATACAAAATAAAAATTTGTCTCAGAAAAATGCCTTTATCTTATTCTCTAAAATAACATTTCAAAAAAATCGATTCTTTAAAATTTAACTTGATTTGAAAAAAATCGAAGCGCACACTTGTTTTGTATTTCTTACACCTTTAACAAAAAAGGAGGGTTTTATGCCACTTGTCAAAGGAAAAAAAGCCAAGACACGCAAAGGGTTTTCTGAAAACGTGCGCACAGAAATAAAAGAAGGGAAGCCTCAAAAGCAAGCCGTTGCGATTGCTTATAGTTTAGCAAGACGAGGAGATAAGAAAACCAAAACGCGCAAGAAAAAGAAGAGCTAGCCTTGAGCGGAGGAAAAGCCTGGTTTACCATCGAAGAGGTAGAGATTTTCTGTTTTGAAGACATCGTAACTCGATTTTTCTAAGTTTTCTAGAAGGTGTCTGATTTCTTGAGGCGAGATGAGGTGATTTGTGTCTTTGTGGACAAATCTGCAGCGCCATTGTTCGATACAGAATGTTTCTGGATGGCCGTCTGGCCAAATGCGTGTGCCTCTATTGGAGATCATTTGGAGTTTAAAAGGAGTGGGATTGAGAGAACTTACTTTTTTTGCAAAATTTTGAGCAGAATCTTTGGCATAAATAAAAACATCTACGCCGATAAGTTCTCTTTTGATTTTTTTTGAATGATCTGTCGCAAGTGGGACCAGTTTTGTGGCTGATTTATAGATGGGACTTTTGAGCTTTTTTGGATGGCTGCCGAGATTTTTGACAACAGCTTGTGCAAATTCTTGCGTGCTGACTTTAAGCTTGCTTGTTTTGTCATTGAAGATGTCGTACGTATGAATCCCTTGTTCGAGAGTTGTTAACCACGCTTCATGGATGCGTGTGGCAAGACTTGCTTCTCCGAGGTAGGCGAGCATCATGATGCTTCCTAGGAGCAATCCTGAAGGGTTAGCGACATTTTGACCTGCTCTTCTTGGTGCAGAACCATGGATGGCTTCAAACATCGCTCCATGATCGCCGATGTTGGCAGAGCCTGCAAGGCCGACAGATCCAGAGATTTGAGCTGCGACATCAGACAAAATATCACCGTATAAATTGGGCATGACAATCACATCAAAAATCTCAGGTGTGTCAGCTAGTTTGGCAGCTCCAATATCGACAATCCAACTCTCATTTTGAATATCTGGGTATTCTTTGGCAATCTCATCAAACACTCTATGAAAAAGTCCATCTGAAAATTTCATGATATTGTCTTTGATAAAGCAAGTGACTTTTTTCCTTCCTTGATGACGCGCATATTCAAAAGCGTAGCGAATAATTTTTTCTGACCCTTGACGTGAAATAATTTTGTGAGAGCACATCACATCGGGCGTCTGCCTATACTCAATGCCTGCATAGAGGTCTTCTTCATTTTCTCTCACGATCACCACATCCATGTTAGGGTGCTTAGTCGTGACAAAAGGAGCATAAGCGACACAAGGGCGCACATTGGCAAAAAGACCTAGAGTTGTGCGAATGGTGACATTTAAGCTTTTAAAGCCACCACCTTGAGGTGTTGTGATAGGTGCTTTAAGAAAAGCTTTGGCAGTCCGGAGGGTTTTCCAGCTTGAAGGGTCAATGCCAGCCAGCTGCCCCTTGTTGTAAACCTTTTCTCCAATTTCTATCTCATGAATAGTTAACGGAGCTCCTGCTTCTTGCAGAATGAACAGGGTAGCCTTCATGATCTCTGGCCCAATGCCATCTCCATACGCTACAGCGATGTCATGTTTCATGATTAACTCTCCTTTTTTAGGACATAATAAAAATTTTAATTCTTGGCTACTGTTAAGAAATCTTCTATAATCAGGCGTAAAAAGTAGTTTAGATGATAAGAGACTTATTTACCCAGCAGCAGCAGTCAATACAGCATTTCTTTGATCACTTGGATATGGTACAAGTTGAACAAGTCTTGGACAGATGTCTTAAGACGCAAGGTTTTCTTGTGTTAACAGGTATTGGTAAGAGCGGCATCATTGCAGAAAAAATTGCCATGACTCTAATTTCAACAGGCACAAAAGCTATGTATCTACCAGCTGCTAATTTTTTACATGGTGATATCGGCATTTTGTCACAAAATGATACCGTTTTAATTTTTAGTAAAAGTGGAGAGACAGAAGAGCTTGTCACGCTGCTTCCTTTCATCAGAAAGAAAGCATCAAAGATCATTGCCATCGTTTCTAGTTTACAGAGCAAGTTAGCCCAGCAATCAGATTTAGCTGTCTTTCTTCCTGTTGCTAAAGAATTATGTCCTTTTGATCTAGCGCCTACGATTTCAACTGAAGTTCAATTGTTGTTTGGCGATGTGCTGGCAATTGCTCTTATGAAATCGAGGAATTTTACTTTGAATAATTATGGAGAAAATCATCCGCTTGGCTCTATTGGAAAAAAACTTTTCTTAAAAGTTGAAGATATCATGATCAAAGGAGATGATCTTCCTCTCTGTCAGTCTCATGATAAGATAGGCGCTATGTTGGGATTGTTAACTGACAAAAAATTGGGCTGTCTTGTCATCACAGGTGAGGAGAATTCTTTTCTCGGAATTTTCACGGATGGGGATTTACGTAGAGCTTTGCATAGTCTTGGCTCAACGACTCTTGAAAAAGCAATTGGAGATCTCATGACGAAATCAGCCATTGCTGTGCAGGTAGATGATTTGGCTTGGGATGCGCTTAAGGTCATGCAGAAAGATCCAAAGAAATGGATCATGGTCGTTCCTGTGCTACAAAATAATAAAGTTGTCGGCGTTTTACGTATGCATGATATTGTTCACGCAGGCATAGTGTAGATTCTGTGTAAGAGGTTGAGATGGATGTCGTTTTACTATCAAGGATCCAGTTTGCCCTAACAAGCATGTTTCATTATATCTATCCTCCTTTAAGCATTGGGCTAGGACTTATACTTGTCATCCTGGAGGGGATGTACATCAAAACAAAAAATCCTCTCTATAAAACAATTACAAAATTTTGGGTAAAAATCTTTGCTCTCACTTTTGCTTTGGGCGTTGCAACAGGGCTTGTACAGGTATTTGGATTTGGAACTAACTGGGCGCATTATTCGAGATTTGTGGGAGATGTGTTTGGAAGTGCTCTTGCAGCCGAGGGGATCTTTGCTTTTTTTCTAGAAGCAGGATTTTTGGGAGTGATGTTATTTGGATGGGAACGAGTGAGTGCCAAAATACACTACTTATCAACGATTCTTGTTACTTTAGGGGCCCATTTTAGTGCGATATGGATTGTGGTTGCAAACTCTTGGATGCAGACACCTACTGCTTATAAAATCGTAGGAGAAGGGCAAGAGGCAAGAGCGATTGTCACAGATTTTTGGCAGATGATTTTTAATCCGACATCGGTCGATAGAGTCATTCATGTGATTTTAGGGTGTTGGCTTGCGGGTTCTTGCTTAGTATTAAGTGTCAGTGCGTACTATTTCCTGAAAAAAATTCACCTGCCGTTTGCGCGTGTTTCGATGAAAATTGGACTCATCACAACGTTAATCACGCTTGTATTGCAACTGATATCTGCCGACTCAACAGCCAGAGGTGTCGCTAAACATCAACCTTCAAAATTTGCAGCTATGGAAGGGGTTTATCAAACAGCACCGGGGACACCAGCGACATTATTAGGCTGGGTCGATGAAAAAAATCAAAAAGTTGTCGGGTTAAAAATGCCTGGCTTACTTAGTTTTATGGTGTCGTATAATTTTCATACGCCTGTACAAGGCTTCGATCAAATTCCTGAAGATCTAAGACCGCCTGTACAACTGACATTTCAAGCCTATCACATGATGATCCTGATGTGGGGGCTCATGGTTCTTGCTGCAGGGCTTGGGTTTTTTTTATGGAAGAGAAAAAAACTTGAAAAAAGCAAGTGGACGTTGCGATTTTTGATGGTCTCTGTGCTTTTTCCTCAAATTGCCAATCAAGTGGGATGGATGACAGCAGAAGTCGGAAGACAACCGTGGATTGTCTATGGTGTTTTAAAAACCGTTGATGGTGTCTCCAAATCGATTATAGCGTCTCAAGTGTTGGGTTCAATCATCATGTTCATTGTGATCTATTGCCTTATGTTTGCGCTTTTTATTTTTCTTGTTGATCGTAAAATTAAACATGGACCCGACGGAGATATTCAAGAAGATGATGCCCTCTACCAAAATCTCTATACCTCGACAGTAGGAGAAAAATCTCATGGCATTTGAAGTGTTGTGGTACGCTGTTGTGATTGCAGCCATGATATGTTATGCGATGTTAGATGGTTTTGATTTGGGGGTGGGCGCTCTACATTTATTTGCAAAAAAAGATGCCGATAGACGCATTTTTCTAAATGCGATAGGCCCCGTTTGGGATGGCAACGAAGTGTGGCTTGTCATTGTAGGGGGCGCGTTATTCGCAGGATTTCCTGAGGCTTATGCCACCATTTTTTCTTCTTTTTACAATCTCGTGATGATCTTTTTGGCAGCTCTTATTTTTAGAGCCGTAGGGATTGAATTTCGCAGCAAATTAGAATCACCTAAGTGGCGTAGCCTATGGGACGGTGTTTTTTCTATAGGCAGTATCGTGATTGCTTTTGGTGCAGGTGTGATTGTAGGGAATCTGGTTCAAGGTATTTCTCTTGATGAACATAGAAATTTTGTAGGATCTTTTGGAGATTTTTTCCACCCTTATCCTATTTTGGTAGGACTCACAGCTTTGTCTCTTTTTGTAATGCATGGCTCGATCTACCTTGTTATGAAAACAGAAGGGTCTTTACATAATCGTTTGAGGCGGTGGGTTAAAAAAACTATTGTCTGTTTTATCATCTGTTATATGCTCACAACTTGTTTTACTTTCTATTTCATGCCGCACATGTTTGCGTTTTTAAAGCAGACACCTTGGCTTATCAGTCTCCCTGTCATTGGACTTAGCATGATTATGAATATTCCTGTTCAAATTTATAAAAAAAGAGATGGATGGGCATTTATTTCCTCATGTTTGAGTATCGCTCTTCTCACGACTCTGTTTGCAGTAGGCACATTTCCAGTGCTGATTCGCTCGAGTATTAATCCAGATATGAATAGCCTTTTGATTGTAAACGCAGCTTCTTCTCCACTCACATTAAAGGTCCTGCTCATCATCGTAGCGATAGGGCTTCCGATGGTGTGTGCTTATGGAGTGTATGTCTATAGATTATTTCGTGGCAAAGTCAGGCTCGATAAGAGTAGTTATTAAATCAAAATACTTAAGAAGATGATTTTCTTTTATAAAAAAATAAAAGAGGCGGAATATAGACGTCGGGCAGCAAGCTCCCCGCGGCCCATGCGCCTAACTAGGGCTTTGCCAAATCGATCCTCTGCGCAAAAGTCCGTGCAGAGCACTGTCCTTTTTCGTTCGGACCGCTCATTAACATTCGCTTCAATTTTGCTGTGCCCTAGCGGCTAACGGCTGCTCCTGCACTCTTCCCCGCAAATGAGTTGCGGGTCCCCTTCCGTGTCCAAGTCGCAGTACCATCTTATGATATCTCATTTTAGTCTCATCTGAAAATATGACTCTTAATTTCAAAAACTTAATTATAATGAATTTGATATGTATGGTCTTTTAAATCATGTTTTAGATGGATAAAAAAGATTTTCAATAAAAAACTGGTACTGCGAACTGACATGGAAGGGGACCCACACCTTCTGTGTGGGGAAGAATGCAGGAGCAGCCGA
>CAYUZN010000050.1:0-13977 GCA_964449295.1 uncultured bacterium | reverse complement strand
ATATACTATCAACCGCCTCTGGTTGCCCAATGATTATCTGATTTAGCTCTAATGGTAGATTTAAGAGCCCCTGCTTTTCTTTATCTGTAACTTGTGTAATAGGAGCACCGTAATATTTTCCCACCACAGCTTTAATCATATGCTCAGTTATTTCGGAAGGTGTAGTATCAGTGGAATTAACATTTAAACAAGCCTCATCGATAACTTTCATACTCTCATGTAAGCGAGGTCTATAACAAAAATATTTAGCACAAAGAGAGACAGTTAATCTAATAACTTCATCGGGCAATGTGCAATTGCGATTTCTTTCGTAGCTAGGTTTAAGTTTTACAAGAATAGCAACAATTTGATCGTCAGAAAGAGCTGTGATTGTTATACATTCAAAGCATTTTGTTAAGTTACCATACCGAGCTTTCATCATCTCAAGTTCCGAAGGCGTTAAAATGCTGAAAATTCGAATTTTTTTAGTCTCCATGCATGATAAAAGACCCTGTGCTATAGGATTAGAATCTGCAGATGACATCGACGTATGTAGAGAATGATAAAAATTTTTAAAGAGACATAGGTGGGTAGATATCGGATATTTTTTTGATAAAGCAACCACTCTGGCTGCTAAATCTCCCATCCATTTACCGCCTGCTGTCACAGCGACTAGATCAATTAGGGTGATGTTTAGATTCGGCTTATGATGACTCATAGCTTCAACAAAAGCATTGAGAATGGTTGTTTTTCCACAGCCATTTTGCCCTACCAGTAGACATGATTTTCCCTCATCAAATACTCGGATCAACTTTTGAATAACATCGTCTCTTCCAATAGCAGCACAATCTAAAGTATTTTTTTTACAAGCATCTGTTAAATTTATTCCCTCCACATATTTTGAATGTTCAGAGGAATCGTCCGTTGAGGTTAATTTTCTCAAAAATTTTCCAAAGAGATAACTAGTAATTGATATTATTATTATCGGGATGACGATGTCATATATTTTTTTAGACAACACACTATTAGGAAAAAGTGGTGATATAGGGCTGTGAAAAATAGGAGCACTCGATCGAATTGGATCCATAGTCTTTCTCTGTTAATTTTTTTTAAAAATTGTATCACATTACTGGACAAAATGCAACGAATATAGCTAAACTAAGAGATAGATTTTGATGGAGGACTATATGGGACCACAATTTACCGAGTCAGTTGCAGAAGTACTTCAAGAAGCCTTTCAAAATGCCCAAGAAAATAAATATACAGAAATCACAGAGAATCAACTTCTCTATACCTTTCTTTCAGATCCAGAAGGGTATTTTTCAACGATTATCTCTTCTTTAAACCTAAATCCCAAAGAGCTACTTCTTAAGCTAAGAGATAACATCAAAAAAACACCTACATTTGAAGAAAAACCAAGCAAGCCTTCCTTCTCTTCCTCTGCACAATCTATCATTGGAGGAGCACAAGCTTTAGCAAAAAAATGGAAAGATAGCTACATATCTTCTGACCATTTTTTTCTAGCTTTTTGGGAACATGGCAGTGAGCCTTTTGCTAGCTGGAAAAAACAATCTCACCTCTCCTTAAAAGACGTTGAAAATAAAATCAAAAGTATACGAGGAAATAGTCAAATGGATTCTCCTACAGCAGAAAACAACCTCCAAGTTTTAGATAAATACTGCAAAAATTTAACCGCGCTAGCTAAAGAAGGAAAACTCGACCCTGTCATTGGAAGAGATGAAGAAATTAGACGAACGATGCAAACTCTTTCTAGACGAACAAAGAATAATCCCCTTCTCATTGGAGAGCCAGGTGTTGGAAAAACAGCCATTGCAGAGGGTCTTGCAGGCCGCATTATCCAAGGAGATGTTCCCGATTCTCTCAAAGGAAAACAACTCTTTGCCCTCGATATGGGCAGTTTAATTGCCGGAACTAAATTTAGAGGAGAATTTGAAGAGCGTCTTAAAGGCATTCTTAAAGAAGTTGAAAACAGTGATGGTAACATCATTCTCTTCATCGACGAAGTGCATACACTCGTAGGAGCAGGCGCAACCGATGGCGCTATGGATGCCGCCAATCTTCTTAAACCCGCTCTTGCTAGAGGAACCCTGCATTGCATAGGTGCCACGACACTTGCCGAATATAAAAAATATATCGAAAAAGACCCTGCTTTAGAGCGCAGGTTTCAAACAGTTCTCATTGAAGAGCCTTCACCAGAAGATGCGATTGTGATTTTAAGAGGACTCAAAGAAAAATATGAGATCTATCACGGTGTCCGCATCACAGAAGGTGCCATCCATGCAGCTGTCATGTTATCAACGCGCTACCTTCCCGATCGTCAACTGCCCGATAAAGCCATCGATCTCATCGATGAAGCAGCAAGCATGATTAAGATGCAGCTAGGAGCACTTCCCCTTCCTATCGACTTAAAAGAGCGAGAGCTCTCTAAACTCATGGTTAAGCAAGAGGCTCTCAAACGGGAAGAGACACCCACTTCTAAACAAGAATTCGAAAAAAATTCCCAAGAAATTGCTGAGGCTAAAGAAGAGCTCAATCTCCTCAAAGAGAAATGGAATCAAGAAAAAACCATCATCACGTCTCTTAAAGAAAAGAAAAACAAACTAGAAACTCTGAAAAATGATGAACAAAAAGCTGAAAGAGAGTCTGATTTTAATAAAGTTGCTGAAATCCGTTATGACAAAATTCCTAAGACACAAAAAGAACTCGAAAATGCTCAGAAAAAATTAAGCGAACTTAAAGAACGGTTCTTGCAAGAAGAAGTCGATGAAAAGCTCATTGCTCAAATCGTTGCCAAATGGACAGGCATCCCTGTACAAAAAATGCTCGAAGGGGAAGCAGAAAAACTCCTCCATCTTGACAAAGAGCTCCAAGAAGCTGTCATAGGACAACCCTTTGCGGTAAAAGCTGTCAGTGAAGCCATTCAAAGATCACGCACAGGCCTTAGCGATCCTGGAAGACCTGTAGGCGTCTTTCTCTTTGTCGGCCCTACAGGCGTTGGAAAGACAGAACTTGCTAAATCCCTCGCTTTGCAGCTCTTCAACCAAGAAGATGCCATGATCCGTCTTGATATGTCAGAATACATGGAAAAACACACCGTCTCCAAGCTCATCGGCTCTCCTCCTGGTTATGTAGGCTATGAAGAAGGAGGACAACTCACAGAAGCCATTAGACGCCGTCCTTACAGCGTTGTGCTTCTCGATGAAATTGAAAAAGCCAATCCCGATGTCTTCAATATTCTCCTTCAAATTTTTGACGATGGCAGACTCACAGATAGTCAAGGGCGTACAGTCAACTGCAAAAACGCTCTTTTCATTATGACCTCAAATCTTGGCTCTGAGCAAATTCTAGAGAAACTCTCCTCACAGAAAACCGAGTGGACAAAAGATGAGATGCTTAAAGTCATCGAACCCATCTTAAAAAGACACTTCCGCCCCGAGTTTCTCAACAGGCTCGATGAAATCTTACCTTTTATGCCTCTTCAAGAAAAAGACATGGAAAAAATCGTTCTCATTCAACTCAAAAAAGTAAAAGAACTCATTTCAAATAAATATATCGCACTCGATTGGACACCTCAAGTCCTCTCTTTTCTTGCTCACGAAGGCTACGACCCTCTCTATGGCGCACGCCCTCTAAAAAGACTGATCCAACACACCGTGATCAATCTCCTCTCCACAGCTCTTCTTAAAGGAGAGATCAAAGAACATCAAAAAGTGACCTTAAAAGTATCTAAAGAGGATAAAATCGAGGTCTCTGTACACAAATGACAGAATTCCTACAAGAACCTGTCATTGGCATTGACATAGCTACTATTTAGCACTTCTAATCAATCTGTGAAGCTGCCCCAAGAGATAAAATGGAAGTGACAATAATTTATAATTAATTGAGTCTCCTAAAAAATCTTTTACTTGAATAGGACATAAGCTAGGCAGATCTGAATTAACCCTAACTGCGACTAGTTTCTTTTTCTCTTTCATGAATTGATGAAGTGACTTAAGAGACCCTGTTGTTCCAGATTTAACCTCAACAGGAATGATCTGATCTTCGTGTTGGATCACATAATCAACCTCAGCTTCAGCTCCCTTTTTTCCTCGCTGCCAATAATAGAGTGCAGGAGGCATATAGGCAGGTGTGATTGTACGTAATATCTGACCTACTAACTGCTCAGCCATCCCGCCTCTATTAATCATAGAAATATCGGATAGAGAGGCTAACTGGTGTACTGAAAGACCGAGAGAAACACTACAAAGCCCACAGTCAAGTAAAATAGCTTTTAGAAATTTTTCATTACTCTCTGCACCAAGAGGTAGCCCATTAGCAGAAGTAGCGACAATACGATGACACACTTTTGCCTTACAAAGCAAATCAAAGGCTTGTTTTAAAGAAGCAGTGCCAGAGTCAGGATTAGCCTCTTTATAGACAAACTTCATTCCAAGTTGGCGAGGAACAGAATTTAAAATATCTTCCAAGCGCTCAATCGTAAGGCGCCCACTATATTTAGCAAAGTCATCTCTATAAGTTGTGAGTAGATCATAATGCGTCTGATTGATAGCGTCAGGAGCTCTATTAGTGACCCAAGAAGAAACTGCTGAGGGCATTCCTCCCACTATTAGGTAGTCTTTAATCAGCTTCATTAACTGGGTGTGAATGGCTTCTGGAATAATCCTATTCCACTCATAGTTATATAAAAACTCTCGAAGCTCATGCTTTCCAAGTGCATCCAAAAATTCTTCGAAAGACAAGGGCTCTAGATAGAAATAACCTATTCTTCCAACGGGCATGCTAAACTCATGTTTATCTAGAGCAAAGTCTAGTAAAGAACCCGCAGCTACTATAGGCAACTGAGGCATATCTTCAGCAAACCAGCGTAGTTTTTGTAGGAGTTGAGGAACTACTTGAATTTCGTCTAGAAATAGAATAGCTTTAGACGGGTCAATTTTCCCTCCTGTTAATGCACCAATATTAATGATAATTTCTTTCGGATCATTGGATAAAAACAAAGTCTGAAGATCAGGACGTTTTTCAAAATTAAGCTCGATCAGGTGTCGCTCTTCTAATTTAGCTAAATCTCGAACAATCCATGTTTTACCAACTTGGCGAGCTCCACGAATAACCAAAGGTTTTCTTGTAGCAGACTTTAACCAGTCTATCAAGAATGAGGTATGATTTCGCTTCATAAGACTACTCCTTAGATAGTTTTTATTTTATCCATCTTCTATAATTAAGTCTACAAAAGAAGGGGTTCTTTTAGCAAGCATCTCGATAAAAGAAGGGGTTCTTTTAGTGGGTACAACTGAGGTTAAATGACTTATGTATTAAAAATTTTTTAAAGATTTTGTTTGTCTGTAGTGTTCTTCTATACCAGAAATAACCTGATCAAGGTCATCTGTGATGATCATCGATTTGAGATCTTTTTCCTGAAGATAACCGTGTTTTAGGGCTGCCTCTCTTAACCACTCAACCAACCCTTTCCAATACTCTGTCCCGATCAGATAAATAGGAAAGGGTTGAATTTTTTTTGTCTGAACAAGCGTGAGTGCCTCGAATAGTTCATCTAATGTTCCAAATCCTCCTGGAAAAACAACAAAGGCTTGGGCATAACGCACAAACATCACTTTACGAACAAAAAAATACCGAAAGCTTAAAAGATACTTGCGATCGATGAAGTTATTAGGTTCTTCCTCTGTGGGAAGATCGATGCACACCCCGCATGATTTTTCTTTGACACTACTAGCTCCCTTATTGGCAGCCTCCATAATGCCAGGGCCACCACCTGTAATCACAGCAAACCCTTTCTTCACAATCTTATCTGCTAAAGAAGTCGCTAAAGTATAAAAAGGATCATCTTGTTTTGTTTGCGAGGATCCAAAAATAGAGATAGAAGGACCCAAAGACATAAGTGCTTCAAAGCCTTCGACAAACTCTGAGAGAATACGAAAGACTCTCCAAGCATCCCAATGGAGAGAAAACTTATCAGGAACTTCTGTCATTTAAGGATTCCTAAAGGTCCACGTAATTTCTTTTTATAAGGTAAAGATGCCTGTTTCCCATAAGCAACTTCATGAAGATTTTCAATAGCCATAAAAGCCGATGGATCTTCACGAAGTACAATCTCTTTAAGCTCTGACAAATCCAAGCGCTCCATGATAATAAAGAGAATTTCTTTCTGATCTCCCGAAAAACCGCCTCGTCCATGCATCAGTGTAAGCCCGAGTCCCAGATCTCTCATGATCACCTCTGCAAGCTCTCTTGGTTTGGCAGAAATAATGAGCACAGACTTTAATTCATCAAGCCCTACAATCACAAGATCAATCATCTTAAATGCGACGACATATGTGATCATCGATTGAAGAGCGATATGCCAATTTAACGTGACAAATCCATAAGCGCCAAAAATAAACACGTTCATGAACATGACAACTTGGCCGACAGTGAACCCTCTTTTTCTATTGATAATAATAGCTAAAATTTCTGTCCCATCTAAACAGCCACCATTACGGATGATAAGCCCACATCCCATACCTAAGAGAGCACCACCCACAACAATAACTTCGATCGGATCAGCCTTAAAAGGAGGAAATTTCTGAAGAATGACGAGAAACCCTGCAAAAAGCAAAATAGCCACCACCATATGAATGACAAATGTCCTGCGAATATGTTTATAGGCTAAGAAAATAAAAGGAATATTGAGAAGAACGACGAGCCAATAAAAAAGAGTTTGATCCTTGAAAACTTGACCCAAAATAAGAGCCACACCGACAACACCTCCGTCAATCAGATGATTCGGCACAAGGAAAATTTGGATAGCAAAAGCAGCTAAAAAAGCACCGACTGTAATCCAAAAATAACTCATAATATGATAAGACTTCGATTTGTGTGAATGGGCCATAATTTAACCTGAAAATTTAAATGAATACAAAAAAAAGCACAATACAAGGCAGAACAATCTCTGTACAGAAAAATCGTCGAATTTATTTATATATAAAAAAGGAAACGCGGGAAACGGGGCTCGAACCCGTAACTTCTGCCGTGACAGGGCAGTGCTCTAACCAATTGAACTACTCCCGCATTAAGAGATCTCAAACTGTTGGGCGCAAAAGGACTCGAACCTATGACCACCTGTGTGTAAGACAGGCGCTCTACCAACTGAGCTATACGCCCATCGCAAAACAGACGGTAGTGTACTCTAAATAGAGTTAATAGGCAAAGGTTTTCGGTCCAAGGCCAAAATTTCATTTTCTTTTTCTAAAAGCAGCTTACCTGCAAACACGACAAAAACTCCCTCTTTTTGTTTAGGAAGAAGCTCTTTTTCCAAGGCACCCATGACCTCTTTTCTAGTAAGAGATAAAAGTTTATCTCGAAATTTTTGTCTTTTTTCTTTCGTCTTTTTTTCTACATGCCAGACATATTCGATAAAGCCACGACTTCCCGCTGACACAGGAGTATCGAGTTGCTGAATCACTTCTAATTTCGCATCCTCTAAATCTCTCTCATCAAAGCCGCCGTTTGCAATATCACCCATCGATTTTTCAAATATTTTTAACGTATGAGCAATGTGAAGATCTCGGTACTAAACAAAACAAAAAAAAAATATGGCAGACCCATAAGTAGCTCCACATCCATACGCTCCTCCTTGCTCTCGAATCAGAGGGTGTAAAATTTTATTATCAATCAGGTGAGAGGCAAGACTCAAAGCTGGTGCCTGAGCATCAGCGTAAGGAGGCACCTGATAAGCCAAACACGTAAACGCCAAAGGAGAGGCAATAGGAACACCTTGAGACGGCGGTGGCATCAGAGCGTAATCTCCTGTCCAAACCTCCCCCTTTTTTTTAGGAAGATCTAAAAGCCCAAAATATTTTTCTTCCTTTAGTTTATCTGCCATAGTCTCATGGCAACTTAAAATGAGCTTGGGGTTGTTAAATGTAAAGACCTTTTCTCTAACACCACGCAACCTGTCTATAAAAATGTCTAACCCCCCATGAGAGAGACTCTCAACAATTTCTTGAACTTTTTTGAAAAAAGCAAGCCCATGACATAAATAATTAACTTTACCTACGACAGAAAATCCACTGAGAGCTAGTTGATTGGCATAGCGAAGCGCGTTCCGATTCATTTTATTTTCAAGATTTGTGTAAAGCTGAAGAATCAATTCCTCTATACGTCTTTTCTCATCCAAACGAAATGACGTGATCATCTCCTTCATGACAGAAAAAAGTGATGAGACATGACGATCAAGCGCTTTTCCTCTCATCATAAATATAGGACAGAGCGCTCCTGCCTTGTCAACACGTGGATTTAAAGAAAATCCACCCATCACACCCCCTGTATGCGCTTGCAGGTAGTCTAAATTCTCGACATAAGTTCTTTTGCCAGCTCCCAATTCTGAGCAAAAAGAACTTAAAATTTGTAGATAAGGAAACTCCCGCTCTTCAATATTTGGTAAATCAAAGACTAAATCAGCATAGACAATTTGATTGGTAAAACAAGCGTGATGAAAGACATTGTCTTCTTGGTTAAGAGGAAAATCCTTCGCAAAAAGAGGAACATCCTTTATCTCAACCTTAGGAAGACACTCGATACTCTGAGACTCAGTCTCTTTCTGGTATTCACCTAACTTCTTTGCTTGCTCAACAATAGCATCAATCTCTTTTTGCGATAAACTAGTTTGAAGATCTTTTAAATCCTGCTTCTCTTTTTGAGTCTCTTGCGAGGTCATCTGAGGATCTGGCTTCATGATGAGACGCACACAGTGCGTATTCGATAACAAATATTTATCGATGAGGTTCGTTAAATACCTTGGATCTTTCGTCTTTTCTAGCAAACTATGAAATAAAGAGTGTATCACAAGCGCATTTTCTGGAGGAGAGCCATGTTGTTTGCTAAGCGCTGCTCTCATAAAAAGAGTCAGTCCAAAGGGAGCGTGATCCCCTGTAATCTCTGTCCTAGAAAATTCAAGCTGGTGAATGGCCGATTCAATCAACTTGGAAGGGATACCTTCCTCTATAATTTTCTTCAGTGCGCTTTTTAAGAATTTTTCTAATTGAGCAGCCTCTTTCTTTCGACATCCTTTGCAAATAATCACATAAGGAATCTCTGACATATCGGAGTCGATGTAAGCGTCTGCAGACACACAAAGCCCTGATTGCAACAAAGGCAGTTTTAACAAAGAAGCATCTGTTTCCATCAAGATCGCATCAATCACACTTAAAGCTAGCAACGTTTCTTGATCATGGATAGGTACCGTAAGCCATCCAAAAACCACCATATCTTTTTTATTGAGATCTTCTGTTTCAGACACAGGATAAAAAGCCTCTTTATGAACTGGCTTTGTAAACCGCTTCTGGTACACAACCCCTGCTAGAGGTGGCTGTTTGACGACATCTTTGAGAGCTTTTTCTGCAATAAAATCGAGATGCTTCTGCAAGGGTAAGTTGCCATAAAAAAAGAAAAGACAACGAGAGGGGTGGTAATTATTCTCATAAAACTTCACCAGCTCTTCATAGCTTAAGCTAGGGATATCTTGTGGATCTCCCCCAGAGACATAAGCATAGGGAAGATCGGGCACTAAACTCTCCATCATCGCATGCCACATCCGCGTCTCAGATGAATTAAAACTCCCCTTCATTTCATTGAAGACAATCCCTTTCCTTTGAAGAAGTGAGGTAGGATTGGAAGGCTCTGCAAATTCCAACCTATGCCCTTCTTGCAAAAAGCTCAAATGCTTCAGCTGCGGATGGAACACCGCATCGATATAAACTTCCATTAAATTGTAGAAATCTTTCTCCACCTGACTGGCGGCTGGATAACACGTAAAATCAGGACCTGTCAGCGCATTCATAAACGTGTGCAAACTGCGCCGAGTCATTGCAAAAAAAGGATCCTTTACAGGGTACTTCTTCGATCCACAAAGCACTGTGTGCTCAAGAATGTGAGCAACCCCATTAGAACTTGTTGGCAAAGTCTTAAAAGAAAGGCAAAATAGATTCTCCGGATCATCATTTTCCAGATGCATCACCTCTGCCCCAGAGGGTTCATGCACAAGCTCCCTCAAGGTACACTTGAGCTCTTCAATATATAAAATTTTATTTAAAACAAACTGGTGATACCGATCACCTTTTTTACCTAAAAACATAAGACACTCATACTAAATTATCTGAAGTTTTCAAGCAAATTATGAATTGCCTCAATTCTTTTTTTATGTTAAAATTACTTAAATTTTTTAAAAAATTATGAAAATTAGCTATTTACCAACATTCAGAACTCTTACACCTATCTGGCAAAAACTATCCTGGGGACAGCGCACTATATGCCTGGCAGCCAGCTGCGTACTCATTGCCCTCATCTTTAAAAAAGCCGTAGGCGCCCTCAAAGAGAGCTTAGACAAAAAACCTCCTCCTCCTAAGGTAGAGGATCATCAACTTAAGGGCCAACCTAAACTACTCACTGAAGAACATACACCCATACCGCCAGTAGTCACAGATACTGTCTTACCAACACCAACACCTGGACCAACACCTACAAAACTTAAGCTAGAAGAGAAGGCATTAGCAGCAAGAAATGCAAGATTAAAGCGTTTGGACCAACCTCATCCACCCACTCCCCAACCTGCCTTCGCAGATACTGCGCCTGTTTCAGAGCCTAATTCTTCAACTAATCTAGAAACAATCAGACAAGAGATCGAAGTTTTTCGAACTTGTTCACAACTAAACCATATAAAACTCATACAACCTGGAACAACAAAAGATCTCTTAGACGACATCTCTTTGCAAGACTATTTAAGCACCTGCCTTAATCTTAAAGAAGAACAAGAGCGTAAAACGGCACTACAAGCTCCAACTTCAGATATATTGAATAGAAAAATCCTATCCTTAAAAGACCTTAGGGCTCTTTCAATTCTAAGTTGGTCTGATACTACCTTAAAAGAAATCCTACCGAATAACGAACCGCGCATCAAACCGAATAACGAACCGCGCATCAAACAAAACACCTTAAAAGACAATATCGTTGAAGCACAAAGAGATATCGAATTCCATTTAGATCTTTTTGAAAAAATTAAAAATACAATACCTCTCGACTTAAAAGGAAGAGAACCTGAAAGAAAACAAGCTCTAGAAAAACTCATCAATTTGTATAAGTTGATTTGCACAGAACTAGAAAAATTATCTGAGAATTTAAAACCCAAAAATATCTCTACTAACATAGCTAATTTTGAAGAGATCAAAAACACCCTGGGCTCTGTTGATTATTTGCGTCAAATTTGGGTTTTAAGATGTTATTTACTTCAACAAGACATTCTTATTTGGGTTAATTACGCCAAGCCGTTTAACTCCCTGTCTGTGTATACTCAAAGATATCCCATGAAAACCTGGGAACTTTTCAATCTAGCCTCTAAAAGATTAGACCATGAGACACTATCTGATTTCTTAGAAAGAGCTAAAAAAGACCCAGAATTTAAAAACATAGAAATAGATTTAGAGTTCCTTAAACGCCCTATTTCTTTTGATTTTTGTGATTCAAAAGCTCCGATCGAATTTTATCTTCAAGGATTTCTGCAAATAGCTGCTCATAACTCCCAGAATATTTTAGAGTCATCCCTCAAACACATTCAGAATAAAAAAATTTACACACTCGCAGATTTAGAGGTTTTAGGTCTTTTAAGCTTTCTAGATTTGAATCTAAATTCAATTGAAGAGGAGTCTGAAGCAGCTATAGCAAAAGCTGTAGAGCAATTAAAAAACGGTCTTGCACAACTGATCAAACTCAGAGAGGCAGTTATTCCCTACAATCAAAAAGAGGCAAGAAAGGAACTAATTTTATTAACTCAGGGCGTTAATATCCTGCAAAGAAACCTCAACTCCTTTAATCAGGGGCAAGCGCTTAGGGCACAAAGAGAGACTCTTAATGAAATCATTCAAGAAGCCAGAGCTATGTTCTATTTACACCACATCTATTTGTTAAAAAATTACCTTTTACAAGAAGGTATAGAACGATTCTCAAATGACACAACTGCCACCACCTTATCTGAGTGGAATAAAACAAGAAGACTCTCTCACCAGTCTTTTTATGATGTGCTCACTATTTAATAAACTCTTGGAATTGATCTTGCAATGACGTTGGCACAACTTCTTGGATGCCTGTTTTATCGTACATAAGAAAATAAGTACAAGCTACCATGATACCGAGAGCAGGGCTAAAAAGAGCGACAAGTAGAGCAATGGCACACACAGATGAACGCTTGAGTGAAATCCACTGTTTACGAACCATTTTTTGAAAAGATCCTAATCGAAAAAACGTCACAACACTCACAGATAAACAAAGCGCAAACATAAAGAAAGCATACGCCCACCACAGAACATCCCCTATAAGAAGCACAAAAAATAACAGACGTGCCGTCAGTGACGAGAAGAAACGATCTTTTTGAGGAATCTTTATTTCTTCTGGCGCCTCTTCTGGCACCGCTTCTGCAGTCATAGGAGCTTCTTTCACATCGAAAATATCAAAAATTGGCATAGGTTACTTCTTATGTTTAACTTTATTAAATCCGTTGAGCGCAGCGATTCGGTATCCTTCCGCGTATGTTGGGTAATTAAACACTTGGTCAATAAAATAGTCAATCTTTGCGTTAAAACTCATCGCAACTTGACCAATGTGAATCACCTCTGTAGCAGCTCTTCCAATAATATGGATGCCCAAGATTTCTAACGTCTCAGCATGAAACAGGATTTTAAACATCCCTGGATCATTCCCCACAATCAGATTACGCGCAATTTCGTAGTAGTAGGCTCTTCCTACCTCATACCGAAATCCTAACTTCTTTAAATCTTCTTCAGTATAACCACACGACGATATTTCAGGTATTGTATAAATTCCGATCGGATAAAATGTCGGGAAGTGATGCGTTTGCACCCCAAACGCATGCCTGGCAGCAAGACGCCCCTGCTCCATTCCTGTAGCTGCCAGTGCAGGCCCTCCGATCACATCGCCTGCCGCATAAATATGGGGAATCTCCGTTTGGAAAAGAGCATTCACCGGAATGTATCCTTTGGGGCTGAGTGTAATGCCTGCTCTCCCAATATGAAGATGATTGACATTGGCTTCCCTTCCAAGAGCATATAAAAGCATTTCGGCCTGTAATATAGATCCATCAGTAAACCTCACTTCAACATGGTTATTGACACGAGAAATAGACTCTGGTTGCTTTTTTCCCACAACCTTCAGCCCAATATTTGTTAACGCTTGCTGCAGATGCAACCCAATTTCGACATCTAAGAGCGGCAGCAAATGATCTCTTTTATCGACAACAGTCACCTCTGTTCCTAAAGCTGCAAAAAAACTCGCATACTCAGATCCAATAATCCCCCCTCCCAACACAATCAGAGTTTTAGGAAGATGATCGATATTTAAAAGCCTTGTCGAATCCAAAATCACTTGATCATCGAAAGGAAGATTCATCGGATTTCGCGGCTTTGATCCTGTCGCAATCAAGAAAAATTTGCTCTCAATCGTCATAAAGATATCGTTATGACTATCTACAATGTCAATATGATTAAGATCTTTAAACTGAGCTGTCCCTTGAACTAACTTGATTTTATTCTTATCAAATTGACGCACAATCATGCGCCTTTGTTCATCGAGCACCTTATGCAAACGGTAATTCAAATCGTTGATCGAAATTGTCCGCTTAAGATGATCCTGCCCATAAAAGCTGCGTTCATAGAAATCAGTGAGCGCCAAAATCGCCTCTCGGAGTGATTTAGAAGGAATTGTACCTGAATTTAAAGAGGCTCCCCCAGGATGTGTATCTTGCTCAACGACAATCACCGATTTCCCCAGCTTTGCTGCTTGAATAGCTGCTTTTTGCCCTGCAGGACCTGACCCTATCACCACATAGTCAACGCTCAACTCTTCCATAATATTCTTGTGAACCCAGGCCTTAAGGCCTGGGATTATATTGGTTAGGGAGGGGCTTCGAACCCCTCC
>CAYUZN010000049.1:0-14079 GCA_964449295.1 uncultured bacterium | reverse complement strand
TTACTCTTTTGCTGTTTTTAATGTGGCAGATAGTGCTATTTTCTGTGGCATTACTTGGATGATCCTACGATCTTTAGTCTATAGAAAAAGTTATGTGCCCTCTGAAAGTTAGTCACCCGTCTCAAGAAGGCGTCTTGCGCGTCTCTAAGTGGCTCAAACACCAAATTCTCTTAGATAGTGATGAGATGAAAGAACTTTTTTCCCATCTTATGCCCTGTAGTCTTTACAACACGTCTGAAGTTGTCAAAGAAGCAGAGGTGGCTGTATCTCTTTTTTTAGAGACATATGCGAGGTATATTGATGCACTCAAATCAGGGATAGTTTTACAAGAAAAAGAGATCCGTAAGATGTTTTCTTTAGCATTGTCTACAACATCATCTATTTTTTATAAGATGAAGGTACGAGAAGATGACTATCTCATTAAAACAACAAAACCCGTCATTCAACTGCAACTGCATCAAGTGCTCCCCTCAAAGTTAGATGGAAAATTTCATCCGATGGTTTTAAGTCCAGAAAGCGTGTCTTGGGGCTTGCAAATCTCTTACCCACAAATTTGTCAAGATCCTCAAACAAATCTGTTTTCAAAAGTGACGATATCAGAGCAATTTCCTAATACACACTTATTTAATAAACTTGTAAAATGGTTGCGTACTTTTACTGCACCTGTCACATTCATCTGGGAAGAGAAAAAAACACCCACAGCGATAAGATTGGGGAAAAAGTGTTTCTCTTGGATTAACACTCACCCGCAACTCAAAGAGAAAGGACTACAAGTTCATGTTTATTGAAGTCGTGGCTATCGGTGATGAGATCTTAAGCGGTGCAACCATCAACACCAATGCTTCATCTATTGGCCGTCATCTTGGAAAAGATGGCTGGAAGGTATCTCGTCAAACAACACTGGGAGATGAGTATGAATCTTTGAAAAATGGCTTGCATGAGTGCCTCCAAAGATCAGATGTCGTGATTGCCACAGGAGGCTTAGGGCCAACACTTGATGATATCACAGAGAGAGCTGCCGAGGCGCTTTGTCAGATAGAGCCAAAGATTATTCCCAACCCTGTCGGATCAGCTTCTGGTTTTTTGTATGAAGATACAAAATCGAAACATTTGCTCTTTTTACTTCCAGGTGTGCCTCTTGAAATGGAGGCGATGCTTTTGCAATCGGTGATTCCTATATTGAAAGAAAAATTTCCTCTTCCCAAAAAAACATTTCAAGAAGAGTTTTATTTTTGTCAGCTGAGTGAAAATAAAGTCGATCCTATTCTACGTGAGCTTAAGCAAGTTGATCCAGAGATCTCTTTAGGCATTTACCCAGGCTATGGCATCTTAACCGTCAGAGTGACATCGTCTACGCTACAATCACTTGAGAGAGCAAAAACAAAGCTTCTGCAAGCTTTTGGCAAAAATGCTTTCACCGCAAAAAACTGCCAGATTCAAGAAGCTGTTCATGACTGGTTTATCAAACACAATCAAACTCTTGCGTGCGCAGAATCTTGTACAGGAGGGCTTCTTGCAACGCATATCACAGCACTTGCAGGCGCTTCTCAATATTTCTTAGGATCAATAGTTGCCTATTCCAATGCGCTCAAAGAAACCTTGCTAGGGGTTTCTTCTGAAACTCTTGCCTCAGCAGGCGCTGTCTCTTCTCAAACAGTCACAGAAATGCTCTCTGGTCTTTTTAATAAGACAAATGCTGGCTTTGGGATAGCTGTCTCTGGCATTGCAGGTCCTACAGGCGGCACCTTAGAGAAGCCTGTCGGAACTGTCTTCTATGCTTTAGGCAAACAAGGAGAAAAACCAGAAGTTGGATCTTTTTGTGCCAAGGGAAATCGCCAAATCGTTATGCTATATACAACAAATATCCTTCTTGGAAAACTTCTTAAGGTATGTGAATGAGTGAATATGCGCTTCTAGATAGTGGTCATGAACATAAATTTGAAAAGTTTGGTAAATTCAAACTTGTAAGACCCTGCGCTCAAGCTGTCTGGCAACCTCTTCTAGAAGAAAAAGATTGGGAAGAGGCCGATGCTGTTTTTACAAGAGAGCCTGTCAATCAGTGGAAATCAAAAACAAAATTGCCCCCTTCATGGACTGTGACATGCTCAGGAATTAAATTTAAACTCGTCCCTACAGATTTTGGACATTTAGGATTATTCCCAGAACACGCCTCTTTATGGTCATGGATGATTCCCCGAGTGCACAAAGGCGCTAACATCTTAAATCTCTTTGCCTATACAGGCGGTGCCACTTTGGCTCTTGCACAAGCAGGTGCTAAAGTCTGCCATCTCGATGCTTCTAAAACAGTTGTTGCTTGGGCACGCGAGAATGCCGCTCTCAATGGCTTAGACAAAGCAGAGATTCGCTGGATTGTCGATGATGTCGTGAAATTCTTACAACGAGAAGTCAGAAGAGGAGTTCTCTATGATGGCATCGTACTCGATCCTCCGACATTTGGTAGAGGCAACAAAGGTGAAATTTTCAAAATCGAAAAAGATCTCTTTAATATCTTAGAGCTCTGCAGAAAACTCTTATCCCCAAAACCCTTATTCTTTGTTCTCTCATCTCACACACCAGGCTATACTCCACTTGTGATGCACCATCTTCTGAGACAAGTGACAGAAGGGCTTAAAGGCACCCTAGACTCAGGTGAAATGGTTATTCCTTCCAAATTAGATCTTCCGTCAGGAACCTATGCTAGGTGGTATGGACAATAAATTAACAAGTGCCCAAAATCCTAAAATCAAACAGCTCGTCCGTCTCAAAGACAGAAAAGAGCGTGACGCCACCTCTCTTTTTCTCATAGAAGGCTACAGAGAAATTAAACGTGCAGCTGCAGGAAGTGTGCATTTTCATTCCCTCTATATTTGCCCTGAGTTTTTTTTAGGCGAAAATGAAGAGGCTCTCATTGATCAGACCAATTGTGATCTATTTGTTCTGCCCAAACACCTCTTCGAAAAAATCTCTTACCGCGATAGACCCGATGGACTTGTCGCAATTGCTCACCAAATGAATCTTGGTCTGAAAGATTTGAGATTAAAACAGACACCTCCCCTATTTGTTGTCGCAGAATCGATTGAAAAGCCAGGCAATTTGGGAACCATTTTACGCTCGAGTGATGCTGTGGGTGCAGATGGCGTGATTGTCTGTGATAGATGCACTGATATTTACAATCCCAATGTCGTTAGAGCCAGCGTCGGCACACTCTTTACCATCCCTGTTGTTGAAGCCAAAGGAGCAGACGCTTTTTCTTGGCTCAAAAATCATAAAATACAAGTTGTGGCAGCAACGCCTTCTGCCAAACTTGACTACACAGAGGCCAACTTGTCAGGACCACTTGCCATTGTCGTAGGCACAGAACAACTGGGACTTACAGATCTCTGGATGCAAGCTGCCGACATACACGTACGAATTCCCATGAAAGGTATAGCTGACTCTTTAAATGTTGCGACTGCAACCACAATTCTTTTATATGAAGCCCTTAGACAACGCTCGGATCATCTACTGTGATAACCATCTCCTCGTGGTCAATAAACCACCTGGGATTGCCACGCAACCTGATCTAGAGGATCTGGCAAAAGCTTGGGTTAAAAAAAAATATGAAAAACCAGGCAACGTTTTTCTGCAGCCCATCCACCGCCTTGACAAATCAGTCGGCGGCCTTGTTCTTTTTGCCAGGACAAGTAAAGCCCTGTCACGTCTGCAAGCTCTCATGCGTGAGAAAAAAATCACTAAAATCTACCACGCTCTTGTCGAAGGCACTCTGACTAAAAAACAAGATACCCTCACTCACCTTCTCATTCACGGAGATCACAAATCATTTATTGGTCCTCAAGGAAAAGAAGCGATTCTTCATTACTCTGTCCTGCAAGAAAAAAATGGCACCTCTCTTGTCTCTATCCATCTCATCACAGGAAGGTACCATCAGATTAGAGCGCAATTCTCTGCCATCAAGCATCCCGTTCTCGGTGACACAAAATATGGCAGCAAACACTTTTTCCAAGATGGCATAGCTCTTCGCCATGTCAAAATGGAGTTCGAGCACCCCATCACACATGAACCGTGTGTGTTTGAGCTTCCTAAAGCTCTAAGTATCAACATCCAATGAAAGTATCTTGACAATGGATGATGCCGTCATCTATTATAGAGATACATATGACTTATAAAACAAGACATCTCGAAACTAAAGTCCATGCGGCTGCTAAAATATTTAAAGTGATTTTGATCCTAGGAGCGCGCCAGGTAGGCAAGAGCACACTGCTCCAACACCTATTTCCTGATATGAAATTCTTTTTATTCGATTCAATTTTAGATATTTACAAAGCTAAGACCGAGCCCGATCTTTTTCTCGACCTCCATCCAGCCCCTTTAATTTTAGACGAGGTCCAATTTGTTCCAGCTCTTCTATCTGCCATTAAACGCCGTGTTGATTCAAAAACTCTAAAGGGATGTTATTTTTTGACAGGATCTCAAAACCTGAATGTTTTAAAAACAATCGCCGAGACTATGACAGGCAGAGTTGGAATTATGCAAATGGAAGGAATGTCTTTATTAGAAAGGCAAGGACTAGGAGATCAGATAAGTTGGCTTGCCAGATATTTAGATAACCCTTGGCAATTTATAAAAGAAACTCCCAAAATCATTCAAGACCTGCCTCCTGTCCATCATGTTATATGGAAGGGATCTCTTCCTCAAGTTTTTGACATCCCTGACAGAGACATATCTTTATTTTTTAATTCTTATATTCAGACATATGTTGAAAGAGATTTGCGCTTGCTTGAAAGAGTTGATGACTTGGATCGATTTGGAGCGTTTCTCGGACTACTAGGTGCCTTATCAGCTCAAGAAATCAACTATACACAACTAGGAAGAGAAATTAATATCACTCCACAAACTGCCAAGAGATGGCTATTTTCTCTATCAGCCTTGTATCAATGGAGAGATATTTTGCCACTTCATCGTAATACCATTAAAAAAATCTCCGAAAAAAGAAAAGGTGTTCTAACAGACTCTGGCATTGCATGCCATCTCTTAAGAATTAAATCACCAGAAGATTTAGCCACTCACCCTTCACTTGGGGCTTTGTTTGAAACATGGGTCATCAATCACTTGTATCAGCTCTTTACTGCCTGCTCTATGACTCCTGCTGTCTATCATTTTCGCACTCATGGAGGAGCAGAAATTGACATTATCTTAGAGATGAATGGTACTTATTTCCCTATAGAAATTAAATGTTCTCGCCATCTCTCTTCTTATGATTTACGTAGTTTTAAAGCTTTTCACGACACTTATCCTGATAAAAAAATAGCTCCAGGCTTAATCATTCACGCAGGAGAAGAGACTTATCTATTAGATAAAAACACTTTGGCTCTTTCTTGGAAAAGCTTCTAAACAAGTGAGTTGTTCCGCAATTTGTACACCATTGAGCGCAGCTCCTTTCAAAAGCTGATCTCCTACAACCCACAAATCAAGTGTGTTTTTCTGCGACATATCCTCTCTGAGTCTTCCAACATAAACATCCTCTTGAAAAGAGGCATCAGAGGGCATGGGAAAGCGATTATTTGCCCAATCTTCCAACACCTGTACACCCGGCGCATTTTTTAAAATAACTCGAGCTTCATCTGCACTCATCGGTTTTGTGAATTCGACATTGAGTGACTCTGAATGCGCACGCAAAACAGGCACACGCACACAGGTCACAGCCATGGGAAGAGAAGGTTCTGCTAAAATTTTGCGCGTCTCTTCGATCACTTTCATCTCTTCGTGATTGTAATGAGTCTCTGTCATAGGAGCATTATGCAGAAAAAGATTAAATGCATACGGATGAGGCATCACCGTCCTCTTAAAAGGCTCTTGTGTTAATAAAGCTGCTGTCTCTTCTTTCAATTCATGCATAGCTTGCGCTCCTGCACCACTTGCTGCCTGATATGTCGACATCACAATGCGCTTAATAGGATTGTGTCTATGCAAGGGCGCAAGTGCCATCAGCATAATAGTTGCTGTACAATTAGGAGAGGCAATGATCCCTCGATGTTCTAAAAGATCTGCTGGATTGATTTCAGGAATCACTAAAGGCACACCTTGTCTCATACGAAAAGCTGAACTATTGTCAATGACAACTGCTCCTTTGTCTACAGCTTGCGGTGCAAACTCCAGTGCTACCCGTTTGCCTGCACTAAAAAGAGCTATATCGATTCCTGTAAAAGAAGAGTCATCTAACACCTGTATCGGAATTTTTTCTCCTCGAAAAACAACCGTCTGTCCTAGAGATTTAGCAGAAGCAAAGCATCTTATTTCCTGAATCGGAAAGTGCCGTTTTTCTAGCAGGCGAAGCATTTCTTGCCCAACTGCTCCTGTGGCACCTACAATCGCAATGCGGTAGAGTTTTGTCATATCGCAATTATCAATATCTACTCTCAATTCGTCAACTTTTCGTTCGGAGAAAGTGATATTTTGCATTCTTCCGAACAAAATTGCACTTTCAAATTCGTTCGCAAAAAATGACTTTTATGTGTTCTGCGAACGAAAATATAACTTAAACAAGTCATTAATAATGGGATCTCCACAAGGAGAACTTTTTAGTCATTTCAGAGACAATCTCTGTAGGCCCAAATAACACAATTCCGTAAAAGATAATTTCTTCAGATTTTTTAGCAAGAGTTCTAGCTGCTTGATCTTTCACAGCAAAATGAAATATCAGCAACCTGAACTTTTTCGTCCTGTTGCCAAGCTATAACTCCTGTCTCTGGTCCTGTCAGACGAAAAATAGGATGGTAACAATCTTGATTTTTTGGAGACACAAGACTTTCTGAACTTAATGAACCTTTTTCTGTAGAAAAAATTCCTGCATGGATGGAATAGGAATCATTGTTATCTTCAGCCCATACTAAATAGTAATTTCCTTTGGCATCTACTTGCATTTGCAGATCTTCACAATAAATACCTTCAGGAAATACTTTTAAATCGACAGAGGGTTGCCAAGGTTGATTATAAGGTTTGTAAACAGCCCTTATCACATCTCTTCCTTGTTCATTTAAAGTGCTCCAAACGAGCAATAAATTCCCTTCTTTGTCAAAAGCTGGGGGTGGTATTATATTGGGGGAAATATGCACCTGTCCAATTGTTGCTAGCTCAGCTGCTTGATTGCTCATCTGAGTTAAGGCCCGAATACCTTCTTTTCCAATCCAGAAAACAGAGCGTTGCTGTTTAGGGCCTACTGCAACTTGTAATTGGGATAAACAGGTATCAGACACAGAAGCTAGACTCTTTTTTTCCCAAGTCACGCCATTCCAAGAAGCTCCCTCTATCTTCCAAGAAGCTGGTTTTAAAGCCAAGAGAGGGGCGTCATCCACAGACTCTCCCCAAGCTAAAAAAGCTCCTTCTTGAGGATGACTTCCAATAGCAATTCTTCCGAAAGCAAGCAGAGCTGATCTTAAGTCATCTTTGATATCGTCTTTAGTCTCTTGGTAAAAAACTTTTGGTTTATAGCACTTGCCATTGAGATCACACGTGAACCCAATAAATTGTGTAAAAAACTGATATTTACTCTCATTTCTAGCTTGAGCCAGAAAAATAAGTTGATTATCGAGTGTCAAACAACTTTTCAAAGCTGTTGTGTCTGGATCAAATAAATTCTCACAAACCTCTAAAAAACGCCAATTATTGGGAGAATTTTCCCACCCAATCACAGTGCCTAAGTCTTCATCTTCTAAATCAAATCGAATATGCCCTGCAGAATCTAGTGAACATTTAATTTGCTTCACATCACCTTGATTATGTTTGAAATTTTGAGGAGCTTGCCAAGTGTTTTGATGATAGCGATGCACAGAATACAGATTGTAAGCATTGTCATTACTTTCAGGTTCCACAAAAACCAAAGCCACATCTCCTTGTTCATTGGCAGCTAAATCAAACTTGCAAATGTTTTTTTGAGGAAGTGATATTGGATCTGAGATCGTAATAGCCAATAACCGAATGTTAACAAGTGCAACGGCCAAAAGATATTTCAACATAATAATCTCTCCTATTTTTGAAGTAACATGATACAAAATAAACTATCTAGAAATCAAGCTTTTTCCATATCATTTCTCCATGCGCATGTTTTTTGTTCTTATTTTAGCTGTCTGCCTGACTCAGTTTTCATCTGATATCTATGCGCCTTCTCTTCCGAGCGTTGCAGAAAATCTTCTCACATCCATTGACCTTGCTCAATGGAGCATGTCTATTTATATGTTAGGGGTAGCTCTTTCACAACTTTTCTATGGACCTCTATCTGATGGTATTGGCAGAAGAAAACCTCTGATGATAGGCCTTGGTATTATGCTTGTAGGAAGCTGCGTATGTTTATTTGCATCCAACATCGACGCTTTGATTTGGGGACGATTGATCCAAGGATGTGGCGCAGGCGCGTGTGCAGCTTTATGGAGATCTGTGTTTAGAGATGTTTTTAAAGGGGAAGACCTGGCTAAATATGGCTCTTATCTAGGAGGATTTATCGTCTTTATCGTTCCTGCAGCCACTGTTGTTGGATCTTATCTGCAAGAGCTGTACGGATGGCGCTCAAGTTTTGTATTTATGTTGGTATACACACTGGTTGCTTTTCTTGCGATTGCAAAATATTTTAAAGAAACAAGTCAACATCACCACACAAACCGCTTAAACATCTCTTTTATCTTTCAGACATATGCAACTCTTTTCAAAAATCCCATATTTATGGGAGTGACTCTAAGCACTTTTTTAAGTTATGGAGCTTTTTTTAGCTGGTTTGTCACAGGATCTGTCGTGTTAATTAAAGGTGTTGGCATTACACCGGTTGCTTTTGGATGGATTAACTTTTTAGGAGGCGGTGTGACTTACGCTCTTGCCGCTCTTTTAAACGGCAAGCTGGTAAAAAAATATGGCATGCCTATGATGATGCGAAGTGGATGGATAATCATGGCCTTAGCAGGGCTTATTATGTTGATTTGCTACTTTCTCATAGGTCTTAATTGTTGGGCTATTGCAGCACCTGCTATTTTATTCTATTTTGGAACAGCTTTCATCTGGCCTAATGCATTTGCTACAGCTTTCACTCCTTTTGGTCATATCGCAGGCTATGCTGGAGCTTTATATGGATCTATGCAAATCAGTGGAGCTGCTACTTTAGGCGGGCTTATGTCTTGGCTGCCTGATACCAATCAAATTGGACTTGCTCTTGTCACGATGGTGGCTCCTATTAGCGCTCTAATTATTTACGAATCTCTTGTAACAAAAAATAGTCTCAATGGAACAAAGTTATGAATACATCATCTAAACAAACCGTTTTCATCACAGGAGCTTCAAGCGGTATAGGAAAGGCGTGTGCGCAGCAATTTGCAGCGCTTGGTATGAATGTCGTGATCACAGCTAGACGAAGTGAAAAGCTACAGCAGCACGCTCAAGAACTCTCTTCAAAATATGGTGTTAAAGTGACTCCATTTCAACTAGATGTTCAAAAAAACGAACAAGTGGAGACACTCTTTAAACAGCTAGAAAAAGAAAAAATTGAGATCGATATTCTCGTTAATAACGCAGGGCTTGCTCTCTCAACAGATCTCTTGCAAGATGGGAAAGTGAGCAATTGGGATGTGGTGATCGACACCAACATTAAGGGTCTTTTGTATGTGACAAGAGCTTGTCTTCCCGCCATGATCAAAAGAAATCGCGGACATATTATCAATGTTGGATCAGTAGCAGGACATGGGTGTTATATATCTGGCAATGTCTACTCTGCCACAAAACATGCGGTAAGAGCCATTAGCAAATCACTTCGCCTAGATTTAATGGGAACAGCGCTGCGCGTCAGTGAAGTAGCTCCTGGGGCTGTTCACACAGAATTCAGCGAAGTGAGGTGGAATGACAAAGAAAGAGCTGATAAGTTCTACGAAGGATTTAAAGCTTTAACAGCAGATGATATTGCAGATAGCATTATCTACTGTGCAACTCGTCCTCCTCATGTAAATATAGCAGAGATCGTCATCTTTCCTCAGGCTCAAGCTTCTTTGACAGATCTCTATCGTCCAGGACAGCCTATTAAGAATATTTTAAACAAATCATGAGGGTTCTTAGGTGCCCACATCACAAATAGACTTCATACACTATCTGCATCAAATACGCGGTCCTTTTTTAGATAACTTCATTAAGTTATTCGATTTTTTTGACAGGCAAGAATTTTTGTTTGTACTCCTTCCTGTTATATGGCTTGGGTATAGTTGGCGCTTCGGAATAAAATTATTTTATCTATTCTCCTTAAGTTACCTCGTCAATTTTGTCTTGAAAAGCTTCTTTGCTCTTCCTCGCCCCTTTCACGTTGACCCTGCTCTTGGAATTATTCAAGTGAGTGGGTATGGCTTTCCCAGTGGCTCTGCTCAAACAGCCATCTTTTTGTCAGGATTATTGATCATTTATTGGAAAAACAAGTGGAAGTGGGTTGTAGCCCTCACTTATGCTCTATTGTTATCTTTTTCTCGAGTCTATTTAGGAGTGCATTTTCCTATAGATATTTTGGGTGGATGGATTGTGGGTTTTTTATTATTAGGCACTTACCTATTGATTTTTCCTAAAATAGAGCGCTTTTTTCAGAATTTACCCTCTTTCAATGCTCTATTTCTCAGTCAATTTTTACTTCTAACTATTTTGATTTGGCTACCTTCCAAAACCGTTATGAGTATTTACGCTTGCTCTATGGGACTTGGCATAGGAATATTTATCAATAGCTGGGCAAATCTCTATATGACTAGTCCAAAAAACAAATGGGAATTTTTGATACGTATCTTGCTAGGAATAAGTGGCGTTTTTTTAATTTACAACCTTGGCTTAAAAATAGTGCCCTTACAATCATCTCTCGCTCTATTTGTTCTATTTCTGAGCATCGGTCTATGGATTAGCTCTGCTTCAGTCTACATTTGCAGTCTAGTATCTACCCTATTCGTCAAAAAAAGAGACTCTTAGTTTTAAATGCTATATCTACGACACCTTGAGGCTCAAACATCGCTTAGCTTTTGAGCCAGCTGATCAGCACAATCCACTAAATGACGAATTTCCACCATATGCTCTTTCATAAACTTCCATAATTTTAAGGCTATATCATCGCCCCTTGGTTCAGCCTCAATATAACTATAGAGTGATCTGACAATCTCTCGCCATTTAGGTGAGTATTCTTCTCGTCTGATTTCGTGTTGGATTGATAGAGGTAGCTCAATTTCATGAATTTGCCTCAAGGTTTTACCGAGTTTTATCCACTGAGTATCAGTTAAATCACGGCTAAATCCATCTTTCCCCTCAATAAATGGGTACACAACAAGAGTAAAATCTTCAATGCGTTGCGTTGATCTACCATGAATTGTTCTTATAGGCGGAATAATCTGCTCAGTTCCAGCATCATGTAATAACTGCACTATCTCAACACCGATATCATGATGATGGCCTCGTTTTAATTTAACGAAATAAGATGTTAGATCTACAGCTTGAGCTTTATAAATCGACGCGTTCATATCTGCGCCAAGAGGAAGAAATACAAGCGTTGTAACTTGAATGCCGTAATCCACCTTAAGACAATTCATAATGGGCTGATCTAAAATAAGCGGTCTCTCTATCATATTGACAGCATATCAAGAGAGCCCCTTTTAGATGCGCAAATATCTCTTCGAAAATTCCAACTGGCGAAAATTCAAGAAAAAGCTTAGTATATTTTTTATTTTTATCGAGGAAGTTATGCCAGCAGTGATTGCAATAAAACGGCCTGAAGAAAGTTTGAATCAAGATCAAAAGACATTCAGACGATTAAAAACCCAACTCGAAACTCTCAAGGAAAAAGAGAGAAAGCAGAACACTGAACTTGATGAAGGACTTTTATTTTACCACGAAAAAATACGAATCCAAGAAAAGAATATAGATCAAGCCTTAGAAGAGAGAATCTATCACGCTTATCAACTCTATAAAACAGCTAAATCCTTCTCCAAGAAAGAATTCATAACATTTAAAGATCTCATCTTATCTGATATAGAAAGTCTTCTTAAATCAGTTGGAATTCATGACCTACCTAAAAAGGTAGAAGACATTGGCAAAGCTTTGGGCTGGAAGGGAGCAGAGGCCACTCTTACAGATGAATTAAACCCCATGATTGAGAATATCAAAAACATGTTTGCAAGCCAAGGCATCAATGTCGATCTTTCCAACATTAATCCCAAAGATAGTGAAGAGGAAATGATCCGAAAACTCTTTGAACAAGTTCAAACAGGTATGGATCAAAGAGAAACATTCTCAGAAAAAAAACCTCCTAAAAAGTCACAAAAACAACAAAAAATCGAAGACTTACAGAAGAAAAGCATTAATGTGATTTATAAACAGCTGGCTAAAGCCCTGCATCCAGATTTAGAGCTCGACCCAGAAAAAAAAGCGATGAAAGAAGAGCAAATGAAAAGGCTTACACTAGCTTATGAAACAAGCGATCTTGCCACTCTCTTAGAATTAGAAAGAGACTGGTTAGACTCCTCTAGAACAGCTTCCACTATAAAAAGTCCCGATCAACTAAAAATATACAATAAGATTCTCAGACAGCAAATAGGAATCATCAAAGATCGCATTGAAACGCTATTCCTTCATCCTAGATATCTTCCTCTTCAACCATTTTATCAAGATCGATTTACAGGGATGGCCCCTCTATTCAAAGCGTATCGAGGTACAAAAGCAGCTGTAGCACACCTCGAATCCTTTACCCATAAGCTCAAATCCCCTAGCGCAGAAAAAATCTTAAAACAATTCCTGCAAGAAGAACGCATGCGGCAAGAAATAGAAGATGACCTATTTGACCACATCTTCTCTACAGAAATTTATTCTTGAATTACTTTTAGCAGAATAAAATGCAATGACTTTAATTCCTGTGCATGCTGAACTCACAACTCAAGAAGCTGCCGATTTACTTAACGTCTCACGACCTTATCTGATACGATTACTGGAAGAAAAGAAGATTCCTTTTCGTAAGGTTGGAACAAGACGTAGAATTCTTTTCCAAGATTTAATGGACTATAAAGCTAAAATTGTTACTGCGCGGCGTAAGACTTTAGATGAATTATCTGAGGAAGCACAAAATTTGGATATGGGATATTAAAGTCAGAGTCAATCATGACCATTTTTTTGACCTCAACAAAATGGTCATGTCTTAGAAGGAGAGTACTTGGAGAAAAGCTCCATAATCACCAAATTTATTAGTGGTTAGAAAGAATATCTGTAAGTTGGAGGAGTTTAATACATTTTAGTTTATTTGTTCAGGAATCAGTTCAATTTCTGATGTGTTGGTATCTGGAAAGTTAGATTTACTAACTACCTTACGTCCACTTTTCCGCTCTAGTTCACGGCGTGCATTACCAGCGATTTCGCCACCTTCTTGAGCTGCCTTTTTATTCTGACGAAATCCTTGAGCATCTTTCTGGACGGCAATTTCTGTTGTTGAAGCTTCTCCCAACATTGTGAAAATCAATTCAAGATCAGTCATGTGATCTCTAAGGTTTTGCTTTTTCAGCCGCTTCAATTTTTTGTACTCTGACGGTTTGAGACCAAAAGTTGCCTCAGCAATCTCAGCAGTAAGAATTGCATATTCTTTTTCTTCTTTAACTCCTCGTTTTTCCCACTCATTCGTCAACTGCTAGCGAATAGCTATGCCTCGCATCCGCTTCTCAATCCAACTCTCCGGATAGCCTTTAGCTTTATAGATCGCTCGGCCTCGTTTTGCAGCTAATTCAGGATCTTCAATCTCTTGAATACGTTCATAGCCTACCTTGGCTAACCACCGCTTAAAAGGCTCAGCTTTAGGTGATGGGACGGATTGAATAATTCGGAAAATTGTTTCTGTATTTGCGGTGTCCGTAAGATAGTTTTTTCCATCAGATGATTCCATTTTCAGTTGTACGATTTTTTCGTACAACTGACTAAAGCCCTCATCTTCAATTAACTTTGCCTTTAGATCAGACCAATATCTTCGAGCGTTTGAGCTTTCAGTTAAGACTTCAATAATAGACCTCTTTCGAAATTAAGGTTCTGTCGATTTTTCGGTTCTTTTGAGCC
>CAYUZN010000048.1:0-14214 GCA_964449295.1 uncultured bacterium | reverse complement strand
TCATAGCTTTCTTCATATGAATAACCTGGAAAATCAAAAAAACAATTTGCTAGGCCTTGGAAATAAAAAGCTTTTCTATTTACGTCGGGATATAGACCATAATGTTGACAAAGAGTAATAAACCCCTTTAACAACTCACCATTCTTCACTAAATCTGGATTTTGGGTTTCTAAAATTGTCTTAATGTCAGTATCTAAATTTTCTAATTTTAGAGGAACATGTATGACCATTTCAGATAATCGATCGGTGAGAGGAAAAGCAGCTGCATGGAGATTGTAAAAAAATCTTAAACTATTTTCTAAAAGAGCCTGCCTTATGTCTTTTTGATCAGGAAGAGCCGCTCTCTTTATAGTCTTAAGATTAGTCTCTAGATCAGATAAAGAAATCCATTGATCTAATTGTAATGTAGGAAACTGAACACAACTCCTACTATCAACTTGCTCAATCCCATAGTGTTGAAATACGGGTAGAAATGTCTTAACATCTTCTGGGAAAACATCTTGAAGCCATTGTTTGAGCTTTTGACTGCTTTCTGCTTTTTCAAGTCCTTTTGATCCATCAACATACTGCTGCGCTATGACTACGTTATTATTATCTACTATAGTTAAGTAAAATGTCTGATCAAAACGTATCACTCTATGAAAAATTGCATCATCTATCCCTTTTCCTGAGTGTTGCTCAAGCGTATACAACACTTTAACCCCTTCTCGATCCATCTTAAATTCAATAAATTCTTGACCTAGACCCAAAGGAATCTCTCGACCTAGCTCTTCAATAGAAAGCTGTTGTAATAATGATGAGATCTCTTGGCTATCTCTACCCCCTTTTAATGTTAGCTTGGGAACTTCTAATGTGGCTGACACACATCTTTCAATCTGTCCATTTCGAACTCTATCATCAAGAGGATTTTCCCATTTGACTTGCTTGTCAAAATCAGAATCTAAGGGTTGCTGTGAAAAAACCACCAAGTATTTTTCACCAAAAGATTTTTTAACTATTGAGCCTTCTTGATAAATGCCATGTTGAAAATAAAAGCTTTCATCTTTTAAAGGAGGAGTCACTGTCATTTTTAGAAAAACAGCAGGTTCCCCATTAAACAACTCTGTTTCTTCCGTATTAAAATGATGGGTCCACTGCCCATCTATTGAAAGAGCTGTGAACAATGAACAGTCAGAGATACCCTCAACTATACCTAAAGGCAACTGTGCTTCTTGCAAAATAGTGTGAATCTGCGATAACAAATTGCTAGGAGTTCCTATTAATACATGACTCCATGGATTTAAACTTTTTGCTCGATCATAAAGCGATTGTCTAGTCTCGCTTAACGCCAAAATGAGTTTCATCTTAAGGGAAGGAGTTTGAATTTTTCCTAAAAACCTAGCCATATCTAATTCTTTAGGAGGCATAGAAAGTCCTAATTTTTCCCAAATTTCTTGTTTTTTGATCTCTGTTTCAAAATAAGATAACATGTAGATCAACATAAACCATAGAAGAGGGCTTGAAAATTCGTTATGAGGGTTATTTTTTCTTAAAAACTCAGCTACCTTCTGTATAGCCACGGTCATCCAAGCCTCTTGTTGTGAAAAGTCTCCCCTAGATGCAATTGGAGAAATCGATTGGGAAAAAGCTTCTCTTGCAACTGCATCAACTTTGGTTTGTAGGCTGTTCGTATCCAGAAAATTTGATATCGAAGCAACAGGCTCTGTCTTACCAACTTTATCCATACAAAAGCTCCCTATTTATTTGCAGCGATTATAACTGATTGAACTTCTCTTGCCTAACAAAAGATTATGACTTAGCAGACAAAAATTAATATGATAAAGATATTTTGACTAAAAAGCTGTAAGCGCTATAGTGCGCTTATATGAGGGGTACAATTTTTCTTCTCCCACTTTTCTTGTGTTCCTGCTTTTCCAATAGAGCAGCTCTGAGTCCTTTTTCTTATGCACCGCAAAAGCAGAATCAGATCTGGAAGCCGGGAGGAAAAGACAAGGAAAAGATCGATGGGTTAGAAGAAGATTCTGGGCCTTTATCACTGGCTGAAATTGTCGATATTGCTCTGCGAAATAATCCAGAAACTAGACTGACATGGGCAGAGGCAAGAGTGGCTGCTGCACAATATGGGCAATCTCAAAGTGGTGATTTTCCTACGCTTACAAGTACTTATGCGTGGTCGAGATTTAGAAACGTTTTAACAGCGGCAGATGGCTATGGCGGTACGGTTGCAGAGAAGTATTATTTCAGCCAGTGGGGACCACAATTGCAGCTATCCTACACACTGCTTGATTTTGGACAAGCAAGAGCAACTGCAGAGACGGCCAAAGAACTTCTGTATAACGCAGGTTACATCCATAATCGTCAAATTCAAACGGTTATTCAGCAAGTCTCAGCAGATTATTATAGTTATATCTATCAGCAAGAATTATTAAAAGCGTATGAGCAAGATTTAAAAACAGCTCAGACAAGTTATACAGCAGCTCAAGTGGGATTTGATGCGGGGATCAAAAATCTCTCCGATCTTCTGCAAGCTAAAACCAAGCTCATTCAATCGCAAATTCAGCTTGTCACACAACATCAAACGCTTCTTGTCTCTCGTTCAACTTTGCTGACCGATATGGGCATTAAAGCCAATCAACAAGTTCCGATTAGAGATATGCCAGAAGTGCCTCCTATCAATGAGATGCTGGCTACCGCAGATGATTTGCTAAATAGCGCTTTAATGAAAAGAGCGGATCTTTTAGCTGCTGAATCACGCCTTAAATCGGAAGAGGCCAATATTGTAGCAGTCAGGCAACAATTTTTTCCAACGGTGACTTACAATTTAAACTTTGGGGAAACATCTTACTCAAAAATTGGAAGTGATCGTTATGATTTTACAACGACATTTTCATTGAATTTTCCTATTTTTTCAGGATTTGCAACTCTTAACTCTTTGAGAGCGGCTCAAGCTAAAAAAGAAAAGGCAGAGGCTGATCTTGTTCAAACTCAATTGCAAATTGTTAAAGATATCACAACATCTCACAGTGCTGTTCAGCAAACGTTTGAAACGTTGAAATTTTCCGATGAGTTGCTCAAAGTCTCAGAAGAGCAATACCAAGTGGCACTCGCTCTTTACAAAGCTGGCACGGGCAATATTCTAGAAGTGATGTCGGCTCAAAGCTCACTGGCCGATGCAAGAGCTGGGTGCGCAAGCGCTCACAATGAGTGGTTCACAGCTCTCATCAACTTAAGCTATGCAGCTGGCTCTTTACAACCTCCTGATGGTAAAAATTTATGAGACTACTAGGATTGTTGCTGCTTCTACTGGCTGTGGGATGTTCGAAAAAACAGCCACCAACTAAGCTGGCACCTTATGTCACAATTGGAAAAGCTACCTCTCAAGATGTTCCTATCTATTTTGATTATGTGGGACATGTTGAAGCCTATGAGTCTGTTGAAATTAAAGCACAGGTGGCAGGACTTATCATGGGGCAGTATTTCACCGAAGGGCAAGAGGTTAAAGCGGGGGATCTTCTCTTAACCATTGATGATAGGCCTTATAGAGCAGCTCTTGCTAAGACAGAAGCTGAACTTGGCTATAATTTGGCAACTCTTAGACAAGCTAAAGAAACGGTAGCTAGGTACTCTCTTCTGATTAAAGAGGGCTATGTGTCGCAACTAGATTATGATCAATATATCACCAATGTCTATACAACTGAGGCTATGATCAAACAAAATTACGCTGATATTGAAACAGCCAGAATCAATCTCGATTACTGCACAATCACGGCTCCTATCACGGGCATCACAAGTAAACTGCTCATTAAAGTCGGCAACTACATTCCCGTGGGAGGGGACAGTCCCCTTATGACTCTCAAACAAATAAGACCCATCAAAGTCCAATTCACAGCACCTGAAAAAGATTTAGCCCGAATTAAACTCGCTAATGATGAAAATCCTCTTAAAGTGATTGCCTACCTGCAAGGGATGCCCATTGAAGGGACACTCTCTTTGATCGATAATGCTGTCAATACACAGACGGGAATGATTCTTTTAGAAGCTGTATTTCCCAATACTGATAAACGTCTGTGGCCAGGAGAATTTGTAGACACAAAAGTGATCCTCGAAATAAAAAAACGAGCCACGGTCATTCCTTCTCAAGCAGTACTATTAGGAGAAGAAGGACCTTATGTCTATGTGCTCACTGCTCATAAAACAGCTGAGCTTAGATTTGTGATACCAGGGCAAAAAGAGGGTGGCTCAACACTTATCGAAAAAGGAATTTCCCCAGGAGAAATCGTCATTTTAGAGGGGCAAATTAATCTCTCCCCTGGAGATGCTGTAACTATTAAAAATAATCCATGAATATTTCAAGACTTTTTATCGAACGTCCAATCATGACAACTCTTGTCATGGCAGCTATTTTATTCTTCGGGATATTTTCTTATAAAAGCTTGCCTGTCAGCGATCTTCCTGATGTCGAATACCCTGCAATTACAGTCTCAACAACATATCCAGGTGCTAGCGCTGAAACAGTTGCCAATAATGTCGTCACACCTCTTGAACAAGCTTTTTTAACAATTGGGGGCGTTCAGAATTTGATTTCTACAAGCAGTTCAGGAAGTGCATCGATTGTTTTGCAATTTGCACTTGATAGATCGATTGATGCTGCAGCTCAAGATGTGCAAGCAGCGATTAACCAAGCAGCTCCTCATCTACCTCCCGACCTTCCCTATGCGCCTACCTATGAAAAAGTGAATCCCTCTCAGACTCCGATTATTTGGTTTGCTCTCACATCATCTACGATGCCTTCTTACCAACTCTACGACTATGCCTACTCTTTCATTGGAGAGCGTCTCAATATGATCAACGGTGTTGCACAAATCACGGTATTCGGGAGTCCTTTTGCTGTGAGAGTGCAAGTTGACCCTCTAAAATTGGCTGCTAAAGGAATTGGGCTTGATGATGTCGCCTCTAGTCTCAAATCTCAAAACGTCAATATTCCCACAGGGACTTTGTACGGACCGCATACTGAATTTATGATCAATGTCGATGGGCAATTGAATAAAGCAGACTCTTACAAGTCGATCATCATCAAAAATGACAATGGATCGATTGTGCGTCTTCAAGATATTGGAAATGCTCTCGATAGCTTATCCAATGACAAACAATACTTACGCTTTATTGCGCCAGGACAAGATATAAATATGGTTGTTTTTGGGGTTCAAACACAAGCAGGTGTTAACTCAATGAAAGTAATTGCCTCTATCAATAAGATGTTGCCTCAACTTAAGGCTGCACTTCCTGGGTCGATCCATTTCCACCGTGTGTTTGATAAATCGGTGTTTATCGAAGAGTCTATCATCGATGTCCAGTACACTCTTTTAATTGCTTTTCTCCTTGTTGTTGGTGTGATCTTTTTTTACCTAGGGAAAGCTAAAAACACGTTGATCCCTACCCTCTCTCTTCCTATTTCCGTCATTGGAACTTTTATTGTCATGTCCATCATTGGTTATACTATTGACATTCTCTCTCTTCTTGCCATCACGCTATGCATTGGGTTTCTTGTCGATGATGCCATTGTCGTTTTGGAAAATATCGCCAGGCATGCCGAAATGGGAAAAACAGCTCTAAAAGCAGCTCTTGATGGATCTAAAGAGATCGGCTTTACTATTATTTCGATGACCCTCTCTTTAAGCTCTGTTTTCATCCCTCTTCTTTTTATGGGAGGAATTATAGGAAAAGTCTTCCATGAATTTGCTGTTGTGATTTTAGTAGCAGTGCTTATTTCAGGGTTTGTTTCACTCTCTTTAACACCCATGCTCTCGTCGCGATTTATCGACACAAATCACTTAGCAAAAAAAACATGGGTTGAAAAAATCTCCGATATCTTTAACAAAAAGCTTTTATCTCTCTATGAAAAAAGTTTGCGAAAAGTACTTATGCACCCACGAATCACTCTTGGGGTAGGTGTTATGTGTATAGCAGCAACTATCTTCCTGTTCAAATTCCTTCCTACAGATTTCCTTCCACAAGAAGACATGGGCGCTTTTCAAGTCTTTTCTCAAGCAGTTGATGGGGCGTCGAGCTTTCAAACAATTGATTATCAAAAACGGATCAACAAGATTCTCCAAGGATGTTCGTCTATCGACAATGTCTGCTCCGTCTCTGGATTTCCTGATGATAATAAAGGGTTATTGTTTGTGAATCTAAAACCCTTTCATGAGCGTCCCTCTATCAATAAAATCATCCAAGAAATGAAAGATGAGTTTGAGACGATTCCGGGGCTACAATTTTTCTTCAAACCAATCCCTCTACTCAATTTAGATGTGGCAACGACAGCCACAAAAACAGCCTACCAATACTCCCTTCAAGGCTTACAAACAGACACTCTCTACACAGCTGCAACGGCTATGTTAAAAAAAATCAAAGCGCTTCCTGGTTTTAAACAAGTCTCAACAGACTTAGAGTTGCAGCAGCCACAGCTCATGTTACATATTTTACGAGATAAAGCCTCTGTACTCAATGTCTCTGCTCAAGCTATCGAACAAGCACTTTCCTATGCCTACGGAGCTACCTACATCTCTCCTATTAACACCCCTCAAAATCAGTATTATGTGATCTTAGAAGTTGAACCTAAATTTTACAAAGATCCCCAGATGTTATCTCTTCTCTATGTCAAATCACTGACAGGAGATCTTATTCCACTCAGCTCTGTCACAGATGTCAAACAAGTAGCAGGCCCTCTTAATATTAACCGGATGAACGGTCTCCCTTGTGTGAATATCTTCTTTGATCTCGACAATGTGCCCTTAGAAACAGCACTTAATCAGATCCACCAAATTGCCACAGACGTTTTACCTCCCGATGTGACAGGGAATGTTTTAGGAACTGCAAGCACTTTTAAAGAATCATTCAAAAATCTCAACTTCTTACTGCTCATGACATTTTTCCTCATCTACATCATTTTGGGAATCTTATATGAAAACTTTTTCCATCCTCTCACTGTGATGTCAACTCTTCCTACAGCTGCCTTAGGAGGGCTCCTCACTCTTGTTATATTTGGATATCCCTTATCTCTGTATGCTTTTGTAGGACTAATTCTTCTCTTAGGCATTGTCATGAAAAACGGTATCATTATGATTGATTTTGCAAATGAGGCTACTTCAAAAGGGCAAGACGCTGTCTCAGCAATTACAAGCGCTTGTTTGACGCGCTTTCGCCCTATTCTCATGACAACCTTTTCAGCACTTATGGGAGCAGTTCCGATTGCTCTTGGAATTGGTGGCATGACAGCTCAAGGAAGAATTCCGCTGGGTCTTGTGATTGTAGGAGGACTTTTATTTTCTCAATTGCTAACGTTATTTCTGACGCCCATTGTCTATCTCTATTTAGAGAAACTCCGATCATGGGCACAGTCTGAAACTTCCGTTTAAAAATTTTGATTGCAATTTTTTACGAATTTTATGAATATGCAGATATTCTACAATTTATGGTCACAAGATAATTAACCTAAGAGGAAAAATGAAAAAAAATATGAATGCAATCATTGGATCTACACTCATGCTTTTATCAACTGCTGTTTTTGCAGATGCAGGAAGTTATGGAGATCAACAAAAAAAAGGAGCGGTGCCTTTTGATCAAGGAGATGACATGCTCGTCTCTCAAATGGCTTATAATCATCCGGCACGAGTTGACACAACAAGCGATTGGGATATGTTCTTAACAGCCCAATTTCTTTATTGGGATGTTCAGCAAGAAGGTATGGAGATAGGTCCTCTTTTTAATTCATACCCCCACTCAGATGTACAACCATCTGGCGTTTTAGATTTTAAAGACTCTTACCGCTCTGGCTTCAAAGTCGGTTTAGGTTGGAATACACCCTTTGATGATTGGGTAGTGCTTGCTGAATACACATGGTTCCATCACGATCTTACAAAAGACCAAGGCTCTACACCTTTTTTAACATCTAATTTCTTGCAAGCAAAAGTGACACCTTTTGACTATACAAAACAAGATTTGCTAACATCAAGTTCCCATAAGTGGAACATCGATCTGGATATGGTAGATGTCATATTATCAAGACCTTCCTATCAAGGTACTAGATTAACAATCACTCCTTTTTTTGGATTAAGAGGATTGATGCTGAATCAAAAATACACCTTAACTGGCAACGCTCATGAAGGAACAAATAATCCTACCAAAGCTTATGGGAAAACAGATTCTTGGGCTGTAGGACCTGCGTTCGGATTTGGGGGCAACTTTTTACTAGGAGAAGGATTCCGCTTAATCGGCAGCGCTTCTGGAGCTTTGACTTTTACTAGATACAATGACATTAAGTATTTTGCTAAAAAACAATCCGTTAGCGGCTCAGATTTATCTCTCAAACATAGCTCTCAGAATCGTGTGCGCTCTATGGCTGATGCCAAAGCAGGCATAGGCTGGGGCTCTTACCTATGTAATCAAGCCTACCATATTGATTTTTCTGCGACCTATGAATTCCAAGTCTTGTGGAATCAGAATATGATCAATTGGTATTCAGCCAGTTTAATTGGCCTTAATGGCACATCTCCCGGAAATCTCTACTTCCAGGGGCTCACAATCACTGGTACTTTTGATTTCTAATCTTTAAAAAGAGCCAATCCCCGTCCTCAAGGACGGGGTATTTTTACAACTTATTAGAAGCTATAGACAGCTTGCAGGCGAATTCCTAAAATATCGGTGTTATCGACATTTTTAAGTAAATAAGGTTGGAATTGAAGATCCCATTTTTTTAATGCTCCAACATACCAGGTCAATGGAAGACCCACTTCATATCCCCAATTATTTTTGACTCTCCAATGATTTCCGACATTGTTAGCAAACGCATACATTGCTTTTAAATTGAACCCTACATCAAAGTTCTCGCAAAATTTTTGAGTCATTCTTAGTCCGGCAGCACCATAATACCAGTTTGTTGAAGTGTGATACCAGCCAATCCCAGCAAAAGGCGTTAAAGTCGAATTTCCAGAAATCGGACTCTGGAAAGTATATCCATATCTTTGCTCGATATTTGCAAAGAGAGAAGGATGTTTAGACTTCCAATGATTATTAAAATGTTCTCCTACAGCAACAAGACCATCCATTCCAAAATAAAATGCCTCCGGTTTCAAATCATCATACCCTAATCTTAGACCTTCAAATACTGTATTAGAATCCCGCACAAATATATCTGGACCTACATAAAATCGATGATGCTCCGATCCATTCTGTGTGAGAAGTGTTGGTGCTTCGTCAGAATAGGCAAATGAACATGACAGCAATGCTGCTGCCAAAGCGTACGTGTAGTTTTTCATAATCACTCCATTTGTTAAAATTAAGATCGAAAAACTTAACTAGTTTCATTTTTTATCGATAATAACTCAAGTTAATTAAGTTTTATGAATAAACTATAATTATTAATAAATAGTAATAATTATTGTCTTGGATGAAATTGATTAAACGCCTCGTGCAGGTGTTTGTGGCTGATGTGTGTGTATCTATCAGTTGTTCCAATACTAGCATGTCCTAGCATCTCTTGAATCACGCGCAAATCAGCCCCATTTTCTAAAAGGTGCGTGGCAAATGAATGACGCAATGTATGAGGAGAAATATTCTTAGAAATCTGTGCTTTTTTCGCATAGAATTTAATACGGCTCCAAATCGTGATCCGATCGATTCTCTTTCCTTTAGTCGACAAAAAAAGAGCTTCTTCTTTATCAGAATTTTTTCGAAAATTCGAAAGGTAAAAATCAATGGCAAGAACAGCTTTTTTAGCAATAGGAACCACTCTCTCCTTATTCCCCTTTCCTTTAACTCTCACATAGTCATCTGCCACATCAAAAAGATTGAGCTGGCAGACTTCCGAGACTCGTAACCCTGAGGCATATAACACCTCTAGAATCGCCTGATCTCTAGCCCCAATCAGACAACCAGTATCTGCCATAGTCAAAAGCTTTGTCACCTCTTCAATTGTCAAAACCTCTGGAATTAACTGCCAAAATTTAGGGCTATCGAGATGAGACGTCGGATCTTGCTGTATAATCTCTTCTTTTTTTAAATAACGAAAAAACATCTTAAGAGAAACAACAAGCCGGCACAAGGATGCTGCAGCGTATTTTTTATCTTTCATCTCTGCAAGAAAAGCTAAAATGTGCGTGGTATTAGATAAAGAAGAAGAGAGCTGCCTAGCATGTAAAAATTGAAATAGAAACCTTAAATCCCTAGCATAAGATTCAAGAGTATTTGGGCTTAAGCCCTTTTCTGCCCCTAAATAAGATAAGAAATCAGCTAGGTGCTCTTCATCCATGAACCTATCTCAGTAATATAAAAACATAGATTGTAATCGATTTTTTTTCAGATTTTCGTTTCTCTTCGCAGGACATACTTGAGAAAGTAGACCAAGAAGAGAAACGAAAATGTGGTAAAAAAGCGGTGCAAGATGGTTGTGTATAATACTGAGATAGGTTCATATCTGGATGATAACTTAATTGACGCTCTTAATCAATCCCGCTCTTGCAAGAGCTAAATAATGCTCTCGAAGTTCTTCTTTCAACGCAAACGCTTCCCGCTCTTTTTTTCTTTTTTTGAATTCTTTCAGAAGCTCTTCAACAGTTTCTAAGTCTTTTTTAGACACCATTTCACCCTCTTCCTCTTGCCCTAAAAATGTGTGAAACTCTATCTCTTCAGGAAACAATATTGTCTTTAAAATTGTAGCCCCATTTGAGTTATTTAAGAAGGCTTTTTGCACTAAATCAAAACCATACTTGTCTATGAGCTTATCAATATCCTTTTGATCTGTGACTTCTTCAATCTCTGATTTGAGAGCTTCTTTTTTCTCTTCCTCTTTTTTCCAGATCTGAGAGAGAGCATACGTATTTAATCCTAGCCAAGGCAATTGAGTAGAGGCAAGTGCTGCTGTTGTGATAAGAGAGACATCGGTATACATGCCCACAAAACCTGTTGAGATAAATGAGATAATCGATAAGACAATATTAATTTTAATGAGCAATTTATCATATCTAGTGTAGTTATCAAATTCTTTAGACTCCATAAATGGCAGATAAGAAAGTCCTAGCTGAGCCACATTATAGATAAAAAACCCTGTAGCAAAAAGAGTGAGCGCAGTTGCTCCATAAGGAGTGAACACCACTGTTCCCATAATAAGAGCTTTCAGAGCAAAGCTAAAATATTCAAAATTGACAGAGCTTTTAGACACTTTGGCAAGAAGCGGAAGAACTAAAGCAGCTGACGCTGAAAACACCATTAAACTCATCACTCCAATACCAAGCACAAAGTTCATCGTATCTAAAACCAGCCTTTGACGGCAAATTGTCATCGCTTTGGCATATAATTTAGGATCTGCTGCTTTAGCTTGTTGCATTTTGCCAATAATTTTCATGCCCTCTTTTCCAAAGACTCGTTTCATTTCTTGACGATGAGACTGCCTTGCTAGCATCACCTGAATATAAAGGCCAAACGCTTCGACTTTATTTTGCTCCCTATGATTGATACACTCTTCCCATGCTTTCTCGTCTTGAATAAAACCACTCTCTTGGGCAAGAAGGCTGTCTATTTGCTCATTTATTTGAACTTCCAAATCTTTTCGATCTTGCAAGTCAGCCTCAAGTCCAACTTTTTTCCCTTTTTTCAGAACATCGTGAATTCTATCTTCAAAATAATCATAGACAAGTTTTTTTAAATTATCGCCTTCACCTTTATATTTTTTACCAATTTGGACAATTGTAGGAGGTTGAATCTTTTGATGAAGTTCATCTTGTGTTAAATGACACCACTTGCCACTTTCATAAATTTTATAACCTGTTGCCATCATGAAAAATACAACGGCTATATTTCCTAACTGTGTGGCAAAAGAATTAAATCCCGCAGACACTCTTCCTACAAGAGACGGCCCAGAAGTTGTAGGGGTAGATTTTTTTAAAACATCGATCAAAGCCAAAGGTTGTGCTGCAGAATAACTAGCGTAAGCTGCCCCTGTTAGAGCTTGACCTGCTGCATTTGTTATTTTTAAAGCAGCTCTCACCCCATCAGACTTATCTGCTTTGTCTAAAGTTTGAATAGTATATTGAGCGGTTTTAATAGAGCTTGTAACATATTCAGCCGTAGGAGCTGCAGATGATGAGATTTTCTTAGAACTAACAGACAACACAATCTTACTAAAAAATTTGTGGAGTTGGTACTTATTGGCTTTTGTACCAAATACCTTCTCTTTTATTGACGGAGAAGAAGGCCGTAAAGCAAGAGGTGGTTTAGTATTATTAATAGAGTCCATAGTTTTATTACAATTAAGTATTTATATAATTAATTATACACTAATTTTAAAATAAAAACTATAGGTTTTAAGACTTATTTTTCGCTATGACTCAGTAAATCAGAGAGCTCGATTAATACATCCCTCAAGACCTCTAAAGGCCTTTGATTGGCATCAAATCTCGAAATAATGTCACCGGGGTAGTGATTAAGAAGTGCAAGTGTTTCTTTTTGATACACTTGCATCCTTGTTTTGAGGACCTTTTCATCATGATCATCCATCCGCCCTTCAATTAACGCTCGTCTTTTCATGCGCCTTATAAGCCCTTGAGTATCAGATGTTTCTAACACAATGATCTTTAGGATATTAAGATGCTTTTCCAAAAGATCTGCTTGCCCAATCGTTCTAGGAATCCCATCAAGCAGTAAAAGTTGCTGGTGAGGACTATAACGGTTAGTCGCAATGAGCCCTTCGACATAGTTATGCCATATTTGAACGGTTGCTTCATCAGGCAAAAGATGACCTTTGCTCGCGTAGCTATAATAGAGCTTTCCTGCAGGAGATTCAGGAGCAAGACCTCTAAAAATATCACCTGAAGAAAGGTGAAAATGGTTCCCAGCAGAGCTTAAAAATTTGCCCAAAGTCCCCTTTCCGGCCCCTGGAGGTCCAAAAATAAGAATCGATTTTAAGGGATGATCAAATTTTTCTAGAAGTGCTTGAGCCTGAGTGCTTTTAGACATAGGGGTCCCCACCAAATAAATCATTGTAAGTCATAAGATATTATCTTGCAATATGATATAGAAAAACTTAAAAAAATTCGATTACTTTATTGCAAATTTATTATATAATTAAAATATAGATTATATAGGAGCTAATACTATATGGATAATAAAGAACTTAATCGTAAAGTAGCTGTTTTGGAAACTAAATTAGATATGGTTGAATCAGAACTCTCTCATTTAAACGCTCTTTTAATTCAATGTGGATTCACAGAAGGAACAGAGAGCCTCAAAGTCACTCTTCAAGAGATTGTCGACGAAACGTCAAGTCTTTAAAAAACTTGACGAAACTCCCATAAACTCTTAGAATTTCCTTTTTGCCCAGATGGTGGAATTGGTAGACACGACAGATTCAGGTTCTGTTGCCTGCAAAGGCATGTAGGTTCAAGTCCTATTCTGGGCATTTTCAAAAGATTGACCGAATCCCTTCTTAAAATATATAATGGTTCTTTTCATTGAGAGTTAAAAATTGAGAATAGAAAGGTGGGGAACTATAGTTCCCAATTTTTTACGTCATCCGTTTACTAAAGTAGTCATAGCTGCAGCATTGCTAGCCACTGTATATAAGGTTGTTTCTATTTTCTTATTAAATTCACATAAAAAGCCTCCCCCAGATACAGAACAACAAACTTTTAAATTGAAACAAAGATTGCTACAATTAACAAAGAAAGTCTGTGATGATTATTATAATGATCCCAAAGTATATAACTATCATCAGAGAGTTTTGACATTTCAACAAGCCAAAGAGGATTGGGAAAATAATTCTTCCAATCAAGACTCTCTTAACAAACTAATTGCTGCTATCGGAAGGGTTGTTTATCATACTTTCTTTCTTTTTCTCTATCAGAAACAAGGTGGTAGAATAGGAGTATTCATCAAGGATTGGGAAGGTAGATTAGAAGAAATCTATAATATTGTTAACAATCAAAAACAAACGCTAAAAGAAGAAACTATAAAAAAAGCTATAAACCAACTCGAACTCCTAAACAAGATCTCCGAAAAAAATTTTAATTTCAAAAGAGTTGCTTTGGAACAGCTTAAAGTCGACAAACAACAAGGTCTAGATTATCTACATAACAAATTGTATACGCTTACTTTGGATGAAGTGAATAGTTTAGTCACACCTAATCTTAGCGAGCAGCTACACGCAACCAATCATCTAAACTC
>CAYUZN010000047.1:0-14355 GCA_964449295.1 uncultured bacterium | reverse complement strand
GCCCTCTCACATCAAAATCAGATACAACTGAGGTCCATGCTTTCATAGTCGTAAATGAGATATCAGTTCCTCGAAAAAGAAGAATGGGCACCCCTTTATTCTTAGGAACAAGACCAAAAGAAGGAATTTTACCCCAAAGGGTGAAGACGTGATCAACAATGTAGTGATTCATCTCTCCATTTTCAAAAAGAGGTATTTCCATCCCTTTAGATAGATTTCTATAAGCAATGCCTTTAATCAAAACCTCTAGAGACGCAAGTGTGCATCTGGAAATATCAGGAATCAATAAGGGCAAGGTTGCTAAAAACTGACAACAAACTTGAAAATCTTCAGGCGATTCTGTAACCCTGCCTATAATAGGTCTTGTTTCTGAAAAGAAATCATTCTCTCGAATAAAAGCATCAATTGTAGGATGTTTAAGAGAGGGAAGTGTCTGATTAGGACGATAGCGAAAAAGCAGACTCACAAAAGAAAAAAAAGAGTCGATACCTCTTAATAATTTACTTCTTAGCAAAAAGATGTTCAAATGCCTCTCCGAATTCTTTTTCTAAATGATCGACTTGAAAAGGGACTCCTTCATCCTTATCATTTTTTTTCGAAATGATCTGAAGAACTTTCGATTTATAGATGTTTTTTTGGTTCATAAATCTAGCTGTGAGTTTACTGTCTCCATTATGAATAAAAAACTCATAAGGCGCCCTGCTAGCATTGTATCTTGCGGATACAACAAATGGTCTTTTTTTAACGCGAAATATCGATTCTCCATCAAACCATTCTTCAAATATATTTTCTTTGAAAATATAATCAAAGATCGAAGGGAAAATATCGATATGAGATGTCAGAGAAGCTTTGATAGGTAAAAAAGTTTGGGGTGTTTTACCGAAACGATAATAGATGGGAATTGTTGTTTGCATACTACTTAAGTTAGACGCATGGAAAATGTTTCCTTGTTCAAAAAACTCTTCCCCATGGTCTGCTGTTAAAACAACTATCGCCTCTTCCCCCATCTTCAGTTGCTCTAATTTTTTATAGAATGAACCAAAGAGTGAATCTAAGTAAAAAATGGCGTTACGATATCTATTTTTAATACCTTCAAGATCTTCTTTCGAATAAGACACTTTCAGATAATCAATTTGACTCACAATTGGAGAAAATTGCAAAGGTTGTGTCTTTGGCCAGCTATAATCAAAGTGAGTCGCATCTAAAAATACAAGAAAAACATGACCTTCTTCATTATGCCATGAGTCAATATCACTGCCTAACTTTTGAAAACACTGAGCATCACTCTCCCAAGGCTCTCCTGTATCATCTCGATAAAAAAGATTCATTGTATCAACAAGCTTTTTACCTTTGCCAAAAAGCATTTCATCCATTTGATAATAACTGAGCCTAGCTGCAGAGTAGAGATGTATCTTATACCCAATCTTTTTTAAAATGCTTAAAGGCAAGCTTCCAGACTTCCAAGATGAGGACTGCATTTTACCCCAGTAGAGAGGGTATCTAGCTTGAAAAATAGAAAACCAAGATAGCTGTGTTCCATTAGCCGAGGAAAAAGCCTGAGGAAAAGAGATGTTTTGCTCTCGAAAATAGGCCATCTCAGGAGAGCAATCTGTCGTTAAAAAATCCTCTCTTAAACTTTCTACAACAAATAGAAAGATATTAGGTTTTTTAGAAGGAGTCAGACTCATATTTCCCAGTTTGCTTAAGACTATTTTTTCTTTAGGCAGATTTACAATCCTATTTTTTAATGATAGGGTAGGATAATCACTGGAAAATAAAGTCGATTTCCAAGGAAGAGCCTTAACGAATCTGTCTTTACTGGTTAGCTGAGAGCCTTTTCCTGTTTTAAAATCAAAAGCAACAAGAAATAGAGTCATAGCCAGTAAGCTCATAGTAATTTTAGGATAAGAGAGATTGACAGGCTTTCTTTTGGCGATCCTTTCTGTTAACCTAAAAAATAAGAATCCTAACCCTGAAGAGACAATAATCACAATACCTACAATCATCCAGGTTTTCAGAGAGATATTACTGGCATATAACATCTCAAGCAGGTTTTCACAACTTTCTGCTGCTATAAAATCAAGGACATACCAGATTGACCAATCCATGATACGAACAAGTGGAAAGTCAATTGCATGCACAATTAGAAGCACAAATGTCAGGATGATAAATATAGGATTTAAACTTTTTGGAAATTTCTTAACGAGATAAGTTCCTAAAAGGATAAGACATCCCACTTCTAAGAAACATTGGCAAAGCGCATAAGTGATATAAAAAAGCCTATCTAGCGTAGACTCTGTGTCAATGAGAAACACCTGGCATATATGCAAGAAAGCAATAAAGAAGAATACTACTGCAAAATACACATAATTGATATGTCTGTGTTCATTCATAAAATTAGTCGTTGGAGAACTCTCTACTGCGCAGCTTCCAAGAAAAAAGGAGATAATTGAGGGTATCTCCCAGATAAGAACTTATTAATGTGGCCAAAAACTCGCTTAATTTCTTCGTCTGGTCTCTTTTGAATGTTTTCATCTTTTCTAATTCTTCCCACATCAATTTGAATGACTTGATCTCCAATAAAACCATAATTGTTATATAAAGTTTGTTGTTTATCCGTAATTCCTTTTCTGGCTCTAGCCTCAAAAAACATATATATATCAGATAGTGCTTTTTTTACCTTATCAATCTCATTTCTCTGAATGAGGTATTCTAGACGATCTGCTGCTATCTCTGCTTTTTTTTGTAAAATAAAAGGAACTTTGTCTAAGTCAATCCAACTAGGCTCTCCTTTTCTATCTAATAGATGAATTGTTTTTGATAAGCAAGTAGTATTGTCACAGTGGATATACACAAGGCCTGTTTCTTCCTTCAATTCATCAAAAGCTATTTGATAAGAACCCATCAATTTCATCATGAGAGAGCGTCTTTTGAGATACGCATCTGATAGCCACTTAAGAGAACATAGGTGCTTCATTCCTTTTATACTGTGGAAAGTCTCTTCATTTAAGGCAGGTCTTGGATTAAAAAATTTAATTACATACCGATGATCTTCACTTTCAAATGCTGTCATTTGATGACCATGCCCTACATATGAAAACGCCTGATTAAGAATATCTGCAGCCTCTTTTTTTAATTTAATGTTCGGAGACGGCAAAAATTTTTCGGAATTTTGAAAAACAAATTCATGTTTAAAGTCTTCAACTTTAAATTGTTGATGAAAATATAAGTAAGTCAGATGACTTGTTAAGCAAGCAGCTAGACTTAAAACAACGATACCGAAAATGAAAATAATGCGTTTCATCAAAGCCTTAAATTTGAATAAGATACTTGACAAGTCCAGACCAATCATGTTTCTGGATAAACACTTTCACCTTGTCTGGATCTGCTCTCACTGCCTGACAAAATCCTTCAACATGCTTATAAAGATTATTACGCTGCATCTCTTTTTCCATGTTAGGTTTCAATCCTTTCAAAAATCCACTCCACGTTAATCTATCTTTTTCTACTTTGCGCATACAGGCTTTTAGATTAGCATTGGAAAAAATTTCACCCAAAAATCGCAATGGATGCACATGCTTGATCTGTTTTTCTTTCTCTCTTAATTCTGTTTGATGCACGCCCAACCATAACCATCCATGGTTTCCAATGGCCTCAACAATCTCGCCTATCACTTTAGATTCTTCTGGCTTAAGAGGTAGCTGAATATAAGCAAGAGCATGATTTAATATCCTTTCTTCTTTATCGTTTTGTTCATCTTCTATAGCTAGAATAAGATTGTCAGCTCCAAGTTCGTCTAGAGTTTCTTTGACTTGATCTTCGCTTATTTGCCCTGTTTGTACAAGATTGATTTCAACTAAGCGATTATTGTCTTTCAAATACTGATCTACCAGAAGATGCACATCTCGCAAAGTCATCTCTGAAATGAGATTTAATGAAGTCTGTATAAAAAAAGAATAAGGAGGACATTTTTGCCCATAAGCAAATTGATCAGCATAATAGCTAACTAAAGCATTACTATCTGGTGATCGCCTACTAAGTGAAAGTAAAATCTTTTGAGCGTCTGCTTTATAAGCTTGGAATTTCTCATCTGAGAATCCTCCCATTTTTACCTCTTGAATTGTTCCAAGCAGCCTATTTAACAATTCGAGAGGGCTTTGTCCATTAGAGTGCACTTTCCCTATACAAGCAATCTGTGGAATGAGATAATTAGATTCAACAGGTTCACTCCAAACTCCACCACTTTCTTTTAAAGACTCTTGAAATTCTTGTTGGATAAGTTTCTGCAAGAAATAAACAGCCCATTGTTTTTTTAAATCTTCGTCTGTTTTTAAATTTTGTATAGGTGTGGGGTAAGAGAATTTCAGACTGTCCACTCTACCATCTTCTAAAACATTAATTGCAATGGCTGGTTGAACCTTTGTGTCTGTCCAGAAATTTATTTCACTAAACTGGTCTTTAATGAGTGTCCTTAGTCGATTTTTATCAAAATCTCCTACAGCAATAATCCCAATGCCTTTAGCAAAGGGAGGTTTGTTATCTTTTGAAAATTCTAAGAAAGAAGAAATCTCATCCAAATCATAGGGGCAATCTAACGACTCCATGTTTGTTTCTGAGTCTGTCTTCCACACCACTTTTAAAGACACCATATGAGAAGGAATTGTGTTCTCTTGCAACCATATTTTAACGCCGTTTTCTAAAATTTCTGTAGATAACTTATCTTCTTGAGGAACATCTATTCCATGAAGCTTAATCATAAGAGCAAGCAAAAAAACACACCAACGCATACTGTCTCCTAAGAGAGGTTTTCCAAATTTTACTCATTCGAAGGTCTTAAAGTCTAGAACTCTGTTCTTAAAAAATTTATTTTAACTAATTTTGATATAAGTGTATGAGCAGTTGTAGATATGAAAAAAAAGATTGTCTTCCTATTTGGAGAATCAGAAAAAGGGAGCTACTGCCAGCCAACCCTATGTTCTTCTGTGATACAGCTATTTGAGTCTATGGGAGAGTCTCCTAAAGATAGTCAAGGGATTCAATTTGCCATTCAATTTTTAAGCTTTCAAAAAGAAGTAGTATTTTTTAGAATTGCAGAAGAGGGGTTCAGTACCGAATCTTACGCCCAAGGATTTTACTGGCTGAAGCAAAAAAAAGATTCTTACAACTTATCTGCTATTTGCCTTCCTGGTGTTGGGGATGCAAATATTATAGAAGAAGCAACACCTATCTGCAGGCTCCATCACTCTCTCATTATTCTGTCTGAAAAAGATCTTTATGATTATTTAGGCCCTATCAAAAAATGAGGGTTTTCTTCTTCTGCAAAAAATTTTTCCAAACCCTTTAAAGAAGCTGTCATTGTTTTATCACCCATTTGCCAATTAGCAGGACAGACATCTCCAAAATTTTCATAATGGATGAGAGCATCTACAACACGCAGAACTTCATCAATAGATCTACCAAGAGGAAGATCGTTGATCAGCATATGACGTATAAATCCTTGTTTGTCCAAAATAAAAAGACCTCTATAAGCAATCCCCTGTTCTTCTTGTAAGACTTGGTAATCGGAGGCAATTTTTTTTGTTAAATCTGAGACAAGTGGGTAAGAAATTCCTTCTATTCCCCCTTTCGACTTGGGTGTGTTTAGCCAAGCAAAATGAGAATAAACACTGTCAATAGAACATCCTACTATTTGCACATCTCTTTTTTCAAACTCTAGAGATTTGTCTTGAAAAGCGTGCAACTCTGTTGGGCAAACAAACGTAAAATCGAGAGGGTAGAAAAAAAATACGACATATTTTCCAAGAAATGCATCTAAAGAAAAATTATCAACAATTTCTCCCTTCACAACAGCTTTTGCTTTAAAATGAGGCGCCGCCTCTCCGATCATTAATCTTTTCATAACCCTCCAAATTTTTTTTCAGGTGCTTTAAGCCAAGGCTCATCCCCTATTTTAGTTTCTTTTCCATGTCCAGGAACCACCCGCGTCTCGGCAGGTAATTTGGACAGCCTTTTTAAGGACTCCCACATTAGTTTCGGCTTGCTGCTAGGAAAATTCAATCTTCCTATTGTTCCTCGAAATAAAGTGTCTCCTGAAATCAATACATTTTCATCTTTAATCCAAAAACAGACACCCCCCGGTGTATGACCTGGTGTATGAATGACGTCTATTTTTAGAGATCCTAGCTCTAAGACATCCCCATCTTTTAAAAGATGATCTGGTCTTCCGCCTTGAACAGGAAAAACAAGAGGAAGGCCATCGGAGCCCGGAACTTCTAAATTACCAGCATCCTCAGAGTGCACATAAATGGGAATGTTTAAAGCTTTCTTCAATTCTATGACTTCCCCGATATGATCCCAGTGGGAGTGGGTGAGTAAAATCATTTCAGGCTTAAGCTTTAAATTTTTGATCTCATCAATCAAAAGATCTTTACTAGAAAAAGGCACGTCGATAATCGCAGCCTTCAAGGTTTTTGGACATGCGAGCAAAATGGTATTTGTCTCAACGGGGCCTGTTGAAAAAACTTTTATTATCATACTTCAGAAAATGCGCACCGGAGAGGATTTGAACCTCTGACCACCCGGTTCGTAGCCGGGTACTCTATCCAACTGAGCTACCAGTGCAAGCTTTTGTATTTTCATCTATAGATCAGTTTTAGGCAAGATTTAGTTTTCCACTAACAATTCCTCGATCATTATTGGAGTTTTTGTCCAAATAAAAAACAATTTAGCCAGAATCTCCAATAAAATTGGATATTCTGGCTAAAAACGAGGGGTCTTACATCATCATATCGCCCATGCCACCCATACCTCCCATTCCGCCCATACCCTGCCCCATGCCCTGTATAGAAGAAGCTGGATTTTTGGATTTTGGCTCAGGTTTATCGGTGATCATAGCAGCAATGGTCAGTAAAAGAGACGCGACAGAGGCTGCATTCACAAGTGCACTTTTTGTGACAAGTACGGGATCTACGACTCCATCCTTTATGAGATCTGCAAATTCATCGGTAAGACCGTTATAGCCCCATGGACCTTGCCTTTCGAAAATTTTCTCAGCAATTAAACTTCCTTGTTTGCCACAATTGCTTGCAATAGCAGTAGCTGGTGCATACGCAGCTTTTCTAATAATTTCTACACCGGATAGCTCATCTCCTGTAAGATCTAACCCATCAAGCGATTTAATAGCTCTTAAAAGAGCGACACCTCCACCAGGAACAATGCCTTCTGCAACAGCAGCCCGTGTCGCATGAAGAGCATCCTCTACACGAGCTTTTTTCTCTTTGAGTTCTGTTTCTGTAGCAGCACCGATATTAATCACAGCCACACCGCCTGCTAACTTAGAGAGTCTTTCTTGCAGTTTTTCTAAATCATACTGTGATGTTGTGCGCTCCATTTCAGCGCGAATAGAAGACACTCTATCTTGAATCTTTTTAGAATTGCCTGCTCCATCGATAATTGTGGTATCATCTTTGCTAATTTTAACTTTTTTAGCTTTCCCTAAATGACTGAGATCAAAATCTGCCAAAGAAAGGCCAACTTCTTCTGATAAGACCGTGGCACCTGTTAAAATTGCGATATCTTCTAAGAGAGCTTTTTTTCTATCTCCAAAAGCAGGTGCTTTCACAGCACAGACAGGAAAGCCTGCTTTGATCTTATTCACAACAAGAGTTGCTAGCACTTCTCCTTCTATATCTTCTGCAATGAGAAGCAAAGGGCGTGGTCCTTTTTCCATCACTATCTCAAGAATAGCTACGATTTCTTTAACTGTCGAAATTTTCTTATCTGTAATAAAAATGGCAGGATTATCTAATTCGACTGTCATTTTTTCTGCATTGGTTATGAAATATGCTGATAAATAACCTTTGTCAAATTGCAAGCCTTCGACAATATCTAGTGTTGTATCAATGCCTTTTGCTTCAGCAATTGTGATCGTCCCATCTTTGCCAACTTTTGCCATAGCTTGTGCAATCATTGACCCAATTTCTACATCGTTATTAGCTGAAATAGTCGCAATTTGCTTAATCTCGTCATTTTTAGAGATTTTGATGGCAAGATTATCCAACTCTTGTATGACTTTTTGAGTAGCTTTATCGATACCTCTTTTTAAACTCATAGGGTTAGCGCCTGAAATCACCATCTTGACGCCCTCGCTATACATAGCATCAGCCAGCACAATAGCGGTTGTCGTTCCATCTCCTGCCACATCTGATGTTTTCAGAGAAGCTTCTTTAACGAGCTGTGCTCCCATATTTTCATATTTGTCTTTAAGAGAAATCTCTTTAGCAACTGTCACGCCATCTTTTGTCGAAAGTGGTGATCCAAACCCTCGATTAATGACAACATTGCGCCCTTTAGGACCAAGTGTCACAATAACGGCTTTAGCTAATGTTTTGACACCTTTGAGAATTGACCTAAGCGCTTCTTCATGAAATTGCATCATTTTAGACATATCTACCTACCTTAAAAACTTCTTTATGGAAGGCGTATCTTAGTTTCTCTCCTATTTTGTGTCAAGATATGTGTAAAAAAATCTTTATCAGTTATCTGATTTTTGATATGGAGCAAAAGAAGAGGTAGTTGTGCCAAAAATAAGAGACGAGTCTTCAGATATACTTAAAGCTTTAGAAATTCTCGAATCAGCTGAAGGGAAAGTTCAAACATTCCAGCAGAGACAAAAAACAGCTGTTGAGCTGGCAGCGCTACTCCTCTCTGAATCTAACAGACTTGAAACTCCTCAAGAAAAGAAAAGACAAAAAGAGCTGGCACGCATGATGCGTGACCCGAAAGGGAAAGCTTTTACAACAGCTATGACAGATGAGTGTTTTAGATCGACTAGCACCAAACGGGTTGCGAGTCAATTAATCTACCTTCTTAAGCAATTTGGCACCCCGCGTTATTTGTTTTTATATAAACGCTTTGCTTTAAAATTATTTCAACTATTTGGAAAAGCTTTCTCTTTCATATTTGTTCCTATGGGAACTTCGATTCTTAGGAAAGAAACGTCAGCTGTTGTGTTGCCTGGCGAGAGAAAAGAACTCTCCAAACATATGAAAAAAAGAAGAGCAGAAGGTGTCAGATTAAACCTGAATCATATTGGGGAGGCGATCTTAGGAGAGGAAGAGGCTCAAAAAAGAGTTGCTCTCTATTTACAGGATTTAAGCCAAGACGATATCGAATATGTTTCCATTAAAATCTCTACGATTTTTTCACAAATCAATTTGCTTGCTTTTGATCATACCATAGAACATTTAGCTAAGAGGTTAAGACAACTTTACAGGGTTGCTAAGGCACACAAATTCATACATAGAGATGGCATAGCCACTCCTAAATTTGTGAATCTCGATATGGAAGAGTATCGCGATTTACACATCACCGTGACTCTTTTTAAAAAAGTGTTAGAAGAGCCAGAATTTCATAATTTTTCTGCTGGAATTGTGCTGCAAGCCTACCTTCCTGATTCTCATGAAATTCAAAAAGAGCTCACGACATGGGCTATGCAGAGAACTAAAAATAAAGGAGCTCCGATCAAGATTAGAATTGTCAAAGGAGCTAATCTTGCGATGGAACAATGTGAAGCTTCGTTACGTGGATGGCCTCAAGCTCCTTACAAAACAAAAGTGGATGTCGATGCCAACTATAAACGGATGGTGGCCTACGGTTGTATTCCTGAAAATGCTAAAGCAGCTCACATTGGCATTGCCTCTCACAATCTATTTGACATTTCTTTTGCTCTTCTTGTGCGTGCAGAATACGGTGTAGAAAAAGAGGTCTCTTTCGAAATGCTCGAAGGGATGGCAGAATCGATACGTAAAGTCGTGCAGCTCGTGTCTAAAAACATGCTTCTTTATTGCCCTGTTGCTATGAAAAAAGATTTTCAAAATGCGGTTGCTTATCTTATTCGAAGACTTGATGAAAATACAGGCATCGATAACTTTTTACGTTATGCTTTCGGATTAAAACCTCATACACATGAATGGCAAGAACAAACCCGTCTATTTGCAAAATCTTGTGATCTCATGCACATCGCTTCTTTAACCCCCAGAAGAACCCAAGATCGCATGTCTTCTCCTATCCCTCTCTCTTCCAAAGATCCTTTTGACAATGAAGCCGACACTGATTTTTCTCTTATCAAAAATAAACTGTGGATTAGTCACATCGTTCAAGAATGGGAAAACAAACAACTCGCTATTATCCCCTGCGTTATTGGGGGGAAAGAGTTGACGCATACCTCTCACGAAGGGCAAGGATTCGATCCTTCTAATCCAGGAAAAGTGAAATATACGTATGTGCTGGCTGATTGGGCTCATATCGACGAAGCGTTAACTGTGGCAAAAGCAGCAGAACTTACGTGGCGCGAGACCTCTTTAGACAAACGTTGCGAACTTTTACGATTATCTGCGCAAAAAATGCGTGAAAAAAGAGGCGATCTCATCGGAGTGATGCTCCTAGATGGAGGGAAAACACCTCTCGAATCTGACCCAGAAATTTCTGAAGCGATAGATTTTGCTGAGTATTACTGGCGTAGTATGCAAGAACTCTCAAGTCACCACGATTTAGCTTTAACTCCTAAAGGTACTGTTCTCATTACGCCTCCTTGGAATTTTCCTATATCTATTCCAGCAGGTGGAATACTAGCTGCTCTTGTAGCTGGCAATTGTGTTATTTTTAAGCCAGCTCCAGAAGCTGTTTTAGCTGGGTGGATCCTTGTGAATATATTATGGGATAGTGGCATTCCAAAAGATGTTCTGCAATTTATCAATTGTGTTGACGATCCAACAGGCTCTTTACTCATTAAAGATAAACGCATCAACATGGTGTGCCTGACAGGTGCTACATCAACTGCTAAATTATTTCTCAAGCTTCGTCCAGGACTTGATCTAGCTGCTGAAACAGGAGGGAAAAATGCACTGATCATCAGTGCTCTATCTGACAGAGATCTTGCAATCAAAGATTTGATCCAGTCAGCTTTTGGTCACTCAGGACAAAAATGTAGTGCTGCCAGTTTAGCGATCTTAGAAGCGGAAGTTTATGACGATCCTTTATTTCACAAACATTTAAAAGATGCCACAGAAAGCCTAAAAGTAGGATCTGCCTGGGATCTCTCTTCAAAAATTGTCCCTCTTATCCATGAACCTCAGGGAGATCTTCTCAAAGCTTTAACCACCTTAGAAGAGGGAGAAGAGTGGCTTGTACAACCAAGAAAACATCCGAGCAACCCCAGTCTTTGGTCTCCTGGGATTAAAATAGGCGTGAAAGAGGGGAGTTTCACCCATAAAACAGAATTTTTTGGTCCTGTTCTTGGTATCATGCGCGCTAAAAACCTCGATCATGCGATTCACCTTGTCAATAGCACTCCTTATGGCTTAACATCAGGGCTTCATAGTTTAGATCAAAGAGAGCAGGCTCATTGGCTTGACAAAGTGGAAGCAGGCAACCTTTACATCAATCGCACTCTTACCGGTGCTATTGTTCAAAGACAGCCTTTTGGTGGGTGTAAAGCCAGTCACTTTGGATCTGGGGCTAAAGCGGGAGGACCCAACTACCTCTCTCAATTTGTTAGAACTGAGCAAATCTGTTTACCAAAAGAACAAGCTTCTAAAAACTCTATCATCGATAGCTTTAAACACCTTCTTTCAAAATCCAATTTTTCTTCTAAAGAGATCGCATTGTGGGAAGCTAGTGTCAGTAGTTACGCACACTTTGCAGAAAAATTCCAACAAGACTCTGATGTCACTAAAATTCTGGGGCAAGACAACTTTTTACGTTATACACAACAGCACGGCATTGTCTTCCGTCTCTATCCTCAAGATACTGCTTTAGATATTTTAAGAGTCTGTGCAGCTGCCATGTATTGCGAAACTCCTATACAACTTAGCCTGTCTAAAGAACAACACTTCCCTACTTTTCTCGAGTCTTGGAAGAGACATTTCCCTCTTTTTAAAATTATCTACGAATCAGAGGATTACTTTCTTGAACGTGTCAGACTAGGCTCCTTTAAGCGCATTCGTCTTCTCTCTTCTCCCACAGATAAACTTATCCAAGTGGCAGCTGAATCAGCCTCTCACATCGCCTCCGCACCCGTTCTTGCCAGCGGAAGGCTGGAGCTATTGCATTACTTAAGAGAAGTAGCAATCAGTCATGACTACCATCGCTATGGGAACTTGGGTGTCAGAGAAGGGGAAATGAGGAAAGCTATTTTATAATTTGATGGTCTGTCTCTAGATCGGCTTTGTTGCACAAACCCTCATAGAGGATTTTTTGGTTTATAACGATCAATCACATCTCTAAAAACACACAAGTTGACATAGGATTGGATAATTTGTGTATGCAAACTATCTTGAAGCTTCAATGTTTCTGGGAAACCTCCTCTTTGTAAATAGTGCTCAGCATGATGTTGCACAGCAGCTCTTTCATATTAGACTCCCTATAGGTCTAATATATCGTATAATTAGACATTTTAAAATGTCTAATTACATAATATATTGCGGATCAATATATTAGGAACATATCTTTTATGATTGCACACTCACTCTTCCAAGGGAGGCAAAACGGTGACAGATGAAAGATTATCCAAATTTTCTACAAGAGATTTTGCTTTGAGCGTGTAAGAGCAAGCTCCTTCACTTAAAGGCTCTACAGATGTCACACAAGCCACTTGGAGCCCTTTGGGGAAAACACCATCCATGCCTGTTGTTTCAAGTAAATCTCCAGGTTGTATTAAAGATTCTTGAGATTGTCTATGGCGCGCAGGACCTTCTTCATCAGGAAAATCGTAATTAAATCCTACACCCTGTAAATAGATACCTCTTGATCTCCAAAGAGGCTCGCTTGTCCCATGGAGTTCCCCTTTAGCTAAGTAGAGAGATGGGGTATCTGCTCTCACAACACGCACAGAAGGTGTTAGGTTGGCATCGGTAATTAACCGAACTCTTGATCTTTTTTCTCCGACATAGTCTACAATACCAACTACGGCTATCCCTATGACAACGGGGCTGTTTTTTGCGACAATTTGTTTGCCTAAAACCTGGTTATTTCTATCACCTACATTGATCCACAAAGAGCTTCCCCAACTAGTGGGCTCTCTAAAAACAACTCTAGCAGAAAGAAAATAGGATTGCTTGTTGATGAGTTTCCATAACTCTTCTTTCCTTCTAGAAAAAAACTCTTGTTCATGATTTTCTATCTGCTTCAACAGGACAGATTCTGTCTCTAGATGTTGCTTAAAGAGCTCGATTTGCTCATGCAGGATATGGTTCTCTCTTTTGAGCACGGCTATCTCTCTTAATAATTGCGAGGGGGCTACAGAGTTATTCCATTTAAATATTGTTAAGAATGAACTTTTAATGAGATTGATTCCTTGCCAGGAGGGCGATATAATAGCAGCTGTAAAAGATCTTAGTTGATTAGACGTGGAAGGTTGCAAGCTCAAACTAAAAAAAATTAAGAAAAACAGACAGACAAAAGATGTGTAAGAGGTTCTTCTCATACAGAAACTCTTAAAATGGCATCAACAACTGTTGTGATAGTCTCTTGATTTAATCCCGTGATATTGAGTCTACCATCTTGAGTCATGTAGATAGCAAATTCCTCTCTTAATCTGTTCACAGATTTCTTATCTAGTCCTGTCAGGCAGAACATGCCTGTTTTATCAAGCAAAAATCGAAAATCTGTTTTCAAAGATTTTTCAATCAAAGTTTGGCAAAAGAGATCTCTCATTTTAATAATTCTGTCTCGCATCCCTTCTAATTCCTCTTCCCATTCTTTTTTCAGCTGAGGATTTGATAAAATTTCAGAGGCAATAGCACTGCCATGCAGCGGAGGATTGGAGTAATTTGTACGCACCAGTGTTTTCAGTTGAGATAACACACAAGACGCAATCTCTTTAGATTCTGTCACGATAAATAAGCCTCCTACTCTCTCTGCATACATGCCAAAATTTTTAGACAAAGAATAAGAGATCAGCATGTGGTGCCCAGCCTCTGCAAATAAACGCACAGCTGCTGCATCCTCTTCTAGTCCTCTGCCAAGGCCTTGGTAGGCAAAATCAAAAAATGGGATCAACCCTTTCTTTAGAAAAAGATCAGAAACTATTTTCCATTGATCGAATGTCAAATCAGCTCCCGTAGGATTGTGACAACATGCATGCAAAAGAACGACTGTACCAGCACTTAAGCCCTCCATGTGTTCTATGAATCTCTTAAACTCTAATTGTTGTGTTTGAAGGCTGTAGTAGGGATAAATATCTAACTTCATACCACAAGCTGTAAAAATCCCTCTGTGATTTGCCCATGTGGGATCAGAAATGGATATCCTATCACCTACTTCTTTTTTAAGAAAATCGCCCCCTAGTCTAAGAGC
>CAYUZN010000046.1:0-14356 GCA_964449295.1 uncultured bacterium | reverse complement strand
GAATCGGTAAATGGGTAGCTTCCTGTCCATTAAAGAAGACATGGCCGTTGTCTGGACGGATGAGTCCAATTGTCATGTAGAAAGCGGTTGTTTTGCCAGCTCCGTTAGGGCCTAAAAGTCCTACAACTTCTCCTTTGCCGACTTCAAAGGAGAGATCGGTCACAATCGGTTTTCCGTTATAGTGTTTAGCGAGATTTTTCGTTTTTAAAATGGTTTTCATAATTTGTTTGAGAGGTTAAAAAATTGATTCATTAAAGCTTCTTCATCGGCAGATAGAGTCAGTTGCACATTGCCAACACCTTTGACGGTTTGTCTTTTAGTGATAGGATCTTCTGTGACATGAACTTCTTGTGCACTTAAACGAATATTTTCGGCTTCATTGATAAAGATGACTTTCTTACCTGGGTCGGCATTTAAGATAAATGTTCGTGTCGTAGGAGAGTAGGTTAATCTGTCTGTAATTCCAAACAAGGGAGGTTTGTTGGGGTCATGAGAAAAAAGGCGTACGTGTCCTTTCAAAGAGAGCGATAAAGGCTGGAAAGTGTTATTGGTCAGTGTGTATTCGACATGTCCTGTGTCGGCAAAAGCTGTGATCTGTTCTTCTTGATAAGAGAGTTGAAGCTCGGCAGGTGTTGCTCCACCTACAAGAGGGCTGATGATGTTGGCCTGCAGCCGTTTTTGATCGAGATCGATGGTGCCAAAACAGGTGAGTTTATGAGTGTTTAAATAGTTAATGGTTGTTTTCCCTTGCGTATGAATCGAAGAGAGTTGTTTATCTGTTTGGATGAGTTTGATCTCTTCTTGAGATAAAACGGTGCCAAGAGAAGGATCTTCTAAAGAGACATCTCCTTTGAGAAAAAGGGTATTGGTCAGATGATTCCATAGAAGGTTGTCAGAGGAAAATTGAGTGGTGGCTTGACTGATAAGGGAATGAAGAGAGCCTTGAGGATGGCTCATGGAGATCTCAGAGAGCATTAGGTCTAAATCCATCTTATCTGCGTTAATTTGATTGTTATCGTAGGTGAGTCTGCATTTCGTATCTTTCTTTGAATGAGCAGATAAGTGGTGTTTTAATTGATCAAAAATGGTTGTGTCTGCATGTAGAGTGTATTTTTGATCGTACTCAAACTGCACACTTTCTTGTGCCAAGATGGAGGCGATATCGTATTTGGGTTTTTGAGTCTCTGTCTCTTGTTTGGAAAAACTTAAGTCAGCTAGTTTACTTGTCAGGCAAAAAGGAGTTGCTGAGCCTTTTTTTCTTTTGAGAGAGCCGGTATAACGTAATCTCTCAGAGCTTGTTAAATGCCCTTCTAAAGAATTAAAATCGAGATCGGCTGTATCACAAGAAAGGGTGGCGTCTTGAGAGAGAGTTAAAACGACATCTGTACGCAAACGAATAAAAGAGAAAGGAAATTCTTTCCCCACTTCTTGTTTGTCTAAGATAGCCTCTTCCGCTTTCATTTGTCCTAAACCATGGTCGAGCAGCACTTGTCCTTTAAGCACAAGAGAATTGCCATCATAAGAGGCATTCGAAGAAGAGACAGCTGTTGAATCAGCAAGAGGAGCTGTAGTTGCAAGAAGAGATGCTAGAATACTAATCATGGCGGGTCTCCTATTTTTTGGAGTTGATTAGAGAGGGTAGCTTGAAAGTGTTTAGCTTGAAATTGAGGGATTTTGCCTGAGACTGAAAAAGAGACATCTTGAGCAATCCCTTTAAGAAAAGCATTCTGACTGTCTAAAGATGTTGGAATTGTGTGACCTGGCAATCTAAATAATGAAAGAGCGACTGATTTTGCTAAGAATTCTTGCGTTGTGTACTGGTAAGTGCCTTCACCTGCTTCAAAAAAACGCATTTGTTGCATAGGACTTTGTCCATTTACATAGAGACGTTCTTGAATCCAACCTTGAATGCCGTTTAAGTTTTCAAGGATATCTAATTTATTATCTTTAGGTACAAGTGTGAGAGTTGACGATGCACTATCGATGCGATAATGGAGCCTTGAATGATTCTCTTGTGATAACCAAATATCTTTCCTTAAGCCTTTTCTGTCTTGGTGTGTGGCTGAAAAGTCTTTGTTGGAGGCGATATTTTGCAGGTTTTCAACAAATTGCGTGTAATCTGTGATGTCTTTTTGCCTGACAAGAGCGACGTTGCAGATCCATAAAAGACCAAAAACGCTTAAAGTGAGCAAGCTGAAAAAAGTTACTCGAGCGTACATAGTGGTTGAACCGCCTCAAAAATCCGTTTAACTTCTTTTAAAAGAGTTGCCATTTCATGCAAAGGATAAACAGAGTCTTTATCGCTTTTTGCCTCAGATGGACTCTCATGAGATTCAATGAACAAGCAATCACACCCAGCTGCCACAGCAGCTTTTGCAAGGGTCGGAATAAATTCTCTTTCACCATTTGATGATGTTCCATTTCCTCCAGGAAGTTGAACAGCATGAGAGGCATCAAAACAAACGGGGTATCCAAATTTTTTTAAGATGGCAATACTTCTCATATCGCATACAAGATTATTATAGCCAAACGTGGTCCCTCGATCGGTGAGGATGATTTGAGTGTTGCCGGCTTCTTCAATTTTTTCGACGACATTTTTCATGTCCCAAGGAGCCATGAATTGCCCTTTTTTGACGTTGATCGCAGCACCTGTTGCTGCAGCTGCAATGATGAGATCGGTTTGCCGGCATAAAAAAGCAGGGATCTGAATCACATCACACACCTGTCCTGCTGCTGCTGCCTCTTCAGGAGAGTGTATATCGGTCAGAACAGGAATGTCAAAAGTTGTTTTGATCTTTTCTAAAATTCTAAGACCTTTTTCAAGACCAGGACCGCGGAACGAGTGCACAGACGATCTATTGGCTTTATCGTAACTTGACTTGTAGATAAATTGAATTCCTAAATTATCACAGAGATTTTTAAGAAATTCAGCTGCATATAAAGCGCTCTCTTCACTTTCGATCACGCAAGGACCAGAAATCACAGTGAGAGGCTCTTTTTCTCCGATAAAAAAATCTTTAACTTTAACAAGCGGCATACACGACATCCTTGATAGAATAGAGACCAGGGTTTTGATGACTTAAAAATTGAGCGGCTTTAAGAGCCCCTTTAGCAAATATTTCTCTTGAGAGAACTTGGTGTTTGAGTTCGATGCGCTCCCCTTCACAGAGAAAGATAACGGTGTGCTCACCCATGATCTCTCCGTCTCGAATAGAGTGAATAGGAGGAGGATTGTCTGAACCTAGAGTTTTGGCAAGGGCAAGCGCAGTGCCACTTGGTAAATCTTTTTTATGAGCGTGATGGGCTTCAATGATTTCAATAGAGCACTTACCAAGTTTTTGGGCTAGCAAAGAAGCAACTTCAAAAAAACTGGCCATGGCTAAACTAAAGTTAGGAGCTACAAGAAGAGGAATTAAGAGCGCTGCTTTTTCCATGAGAGAGTAGTTATGAGAAGAATGTCCTGTCGTTCCGATAACGAGAGGTTTTTTAGACGCAAGGGCTTGCTCGATGTGATCTGCACACGCTAAGTGAGAGGAAACATCGATCACAACATCGGCCTTTTCTAAAGATTCACTTATACAAAAATCATGATCTTTATTGATGGCTGCAACCACTTGAGTTCCTAATTTACCGTTAGATCCCATGACATGAATTTTGACTGCCATTTTCCTCTTACAATTGCCTTGAGCATACCTCATATTTTCATATAAAGTAAAGGCAGGAACTTTTAAGTTTAAAAAAATATTTTTTCATCTAGTCTCATAGGTGGTTTTAAAAATCATTTGCTTAAATTTGTACAAATGGTACAATTGTGTATAAAGAGGTAATCAATCACCTCTAAAGGAATCAACTATGGATAATATTCCATTTTCAGAAGCAAGAAGTCATTTGACGGATATTGTGAATGGTGTCGCCTATGGAGGTAAAAGAATTATTCTAACTCGTAAAGGAAAAGGAATGGTTGCTATTATTCCTCTAGACGATTTAAGAGTTCTTGAAGCGATTGAAGATGAAGTTGATATAGAAGATGCTAAAAAGGCGCTTAGAAACATAGAAAAACACGGCACTATCTCTTGGGAAGCTGCAAAACGTGAGCTTGGTCTGTGACTTATCGAGTAGAGTTGAGTCGAGAATCTCTCAAAGCACTAAAAAATATTCCTCTTAGTGATGTTAAAAAAATCCGAGATAAAATCGAGAAACTTAAAGTAAATCCTTTTCCAATTGGCTGCGAGAAATTAGCAGGCAATCATGATTTATATCGGATGCGTTCAGGAGACTACCGAATGATTTATCAAGTTCTCAATAAGAAACTGCTTGTTTTAGTTGTAAAAGTAGGGCATAGGCGAGAGATTTATCGTTAGAGTTTTTTTAATTTGCAAGTACTTCTTGAATTTTGTCCTTTTTCTTTATAAGATAGTCGGACTTTGGACTGATAGCTCAGTGGATAGAGCACCCGCCTTCTAAGCGGGTGGTCGCAGGTTCGAATCCTGCTCGGTCCGATTTTATCTTAGGATTACATGAAAACACGGCTGCTTGGTGACTTTGTTTTTTCGAAAGAATCGTTTAAAGATGTAGAAAAATCTTTGAAAGAGTGTCTCTCCTCAACTTTTCACGAGCTCTCAGAGCAAAGAAAGTTTGAGCGTGTGAGTGAAATTCTGTGTGATCTTATTCAGAAAACAGAGGATGAAGATTTTCTTTTACCAGCCACTCTTCATTATATCGATCTTGTTAATCAAGAAAAAATTTTAGATAACTATTTGTTTTCCCACTTTGAATTCTGGCTTAACCAAGTCTCAGGGTTTTCTTTTGAAGATAACTTAAGAGTGAGAGGTAAAATCGTAGGGCGTAGAATTCCCAGAGTTGATTATCAAGGTTTATTTCCTGTCGGTATGGGGAAGGTGTATGCAGGCAGTCATTTTGTCGTAGCTCACTCATCGCCTGATTTAGATACGACGATAGCCTCTTTTTGGGGGTGGGTCGATGCATTTGGAGCGCGTGTGAGTGAAGGGCTGCATCTGTGGAATGTTCCTGGAGGCGTACCTACATCTCAGGTGGAGATTTCTCTTCTTTTCAATGAGGTTTTTGGATCTCAAGTCTTTTCTTATCTCACAAAAACACGGACGAGTTTGACTCTCTCTGCTTTTGATCTTGTCACTCAAACAGGTGTTCTAAAAAAAGAGAAAGATGAGCTAACACTTGGTATTGATCTAGAAAAAGAGAGAAATGCTGTCATTATTTTAGATGATGATGGTTTTTACGTAGGAGAGTGGAGACCTATTGATGCTGAGCGTGTGCGTTTTGTCATCGATCTCTTAAATCAATGTTTGAGATGGTACGAGAACTATTTGAATGTGAAGTTAGTGGCTTGTTTTGTGAAACCTGTCCTCACACGTCAAGAGCTTGTGCAATTTGTCAGCACTATGTTTGCTATGAGGATCAAAGAGTGTGCACCTATTCAAGAATTGACTCATTCACAAAAACAACTGCTGCAAGATTATCTTGTGAAAGTGCTGCAAGTTACGCAAGGTCTTGAGAGTTCATTCACAGAATTTGCGCAAGCGATGGAAAAACTCTCTGTTTTGAACCTTCAAGAGTTTGTGTCGGAGTTAAAAAATTTTGAAAAACTCCCTCTTTTTGATAAAGCAGGACAGCTTATAGAAGATAGATCGCAAATTTTTAATTTTCTTGTGAAGGTAATCGAGAGGTTAGATAAAGCCATTTATAGTATTCGCATCTATGTCGAAAGATTGGGTGTGGCTCATCTTGTTAAGACACGTGTTTTAGGCATACTTCCTCAATCTGTGAGTTATAGGGCTGATTTAGAAGAGATTCGTAGTAAGCTTGCAGAAGCTCCTTATGTCACAGTGACAATTGCCGATAAACAAGGTAAGTTGTTTCCTTTGGGCGTTGTGCATGCAAGCGAACTCGGTAAGTCTATTCTAGGAACGGTGTCGCTGAGAGATTTTAGTAATAAAGAGGAGACAAAAATTCCTCCTTACTTAGAAATTATCAGCGTGATTGATCACCATAAATGTCAGCTTTCCAATACAACACCGTGCGTGATCACACTAGGGGATGTGCAATCGTGCAATACTCTTGTGGCTGAAAAGAGTTTTGAGATCAATGACAAGCATGGCTTAGGAGGACTGACTCTTGAGAGTATAGAAAAACAAATCCAAACGATTCAAAAAAATCTCAAAAATCCCTCACATAAGCGTATTCTAAGACGTCTTTTGCAGCGTTATAGTGTCGCAACGAATTCATCAGATGATGTGATTTCCTCTAAAAGAGAGTATTTGGAATATCTCCATTTGCTCTACGCTATTTTAGATGATACCGATCTTCTCTCTAAAGTCTCAATGCGCGATATTGACTGTGTGACCTCTATTTTAAATCGACTTAAATCTCTATCTCTAAAAGAAGAAGTTGAGATTATCCACTTTGATGATCTGCCAAGAGATCAAAAATTTATCAAATTAGCAGTTAAGAGAATTCTGACAAATGAAGATGCCTATTCTCTTTATAGCAAGGTTTACTTAGCTAAAGAAGAGGCAGTAGCTGCTAATCTTCTTCTCTGTAGTGAAGGAGAGCCTTCGACTATTTTCAATGATACTAAAGAGCAAAATGGGTGTTGCAGAGTAGGACAGACAAAGATGTTTACTAAAAATTGGGCTGTCTATCAAAAGAAATCGGCTAAAATTCGATCTGCTTGGCTTAAAAATGCGCAAGATGTTTCTTTAAGCAACAAAGAAATCGATCTTCATATTCATATGCTCAGCACAATTGCAGGTGCAGACGAGATTTATAAAGGAAATATCGGACAGTATCCTCATAAAGATGAACTTTGGTTCTGGATTCCAGGAACAGAGACATCAATCCAACATCTGAAGAACTTTTTAAATGCCTTTAAATCTGCACCACAAGTCAGTGAGACTGAATTTGAGCTTCTTCTTCTCGGAGAGAATGGAAAAGAGTTTGAACAGATTTTTATCGAAAGTTTTATACCTATCTCTATTCATAAAGAATCACAAAAACTTCCTATGGCAATCATGCGATTTAAAGCAGGGCTTTTGAACTCGAGAAAAGCGATGATCTCGCCTTACCTGCCTAATACAAAAGTGAGTGTCTGACGACACTCACGTAGTGAAACATTTAAACAGGTTGTTGTTCAGGTGTTTTAGGCTCTTCTAAGATTTCTAAGTTAACGCGAATCCCGTTTCTGCTAGCAACTGACATCAGAAGAGTGCGAATGGCATTAATGGTCTTGCCTTTTTTCCCAATAATTTTCCCAATGTCTGATTTTTCGACAGAAAGTTCAATAATTAATGAATGAGTACTACTCACTTCATTGATACGTACTTGGTCTGGATTATCGACAAGATTTTTCACTATATATTCAACGAATTCTTTCATAATTGTGGTCCTTGATTTAGCCAGCACTTGGAGTCTTTAGTAAAGATAATTTAGAACTCTATATTAGGCAAGGGAAAAAATTTAATATATCTTGAAGAATAGGGGCTTTAAGAAGGAGGGGCTCATGTGTTATGGGGTGGATAAAAGAGAGTTGATAAGCATGAAGCAGCTGACGCTGAACGTTATATGTGTGGTTAGCAGAGGAAAAACCGTAAACGGCATCTCCTAAGATAGGGGTTCCTATATGTTTAAGATGCACTCTGATTTGATGGGTTCTTCCTGTCATAAGATCTATGTCGACAAGGGATAAATCATTTTTTGATGCTAAAGTTTTAACACGAGAAAGAGCTGGCTTCCCATCTGGAGCTACAGTCATTTCTTGCCGGCGTAAGTGATGTCTCTTGATAGGAGCTGAGATTTCAAGTGTGCCTGGATTGCCCAAACAGATAGCAAGATATTTTTTCTCAATCTTTCTTTCACAGAAAAGAGAGACGAGTTTTTGATGGGTTTCATGTGTTTTTGCTGCAATCAGAACACCTGAGGTGTCTTTGTCAAGACGGTGAACGATACCAGGGCGCAAATCTCCGCTATCAGGAAGTGTTTTGCAGTGGTAAAGAAGTGCATTAACAAAAGTATGATTAGGGCTGCCAGGCGCTGGATGAACGACCATTCCTACCGGTTTATTCACAGCAATCAAGTGATCATCTTCAAATAAGATATCAAGGGGGATATTCTCTGGTTCAAGGGAGAGTTCAGGCGTCAGCTGGAAACAGATCTCAATTTCATCTCCGGGATGAGGTATTTCCCGTTTTTTTAATTTTTCCCCATTCACAAGAACAAAGCCATTTGCGATCAAATATTGAAAATAAGAGCGGGAATAGGTGGGAAAGTGAAGAGTGAGAAACTTATCGAGACGTAGTCGTGACTCATCGGGAGATATTATTTTGGAGCTTTTTTCCACTTAATCGTTCCCTGTGATAGCATCCTTGGCCTTTTGAGCTGCTTCTTTGGCTTTTTTTGCATCTCTACTGATTTCATTTTGCAAAGCATTGAACATGTTGTCTCGAAATTGTGCTGCATATGCCTGAACTTCTGGTAGTGGAAGGTTGGGAAATAATGTCTGTAGAGCTTTAACCCAAGGATCATCAGCTGGTAAAGGTTTGCCAGGGGGCATTTCACCTTTGCCCCAACCGTCGTCAGTCGGACCGATAGAATTAGAACCAGAGCCACTTAAAGGTCCAATAGACATATTTTGCCTTTTAAATTGTTTAAGGTTATTTTAATTTAAAATAGGTCTATTGTCAATTTATGCGAGAAAAAGAAATAAAAAAGATAGCACTAAGATTATTAAGTATTAAGAGTTATTCATCTAGAGAGTTAAGAAAAAAATTGAATTTACGAGGATTCTCGGAAGAAGAGGTAACTTGGGCACTTGGTGAGTGTGAGCGCCTGGGGTTTTTGAATGATCAAGAAGAGGCCAAAAGACGCACCGATCGATTTAAGAGACGAGGGTATGGCCCTCTTTTGATTGCCTTTAAAATGAAAAACTCTGGTCTAAAAGATGCAAGACTATCGTCTGAAGAACAGATTGAGGCGATACAAGAGCTGCTTAAAAAAGAAGCGTGGAAAAAGAAAGATCGTCACAAAAAAATGGCAGCGCTCTGCAGACGTGGATTTGATATGCAGTGTATACTTGCAGTTATTTCTTGATCTCACATAATACCCCTTCCAGTTCAATCGCCTACAAAAGGACTGATTCAAAGCCTCGGGATTAAATTATTCTTGAAGGGATTGTATTAAATTAATACTATCACCTTCAAGAATAATTGAATCGCGAGAGCTTTCAATTCAGTCTTTTTGCAGGCGATTGAACTGGAAGGGGTATGTAAGAAAAAGATGCATGTTGGTGTTTTGGGAATTAGCTATAAATCGGCAGAGCTTGCCTTAAGAGAAGAAATTGCAGCTGCTTGCCAAGAATTTTTGCAAGAGTGGAACGTGATTGTTCTTTCAACATGTAATCGCACAGAGATTTATTTTAGCTCTAGCGATCTTGCTGCGACACACAGTGAGATTTTTCATGCGCTAAAGAAGGTTGTGACGACTTCTTTTGATCATGCGATGTATTCTTTTTTCGGTAGAGAATGCTTTGAGCATTTGGCGCTTGTCACAGCAGGTCTTGAAAGTGCCATTTTAGGTGAGAGTGATATTCAAAGGCAGGTCAAATTAGCTTATAGAGAAGCTTCTTTGCGTAACGCTCTTCCGTCAGCATTGCATTTCTTATTTCAGAAAAGTTTAAAAATGGGAAAGGAAGTGCGCTCAACATTTCTTTCGCCGATGACACTTGAAGGCGTGGTTCACGGTTTAGTGCAGAACTTTTTCTACCAAAAATCAGAACTCAAGGTTTTGATGATTGGTTTTTCTGAAATCAATCGTAAGGTGGGAAGAGCTCTTTTAAAAAGACCGCTCATTAAAATGACTTTCTGTACGAGATCGCCACTGTCTGCTGAATCTTTTGCACTCGATTATGGGGTCTCTGTGATCGATTGGTCTTCTTTAGAGACATGGACAGAGCATGATCTTGTGATTTGTGGCACACACAGCACAGAGCCTGTGATCTCTTCATTCCCATCCTCACTTAAGACGCGTCTCATGCTTGACTTAAGTGTGCCGCGCGGTATTAGCCCTGATCTCAACAGGTGTTCACATCTCACGCTTCTTAATATGGAAGAGCTCGGCAAGCTTGTCGAGTATGAAAGAAAAGAGAGGGCACAAGAAGTTACCGCTATTCAAAAAACCGTCGAACGATCTGTTGAAAGGCAGATAGATATTTTTCATGAGAAGCAGATCAGACGAGTTTTTGTTTAACTCTTTAATTAGCTAGAATTCAGCGTGTCCGGGGAAGCGGGGGAAGGGGATGACGTCTCGGATGTTTTCCATGCCTGTGATAAATCTGACGAGTCTTTCGAAGCCAGCGCCAAAGCCTGCATGGGGGACAGAGCCGTATTGTCTGAGTTGTGTATACCACCAATAATCGTCTGGTTTTAAGCCAAAGTCGGTGATTTTTTGGGATAGAATCTCGAGGCGCTCTTCTCTTTGGCTGCCACCGATGAGCTCACCGATTTTTGGGACGAGGACGTCCATAGCTGCCACGGTTTTGCCATCATCGTTAGCGCGCATGTAGAAGGCTTTGATTTTGGCAGGGTAATTGGTGAGGATAACGGGTTTTTGAAAGTGCTCTTCAGCGAGGTAGCGTTCGTGTTCTGATTGAAGATCGATACCCCATTCTACAGGAAATTCAAACGATTTGCCTGATTTTTGGAGGATGCTAATCGCCTCTGTGTAGGTGATGCGGGCAAAAGGAGTGCTGGCTACTAGTTTTAAGCGTTCGATCAGTCCTTTCTCAATGAAAGAGTCGAAGAACTCCATATCTTGCGGGCACGTTTTGAGTGTGTGCTCGATGACATATTTGAGATAGGCTTCAGCACAATCTTGGTTATCATTTAAATCGGCAAAGGCCATTTCAGGCTCGATCATCCAAAATTCAGCTAGGTGTCTAGGAGTGTTGGAGTTTTCTGCTCGAAAGGTGGGGCCAAACGTGTAAACGTTTCCTAGAGCACAGGCCAGTGTCTCTGCGTTGAGTTGTCCTGAGACGGTGAGGTAAGCTGGTTTCTGAAAGAAGTCTTGGGTAAAGTTAACAGAACCATCAGAGAGTTTAGGAAGTTTATTGAGATTGAGTGTTGTGACAAGAAATTGCTGTCCTCCACCTTCACAGTCAGAGGCTGTGATGATGGGTGTTTGAATGTAGAGAAAACCACGTTCTTGAAAAAATAGGTGTGTGGCAAAGGAAAGAGCGTTGCGCACGCGCATGACAGCGCCTTGAGTATTGGTTCTAGCTCTTAAATGAGCAATCGTTCGTAGAAATTCAAAAGAGTGGCGCTTTTTTTGGAGTGGATAATCTTCTCCGAGACAGGTGCCAACGATGTCAACTTGAGAGGCTTTAATTTCCCATTTTTGTTTAGCACCGGGGCTTTCAACGAGAGTCCCTTTGACTAAAAGAGAGGCGCCTGTAGACGCATTTTTTAAGAGTTTATCATAGTTGAGTAAAGAGTTATCGATGACGACTTGCAGCCCATGAAAAGTAGAGCCGTCGTTGATTTCGATGAAGGCAAAGTTTTTCTGATCACGCAGGGTGCGAACCCAGCCAGCAATGGTGAGGGTTTTTCCTAGCTGAGAGGAGTCGATATTTTTAATACGTGTGTGATTCATGTGGCAAAGTCTCTTAATAGTTTAATCTCTTCTTTCCAAAGGGGAGGGCCATCGGGGGTTTCTAAGTATTTTGGGATCTCACTCAAATCGGGATGTGTCATCAGGACTTTGAAGCACTCAAGTCCGATCTCTCCTTTCCCTAAAGGCGCATGACGATCTTTTTTCGACCCTAAAGGTTTCATAGAGTCGTTCACGTGGAGAGCATAAAGGTACTTGAGACCAATAATTTTATCAAACTCTTTTAATGTTTTGTCCCAGCCAGCTTGTGTTCTAATATCGTAGCCTGCTGCAAAGATATGACAGGTATCGATGCACACTCCAATAGGAATTATTTTATGGAGTTTGTCTGTGAGATAGGCAATTTGCTCAAATTTCCAGCCAACGGTTGATCCTTGCCCTGCTGTTGTTTCTATAAGTAGTCTTGTAGGACCTTTTGATGCGAGTGTATCGCATTCAGAGAGTGATGACACGATTGTGTCAAGGCAATCTTGTTCAGAGGAGTCTAGAGCAGCACCTGGATGGAAGTTTAGAAAAGAAATTTTTAACTTGTGGCAACGCTCGAGTTCTTTTTTAAAAGCTTTTTTGCTTTTCTCAAGACCTTCTTTATTAGGAGAGCCGAGGTTGATGAGGTAGCTGTCATGGCTCATGACTTTTTGGATGCCAGTTTTCTCTAAGGCTTCGTTCCAGAGTTCGATATCTTTTTCAGAGATCTCTTTCCCTTCCCATCTTTTTTGATTGGCTGTGAAACATTGGATGGTGGTAGCTCCAATTTCCTGCCCTCCCAGTAAAGCGTGAAAAGCTCCTCCTTGAGAGGAGGTGTGAGCTCCGATGAGTAAATCTTTAGGTGATGTTTTTGCCATGAGAAAGAATTGTATATGATTTGACATAATCTATTCAAGAGACCAAAATAGGCCCATGTTCATCAGAATTTTTTATTTTCTATGTTTGTTTCCTCTTTTTCTCTTGGGTTCAATTTTGGATCCTGCTGCTTATGTTTCTCAAGGACCTGCTGCTTCATGGGTGAAGTTTCATGAGATTCCGTTGGATGATGTTCCTGTCAAACCGTCTCAAATCAACGTGCAATATCTATTGATAGAGAAACAAAGAAATTGGGAAGAGAAGACAACTTATCGTCATTTAGTGATGAAAGCTTTAACGCAAAATGGAGTTAACGATCTTTCAAAGCTCGCTATCGACTTTGATCCTTTGCACTACAAGATTATTGTACATAATATAGCTGTTTTCCGTAACGGAAAGTGGGAGGATCGATTAAATACTGCCAAACAAGAAATCCTTCAAAGAGAAGCAGGGTTAGAAGAGAGTTGTTATGATGGTGGTCTCACTCTTGTCTATTTTTTAAGGGATATTCGTGAGGGGGATATTATTGATAGCTCTTATTCTGTCATAGGAGAGCACCCTCTTTGGAAATCTCATTACATGGATGAAGCTTGTTTTCAAAAAAGTTTTTCGGTTGAGAAGATATCTTATCGCTTTTTAGCTCCTCCCTCTTTCTCTTTTTCAATTAAATGTTTTAATACTAATATCTCACCTCAAGTGACAGACATCTCTTCTTCTTTATGTGAATGGTTATGGGAAACTACGAATACAACACCCTGTAAGTATAAATCTGATCAACCTGATTGGTATAATCCCTATGCTTATATTCAGATGAGCCAATTCACAAGCTGGCGTGAAGTGGTACAAAAAATCTATCCCTTGTATCAGTTGCCGGCTGATTTTGCAAACTCTGTACCTTCTGGTATGCAAGATTTAGTTGATGAGTGGAAGGCTTTAACACAAGATCCTCATGAAAGAGCGTTACTTGCTCTTAGATTTGTTCAAGATGAGATCAGATATTTGAGTCTAATAAATGGGATAAATCCTCACTCTCCTTTCTTAACTTTTGAGCACAGGTTTGGGGACTGCAAAGATAAAAGCTTTTTGCTGCATGCTTTACTTCATTTGATGGATATTTCTTCTACTCCTCTTTTAGTGCATTCAACGGAAGGGAAAAATCTTCCTGAGTCTCTGCCTCTTCTTTATATCTTTGATCACGCTGCTGTTCAAGTTGAAATCGAGGGTCAACTTTATTATGTTGATCCTACAATAAGCTTTCAAGGTGGCTCTTTACAGACAAATTATTTTCCTAACTATGAATGGGGGCTTCTAATAGCTCCTGACACAGAGGCTCTTGTAGCTCTTCCTAAGAGTGATTCGATGCTTCCCATTGAAATGGAATCCTCTTTTATCTTAGAGTCTGAAGACTCTGCTTGTCTTACAATTAAAAGTGTTTTTTATGACTCTTGTGCTGACAGAGTGAGGTGCTCTCTTGAACATAATGGAGTGCAAAGTCTTGTCAATACGTTTTTATCTGAAATGCAACAAGTTTATGGAGGTGGTTCTTTAGAGGCACTGCCTGAGGTTATAGATGATAGGCAGACTAATCGTCTTACCTTACTTGAATCCTACCGTGTGCCGACTCAAAAACTCTCAGATAAGAAAGTGTTGAAACTTTACTCTTATATTTTAAGACATTCTCTTGGAAGTAAAGTCAATCCAGTCAGAGATGTTCCTTATGAGATTGAGTATCCTCTTTGGGTAAAAGAGCATATTCATATTGAAAATCCTTTTAATAAATGGAAGTCTTGTGAGGAAGTTTATACACAAGAGCATGAAT
>CAYUZN010000045.1:0-14510 GCA_964449295.1 uncultured bacterium | reverse complement strand
AGTATTACTAGTAGTTGGAGCTGGAGCTGGAGTTGGAGTTGGAGTTGGAGCTGGAGGCTTAGGCGGAGGAAGCTCTAAAAAATGATTGATTAAATCTACTAATAATAAACCTGTCCCAATTATAGCTGTTCCCAGAAGACTGGCCTTCAAGCTTGATCTATTATAAAAAGAAGTCACAGCGATAAACACATAGGGTAAAAGTGGCTTTAATCTGCTATTTTTTGGAGCATTTTTTTGAAAAACACATCTAAAAATAGCTAAAATAGCGAGGGATATTATTTGCACTTTACGATCAGAGGGCTTTAAGACCTTTAATTGAGAGCTCAAACCCCAATAAATTAAGCCAACAGCAGAACTTCCAATTATATTTTTTGTATATTTATTCATAATTTTAGAAAGCATTATATCATAAAAAATGTATAAAAAAAACAGAAAAATTAGAAACATAACCCTTTAAGCTACAGTGACTTTGTCACAGAGATAGACATCTTGGATGGTGTGAAGTAGCTCTATCCCCTCTTTGAGAGGCTTTTGGAAGGCTTTTCTGCCTGTGATAAGGCCTATCCCGCCCCCACGCTTGTTGAGAACGGCTGTTTCTACAGCGTCTGCTAGGTCATCTTTACCAGAGGGGCCACCTGAGTTAATGAGACCACCTCGTCCCATGTACCCATTAATGACTTGATATCTGACAAGGTCGATCGGATGATCAGAACAAAGAGAGGTGTACATTTTGTCTGTTTGTTTGCCAAAATGAAGCGCTTTAAAGCCTCCATTACAGGTAGGAAGTTTTTGTTTGACGATGTCTGCTTGAATTGTCACTCCGAGGTGATTAGCTTGCCCTGTGAGATCGGCTGCTGTATGGTAATCACACTCTTTTGTCTTAAAATTATCGTTGCGTAAGTAACACCATAAAACAGTTGCCATGCCAAGTTCATGCGCCATCTGAAAACATCTGCTGACTTCGGTAATTTGCCGTCTGCTCTCTTCTGAGCCAAAATAGATGGTAGCTCCAACTGCCACACATCCCATATCCCACGCTTGTTTCACAGAGGCAAATAAAACCTGATCATAGCTGTTAGGATAACTGAGCAGTTCATTGTGATTGAGTTTGAGAATAAAAGGAATCTTGTGGGCATACTTGCGAGCAACAGAGCCCAGCACACCTAGCGTTGACGCAACGCCATTACAGCCACCTTCTAGGGCAAGTTTGATGATATTTTCTGGCTCAAAATAAGCAGGATTAGGTGCAAAAGAAGCACCTGCTGTGTGTTCAATGCCCTGATCAACAGGCAGCAAACTTAAATAGCCGGTGTTTGCCAATCTTCCCGATCCAAGCAGCGTCTGCAGGCTTCTTAAAACAGGAATGCTTCTATCAGAAGGAGCAAAAATTCTATCGACCCAGTCAGGCCCTGGGATATGTAATTTGTCTTTTTTAACTGTTTTACAGACGTGTTTGAGAAGATTTTTAGATTTCGCCCCTAGTAATCTCTCAATTTTAGAATAGCTCATAAAAATGTGAGCGTAGCAAAGCCTTATCTTTTTTTCAATTTATACATTTCGTTTCTGGGATTTTTTTCCAGATAAAGAGAAGAGCAAGCAGGCTGATTGCCGCATAAAGAAAGAAAGCACCACTAAATGTCAGAACTTTGGCAAGATCTAAAAATGTCAAAGCTACCACATAGTTACCCACCCAGTTAAAAAAGATAGAAAGACTCATCGCCTGCTCTTTGATCTTAGCAGGGAAAATCTCTGCTATGATGATCCAAAGAACGGTTCCCATACCAATAGAAAAAAAAGCGACATAAGCCATAAGGCTAGCCACAGAAATAAATCGGACCCAGTGACTATTTATCTGCAAGGAGATACCGACGAGCAATAAAGTTACTATCATACCAACTGTACCCCAAATGAGAAGGGGGCGTCTTCCTACTTTATCGATTAACTTCACGGCAAAACTTGTGACAATGATACCCATCGATCCAACACCTAACGTAGCAAAAATAGCTGTCTCTGCAGAGGAAAATCCACTGGCTTCAAAAATCGTTGGTGCAAAGTATATGACCGCATTGATGCCTGTAATTTGCTGAAAAAGACTGAGCAGCACACCGATAAGTAAAGTTTTGCGAAACATCGGTTGAAATAGTATGTGCCAAGATGGCTTGCTAGCTACTTGAGGAGCTTTTTTGTGTGTCTCTGGCACGAAAAAAAGAGCTATGAATTGAATAGTTGCTGGGACTATTCCTAAACCAATCATCTTCTCCCAATTTCCTGACTCTGCAAAAAGCAGATTACAACTATAAGCAACTAAAACTCCACACGAGAGCGCCAGTTGATTAATACTCACATAAGCTCCTCTTTTGGCAGCAGGAGCAAACTCGGCTAAATACATAGGTGCAAGCACAGAGACGCTTCCCACACCCAATCCTTGAATCACTCTGCCAGCTAAAAACCAATTAAGAGCTCCTGGTAGAGCTGCTACAAGCGAGCCTATAAGGAACATTAACGCAGCTAGCTGCATGCTGCGCCTTCTTCCCAAACGATTTGCCATCACACCACTCAAAGAGGCTCCTATAAGAGCTCCTATGAGGATGATACTAGCTGCATTACCTTCTTGCCACGTAGAGAGAGAAAACGCTTTAGAAATAAAGAGTATAGAGCCAGAAATGACTGCTGTATTATAGCCAAACTGAAAGCCACAGAGAGAAACAATTAAAATGATCCAAACATGATTTTTAATCATGCTTTATAGACTACTGACTTCTTACTATATTTTCAATAACGCACAACTGTGAACATACCGGCTGCCCCGTGGTAAAGAATATGACAATGCAAAGGCCACGTTCCAGGATTATTAGCATCAAATTGAATTGTTACAGTTGAATTTGGGGGGACTGTGACGGTGTCTCGCAGAGCTCCTTCGAAGGGTTCTCCATTGATAGCCACTACTTGAAAAACATGTCCATGTAGATGCATAGGATGAGGCATCATATTTTTATTGTTGTAAGTGATTTCAATTCTTTTTCCTTCTTCGATGACTAACGGTGTAATTTCAGGCCATGCTTGGTTATTGATTGTCCAGACGTAGTCTTTCATGTTGCCTGCTAAAACAAGCTCGAATTTCTGATCTGGCTGCTTGGGTGTTAAAGGAAATTTGGCGTGAAATTGTTTTTCTTGATCATACGGTAGAGTTGTCACTGAACGTGACGCTTGAGCGGTCAAAGAAGGCAAAGTAGATCCTTTTGTGTATAAGATGGCACCACCCTGCATAGATGTGCCTGCTCCTATAGCTAAAATTGGAAAAGCTCCACCATTTTCGGGAATCTTCACTAAGAGGTCGATACGTTGTGCTGGGCTTAACCAGAGATTACTTCTCTTAACAGGCGTAATGAGATTGCCATCAACGGCAATCACTTCTGCCTCTAGCTTGCCCAAATCAAGAGAGAAATTTGTAGAGGCACCGCTATTGATGATGCGCAAACGTACGCGCTCATTAGGCTTTACTAAAATGCACTCTGGATTTTCTATTGTATGAAAATTAACCAAGAAAGCGTCGTATTGCACATCATTCAAGTCTGAACCACCTTTGGTCATAGACATTGAGCACCTAGAGGTGGGTGCAAAACTCGCTTTGGAGGTCAAATTCGATGATTTTTTGATTGGATCAAAGTCATCGCAAACAGACATATCTGATTGAAGATAGGCAGTTTGCGATGAATTTGGCTCCAATGAAGAAAGCGCGGATTTGGCCCCAAATTGGGGTTTTGCAACTACCTCTCTATTTTGACAACGCAAATTATTTAAAATTTCTGAAGGAGACGGGGCAAACACAAAATCGCTGAGCATGAGAATAACATCTTGATCTGCTACCACATCATCTTTTTTATCTTGCAAAATCAGAGGCGCTGCATAGAGACGTTGCTCTTGCAATCCATAATGAGCGTGCATCCAATAAGTACCACTTTGCACAAGAGGAAATCGATAAGATTGCTTTTGCATCGGATAAATCGGAAATTGAGTGATAAAAGCAACGCCATCTTGGTCGTTTGGTAAGATAAGTCCATGCCAGTGGATAGACGTCGGAACATCTAGTAAGTTTTCGACCACAACATTGAACATAGAGCCTTCTTCCAATGTCAATCCAAAGCTCCCATCAGCTTGAGTGATGGCATACATAGAGCCTTCTTTGCCGTTAAGCGAGATCTTCTGCTCTTTCACTTGGAGTACAGTTGCTTTTGGATGAGCTGACTCACAACCGGAAAAAGTAGCCATCAGGAGTAGCGATAATAAACAAATACGAACTATGAACATGTTACCTCTTTATAAATAGTTGGGTATATATTATCTTTTTTCAAGCTGCATCATCTCTATATTTCTTGTTTCTGTATATGAAAAATGTGGATATGAATCTTTAAAGATAGGGTATCCTGAAAACATCAATCGTGCCAGCTCTAATTCATCTTTTGCTCTTGTTTTTGTCATTAAGTTAATATCCATAAAGAACCATACATCTTGTGATCGATCGTATCCGATACCTAGAGCATGACCAGAACCCATAGCTAAAATAGCTAAAGGTTGATTAATTTGAGCTTCTTTTTTTAAATCAACTAAATGCTGTTTTAAAGATTCAAGTGTATAGTCTTTTGTATAGTCTTTTATTAAATATAATCCTTCATTCTTATGAGGGGCTTTTGGAAGCAATAAATTTGATACATGGCGAATATTGAGTCTTTGGTATTCGAGTTTAACGCTAAATAGATCAGCATGATCTTGATGCGCTTCAGCGTATAATTTAACTCCTTCAAAGAAAGGCAGAAGATTAAAATCTTTTTCTATAATTTCTTTAAGATTTTCAAGATCATGTTCATATATTAATAAGCTAAGTTTTCGAATTCTTTTTTCAAAAGAGTCCATATCTTTTAAAAGCAATGCTTGAATTCCCATCATAGCAAGTCCAAAACATACTCCTTCATATTTTGTTTTATAGCCTAAACTATTAAGGATATCAATAAACGTTCTATGAGAAAATCGGACAGATTTATAAAGCTTTTTAAGCGATGCCAAATTTTCAAGAGCTTCCTTATCATCGTTCCTTATAATCTCTTCAAGCATCTTTATCTTTTCATTCAAAGTTGCGGCCGAGACTAATTGAGCAGTATTTATTTGCTCCAAAATCTCAGAATTAGGATAAGACGCAGCTAATCTGATATGTCGTTCAAGATCTTCAAAAAAATATGAAAATTGATTACATTCTCTTAAAATTTGATCAGGGTTATCTTGATATTTACATGATAATAACGCAAGTAACTCGACTATAAATTTTGTCTCGATTAAATCATCAGGTATCGAACGAAATTGCATCAATGAAAAACCAAGACATATTTCTTTGTCATCTCCTTCATATCCCAATTTTTTAAATAACTTAACAAAATCTTCATAAGAGATAGCTACAAGCTCACGAGCAGAATGTTTAAGAGCTAGACGATTTTGTTTGACTGCAGCTAAAACTATGTCGGGGTTTGCTTTTAAAGATGGATCTGCAAATTCAAGAAGAAGACCATCTTCTTTAACAGCCATGAGAGCTATATCGTAGTTGGCTCTTAAAGAGGGGCTAGCAAATTTAAAGGCTGCAGGGTTGTCATCCATAGCTGTCTTAACAACACTTATAGTATCTTTCATTTGCTCAGATAGCTCTTGAAGCCTTAATCCATCTCTACTGACATAATCAATAGCACTAGCTAAATTTAGATAATAAGCGGTGTTATTTAATACGGCATTCATCGTTCTTGAAAAGAAAGAGAGACTCTTTGTTGCTACTTGAGTTATCCGTTTTAAAGAAGAATTATCTGGAGAGTCAGGTTCTCTTGAAACTGTAGGGTCAATTGGATTTTTAGAATCAACTGGATCAGTCATCTGCAAATTAATTGTTAATTACATCTTAATATTTCTAATAATATTAATTATATATAATTGCAACAAATTATTAATTATATTTGCATTTAGTTATCAAAAAGTTTTCAAAGAGCTGTTGTGGTGATTAAAAGCCTTTGGCAGCCGCTCTCTTTAAGAGTGACATCAAAGCTTTTATGCTTTGTCCAATACTCTTGCCAATCAGCTTCTTTGATAAAGATAAAGCGCTTAGCCACTGAATAAGGAAGAATTGTTTCTCCATCTTTTTTCAGAGTTTTTATCCCTAAATCGACTTTGAGTGCTCTATGGCTTTTGTAGGTGACTATACTATCGATAGCACTTGGAATCATCATGGGCCAGAAGAAAAAACTCGCAATTTTAAGTCCAATTGATCTCGGCATCGCTTTCTTTGTAAAGCTCCAGGCGATCTCTTTACTTGTTGTGTGAGGAAGAGAAAGACTCTCTTGTGAGAGCTCGTAAGCGGTATTTGTCTGATTACGCACTTCTAGTTCAACCAGAACATAACCTTGTGACAAAAGATCTTTGATAAAACGATCTTGACTATCTGCAGATGTGTAGACTTTAGCCATGGTACTGAGCCCTTTATCGTCAGAATGAAAAGAGAGCGGCACTTTTTCTTGTATAACACCTAAAGTTCTATAATCATTCATAGACATCGCTATTAGAGAACAAACTGTAACAATAGAAGTAAAAATAATATTATTTCTTTTCATAAAGCCTCTCTTTTATAAAACATTATACTTTTTTTAATCTTTTAAATCTATGTTATTAACCAATTCTTAAAAATATGTATTGATAAAAAAAATCATTTAAAAATAGACTGTTAAGTCTATGAGGATAAAAGGGAGTGTACACTATGAGCTTTGTATCTAAAAATTATTTTGGACTAAATTTGTTTTTTATCGGCATGCGACACTACATTCAAGGAAATAATACCTTACAGCCTTTGTGGCAAAAGGTGCAACAAGAGGCCTTGCCTAGAATTGCCTCTGCAACAGGTGCGTATTGGATTCTTCCTAAAGTAGCTCTTCTTGGAGCTGTTTGTCAATTTTCTCTGGCTCTTTGTAAATTTTCAGTGAGTGTGATTGTACCTAGTTTAAGACGCACTCATGCCGATAGTAATGCCTTACTAGCACCTATTGAAGAGTGTACAGAACATCTCATCAGAGCAGCTTATAATCTGCTCATTTTCTACTTTAGAAAAATAGCTACCGTTGCTTTTCTTTTTCCCTATGAGATGTTATCTTTACACGAAAAATTAGAAGGAAAATTAATTTCCTCAAATGAGCCTGAAGATCCTTATATCAAGAAATGTGCCCGATTTGGAGCTGGATTACTGCTAGGCCAGTTAAGGCCAGAGGATGATCTCGGGTCTCGTTTTCGTCAAACAGTTAGCAGTTATTCTGGACGAACTCAGGAACTTTTTCAAACTGCCAAGCAAGCCTTTGGAGCGATGCTTGCTTTTCGTAGACCTGCTGACCAGAGATCAAGTGAGCCCCGCTCTGCGCCGCCCGCTTCAGAAAATAACTCTCAGGGTTCAACGACAGATCAACAACCACCAACTGTGGATGAAAATACTCCTCCTCCAGGGGATCATTAGAAGCTGTGGCATTGATCAAGATATCATAATCACCTATGGTGTCATGCCACAAACAGTTGAGATCCTCTGCTAACTTTTGAGCTTTTTCAAGTGTGCGATTAAAGATTGTCACTTCAGCTCCCTCTTGAATTGCGACGTAACCGATAGCTCTTGCAGAGCCGCCTGCTCCTAAAATAACGATCTTCTTGCCCTTCACATTACCTAAAAGTTGAAGTACGGCGATGCCATCTGTATTAGATCCTATGAGTCTATCCTCTTTTAAACAGATCGTATTGACAGCACCCATGGCAGGAGTTTCATCTAAAAATTCAAGAACCTCTTCTTTGTGAGGAATTGTGACGCTAAGACCTTGAAAAGGTAGCGACCTTACATAAGAGAAAAATGCACTAAGCTCAAGGCTTGTTATACGCATTTTAATATAAACACCCTCTCCTTGCATTTTGCCATTATGATAAATGTGACCTGGGCTTTGAGCAATTGGATCTCCTATCACGCCATAAATAGGAGTCTTAGGAGTGAGCTTGCGAAAATGGTAGGTGTCTAAAAGAGTTGCTAGAGGAATTTGTCCTAAAGCATTTTCTTCTACAAAAGAAGCATACATGATAGGTGTGCCGACAACAGGTGCTAAAATGCGTGTTATTTGGCCCAGCTCTCCCATGCAAAGACCAATCACATGGGGATGAGATTTGACAAATTCAAGCATTCTCAGAGCATCAAGTGTCGAACGTGCCCAAGTAGCTATTTTATAAAATCTGGCAGGGCCTTTTTTCTGCATGTTTTGCAGAAGTTCCTCAAGATCAGATGGTGTTTCTTCAAAATTATGGTAAGAGAGAATCAGCTGTGACGGTTCAATAGCAGGACGGTTTTGATCCCAAGGATAATCGATGAAACGAATCACACCGGTATTGTCATGGAGTGTTTTATAATTTCCATGACAGACTTCAAAAAGATCTGCTCTAACATCTAGAGCAGGGGTGCATAACATAGTCATCTAGAACCTCCGATAAAATCTCATCTGGTATAAAGCTGCAGTAGTCTCCCTCACACGATAGAGGCTGCCCAATTTTCTTTAACAGCACAAAACGGGGCTTTCCTTGTTGTGATTTTTTATCTAAAAAAAGCGTCTCTATAATCTGCTCTTTAGCATAAGGAATGTCCCTAGCAGGAAAAAGATCTTGGATCACGCGCCATGACTCTTCTTCGAGAACTCCTAATCTAAATGCACACTCACACTCTATCCGAATACCAAGAGCCACTGCCTCTCCATGTGATAGGTGGTAAGACGAGAGGTGTTCAAGCGCATGTCCAATGGTATGACCTAAATTAAGCAGCCGCCTCATCCCTTTATCTTGATCATCTAAAGCAATGACGCGTCTTTTCAATTCGATAGCTCTTAAGATATCTAAGTGCTCCAGTAAATAGGGATCGAATAAAAGTCCGAGTTTCATGATTTCAACTCTACCGTTATTCAGCTCTTGCTCAGGAAGTGTATATAAAAAACTTGAATCAATGATCACGTGTTTGGGATGATAAATTGTCCCAAGCATGTTTTTGCCCAAAGGGGTATTGACTCCATTTTTACCACCGATGGCAGCATCTACCATAGCCACAAGCGTTGTGGGAATGAGTACGAGATCAACTCCCCTACAGAATGTCGATGCTAAATACCCCACTATGTCTGTAACAACACCGCCGCCGAGTGCAATCATCACTGTATCTTTTCCGTAGCCTTCTTTGAAAAGGGCATCTTCTAAGATCTCTTTTGTCTTGCGTGTTTTATACTTTTCTCCTGCAGGAAAAGAGAGTACATCAGCCTGCAGACGCTTTTGCCACTCTTGTCCGTAGAGTTTTTCAACAACATGATCGGTGATAATGATAGAGCGCATGACATCCTAAAGTTGTGATGACCTATTCATGAGAAGTGCATCTGCGAGCACAAGTGAGAGCATAGCTTGCACAACCGCTACTGCCCGAATAGCTACGCACGGATCATGCCTAGAGCCTTCAGGAAGTTTCAATTCAGCTGGTTGTTTCTCTAAAGAGAGGGTGGCTTGAGGTGCATAAATACTCGATGTAGGCTTAAATGCGACAGAACCGATAAGAGGCATGCCTGTCGAAATTCCTCCAAGGGTGCCTCCTGCATGATTGGTTTTTGTTCTCACTTTTTCCTCGTCATATATGAAAGCGTCGTTGTGAGAGGAGCCTCTCATCATGGCAACTGCAAATCCTGAGCCAATTTCAAACCCTTTACTTGCAGGAATAGAGAGCATCGCTTTGGCTAAATTAGCCTCTAGTTTTTCATAGACGGGATCCCCTAATCCTGCTTGCAAACCAAGAGCTAAAAAACCTATCACACCACCTAAAGAATCACCTTTTTCTTTTGCCTCTAAAATGGCCTCTTCCATCTGCTTTTGCGCAAGAGGATCGGGACAAAAAATAGAGCTCGCATCGATTGCCTCTAAATTATTCAGATCAATCTCTGCTGTAACCCTCCCTATCTGTTTTAAATAAGCAAAACAGGCTATGCCAAAGTGAGCTAAGATCTTTTGAGCAATAGCACCTGCAGCTACCCTACAGACAGTTTCACGTCCCGAAGATCTTCCTCCTCCTCTATGATCAAAGAGGCCGTACTTTTCAAGATAAGTGTAATTCGCATGGCCAGGTCTCAGTAAATGCTTAATGGGATCGTATTTGCTAGAATCTTGATTTTTGTTAGGAATCACAATGGAAATGGGAGCGCCTGTTGTCTTCCCTTCAAAAACACCTGAGAGGATTTCTGCCACATCGGGTTCTTTTCGGGGAGATGTTAAAGGATTAGTGCCAGGTGCTCTCTTTTGAAGATAGGATTGAATATCGTCTTCTGATAACGCTAGACCAGCTGGACACCCATCGATCACAACACCCATCGCTTTTCCATGGGACTCTCCCCATGTCGTTATTTGGAGCACTGAGCCAAACGAGTTACTTCCCATAGTTCTTCTTGACTCCAGACAATATGATCTGCGATTTTTTCATATAGAGGCTGACGCTCAGCGTACATTGCTTCAAATTCTTGTTCAACATTTTTTCCTGCAAAAAATGCTGGATAAGGCTTTTGCAAAAGTCGCATTTTAAGAACTTCTTTTGTTTCTTTTAGGTAAATGATTTTTCCTATTCGCTTTAAAAGAGCGACAGTCTCTTTGTCAAGAATAGAGCCCCCTCCTGTTGCCACCACTGTATTTTGAATAGATTGAAGCGTAGCAATCGCTTTTTTTTCAGCGAGCCTAAAGGCTTTCTCTCCTACTTGTCGATATAAACCTCGAGGATCTGAACTAATTAAATCATCAGTATCTACAAAAGAATAGCCAAGCTTTTCAGCTAGCATTTTTCCTAAAGTGGTTTTGCCACAACCTTTGAAACCACAGAGAATAAAATTAGTCAAATACAGCTCCTAATTGCTCGAAAAATCCTGGATAGCTTTTAGAGACACATTCTTTTCCTTCGATGGAAGAAGGGGTACTGGCTCCTAAACTTGCAATAGCTAAAGAAAGCGCAATTCTGTGATCAGCATAAGAGTGTAAATCAGCTCCTTGTAATTGGCTTTGCTCAATGATCATACCATCTTCTTTTTCTAGGATGTTAGCACCCATTTTTTTCAGTTCTTTAACAATACAGCTGATGCGATCAGATTCTTTGAATCTGGCGATTTTTCCACCTGTCAGTGTCGTTGTCCCTTGCGCAAAACATCCCATCACAGCCAAAAGAGGCAGAGCGTCGATAAATCCATTCACATCAATTGTTTGCCCTTGCAAAGAGGATCCTTTGAGAACTGTGATTGTTTTACCCATCTGATCGATCTCAATCTTAGCCCCCATGCGCTGAAGAAGAAAAATAACTTCTTTATCCCCTTGCACATCGTTCATATCGATGTTCTTTAAGTGAAGCTCAGACTGACTCACAATGGCAGCTGCAATAGGGTAAGTTGCTGAGCTCAAATCGCATGGAACTGTATACTCAAAACCCTTAATAGAAGAGTTTCCAGGAAGAGTGTATTTTTCAAAATTCTCGTTGTGATATTTGATGCCTAAACGATCAAACCAAGCCAGCGTCAAACCCACCCAAGGTTTTTCCCCTGGATTTTTGACGACAAGTTCTGTGGGTGCCTGTGCAAAAGCAGCTGCTATGAGAAGCCCTGAAACAGGCTGTGAATCTTCCCCATCTATGCAGGCAAAACCACCCTTCAGAGGCCCTTTGATAATGATGGGAGCTTGTCCATTGTTTTTGGCAGAAACAGCCAAAGCTCCCCACTGTGACAACCCTTCTAAAAGCGGTTTAACAGGCCTAGAATGACGGATCGAACGATCCCCTGTTACAACACCATAGCTTGAAAAAAGCGCTAAAACAGCTCCTATAAAACGCAAAATTTGACCAGAATTTCCTGCATCAATGACATCTTCGGGAGGTCTTAAATGCCCTTTAATTTCTAGATAATCTTCAAAGACCGCTATGTCAGCGCCCATAAGTCTACAGGCTTTAATCATAGACTCTGTATCAGGAGACTGAAGATAATTACGAATAAGCGATTTTCCATCTGCTAGAGTTGCAAATAGAATCGCTCTCATCGTATGAGATTTAGAGGGGGGAACTTGAAAAGTCCCCCTTAAGATAGATTTACCCTTCAGACACCATGTCATCATTGATTCCTAAAAGTTCCATTTCAAAAATCAATGTTGAGCAAGGAGCAATTTCATTACCATAGCCGGCTTCTCCATAAGCTAAGTAATGAGGGACAACAAGAGTCCACTTATCCCCTACACGCATGAGTTGAAGCGCTTCAGACCATCCTGCAATCACTCGGTTCACAGGAAATACATGAGGTTTTCCTCTTTCATACGAGCTATCAAAAATTCTACCATCGATAAACCTGCCGCGGTAGTGGACAGTCACCGTATCAACAGGCGTTGGTTTCGCTCCATCACCTTTCTCAAGAACTTTATATTGCAAGCCTGAACTTAAGGTGGTGACACCCTCTTCCTCTTTATTTTTACTTAAAAAGGCTTCCCCTTCCTTTCGGTTGTGTTCTGAGAGTTTTGTGATAAATTCACGCTGCTGATTCTCAACTTGGGCCTTCAGCGCTTGCATGATAGAGGCAACTTCTTCTTGGGCTAGTTTTTGTGCTTTATTAAATAAAGCATCATTGATCCCATTCAATAAACACTGAGCATCGACATCTGAGAACTGACGGAGTAAATTTTTTACCGTTTCCAGCCCAATGCAATAACTCACCTTTTCTTTCATTGTATCCATGTTTAAAATCTCCCTGTTCAAAGAGCTTATAACGAAGATACAAAAAGCTGGCAATTAAAGAGATTTTTTTAAATTCAAACACACCTAAAGTTGTCGGCATCTTTGTGTGATAAAAGCAAATTGTTCAAGGTCACATTAATAAGAAAATTTCCAACCGTCATTTTCCAACTAAACACAATGCCAAATTGAGACAAGATCTGTGTACTGAAAAAAGATAAAGCTTGTGATGCCACAAGTGAACAACCCTTTTTTTCTAGGGAAAGTCTATCGTGTTTTATTTCAAACGTTTCATAAATTTTTTTCGTCAATAGATCTGGAAATTCTAGATAGTATAGAATACAATCATAAATATAGGTCCCTTGAAGTCGAGGAAGCACATAACACGCTATTTTATTTGCAACAAACCCAAGCACTAAGCATTGCATACCACTCATGCCGACGATAGCCATAGCTCCATAACAAGGGTTTTTCCGAGAAGTTGCCCTTAAAGTACAGTAGCTGGTAACTCCCTCTATGGCAAGCTGAACACCCTGATTGATGTAAGGATGAGTCTTTTCATTTGTGTATGAATACCACGTATCTTGTATGGCTCTTAAATTCATACTCGGTCAAACTCCGCTACCATACTTTTTCTTAGCTCATTAACGTCTGTTATTGTGAGCTTTCCTTCTTCCATAATGTCTTTTGCTAAGACGCCTTCTAGACGTTTACACATATAAGTTGCTGCAAACATGCCACAACTATGGATGTCATATTGCTGTCTTATATGATTTGTCCTCAAAGTGTTGATAGCCAAGCTACCTATTTTTTGATTAATATAATCTTCGAGAGTTCTAACTTTTATATTTGGTGATAGATCTCTTGAACATAACAATTTTTCTTTCAGAAGATCTTCTAAAGGCTTTGCCTGAGGATCATAAATTTCTAATTCTTTTCTATATTCATTATAGACAACCATGACCATATGATTAATAGCAGATCGTTTCAAAACCACAGGCATAAAAATTATTTTTTTTGTTGCATCTATTTTTTGCCAATCTTGACCTTTGTACCCATCTTGCAAACAAACATAACTTTTTTGCCAATCTTGATCTTTGTACCTATCTTGCAACCAATGATTGGCCTTCTTTATAATAATATGATTAAACACTCTTTCCGAAGCATTTTCTTTCATGACCGCATACTGTATACGACCTAAGAGCTCATGTTTTGAGCTTCCAAGACAAAAAAGCCTATAAAAAAGATAACCTGTAACCGACTTCACAAGCCCCACAACCCTTCTAAAAGCATCACTCACACCTTGAAACAATGCTTTCTCTGGTATCTGAGTTGTATCTTTTAATTCATTAACCCTTATTGACATTTTTATATTCTCCTTTATAGGAATAAATGTTATCACATTTTGCTATTTTTATTATTGTAATGTTAATTCTTTAAAACTCATATCATGGTTCCTAGAATCAGCTAATACATCCGCTTCAATCCCTTGTTCGCTTGCTTCATCAATCTCATCTTTCGCTACAGCACATATAAAACCAAAAGCTCCCAGAGTGATACCTACACCAAATGCTATATCTTTGAACATTTTGAATCGGCCTGCTTTTTTTTCTTCACCTATCTTATCAGCAACTTCTCCCAAATTATCAAAGCCACTAAAATCCATTTGTTTTTTTTCAACTATATTATTACCAAATTG
>CAYUZN010000044.1:0-14636 GCA_964449295.1 uncultured bacterium | reverse complement strand
GGCAACCACTTCCAGTTATTGACTGTGAACAAAGATAAGCGTTTATGAGATTTAAGGCCTTGCAAATCGAGATATGTATAAGGATTATTGCAAAGATAAGTGTACAAATTGAGGTCGCCTAATCCTGCGGGATCAGGTGTCAACCATCTTCCTAAACAAGGATCATAGAATCTTCTTCCAAAGTAATAAAGCTGAGACTCTTGATCAAATCGTTTAGAGAAAAGACGCCAAGGGTTTTTTGAAGAAGAAAGAGTTTCTTCTCCAAAAGCGTTGTAGTCGAAAGTCTCTATATCAGAACCAGACAAAGGTATGAGTTTGGCAACATTCCCAAAAAGATCATAGATGGGGGCGTAAACTTTGCCAGACAATTCAAAGGCTACGGCTCTTTCTGCTTCGACAGACGAAAAAGGTGCTAAAATACGAAGCTCTATAATCTCTCCTGATGAGTCTATAGTTCCAATTTCATTTTGTTCATCATAGAGAAAGAAGATCGTTTTTTGAGATGAAGAGGTGATGGTTGTTTTAGACATTAGGCGGTGGAAAGCATCGTAGGTGAACAGGATTTTACGATCACCCTGTTCGACAGATATAAGGCGATTAAGAGCGTCATAAGCATAATGAGTGCCGTCTGACGAGACAATCGGATTGCCGTTCAGATCATATTGAAATGTATCTAAGAGTTGATTTAGAGCATTTGCGCTATAAGATTGATCGTTTTTGTATATAATGTTGTCACGATCATCATAGCCATAAGTATGTGTTAATTGACCTGTTTCTTTGATGAGTCTTGATTTGTCATCATAAAAAAATTCTCTTAGGGTAGTGTTGTGTTTCAGTTGTTGAATGTTTTCCAGCTGATCGTACGTGATAATTTCTTGAGATAAATAAAGAGATGATGTTTTCACTCTTTTTCCTTCACCATCAAAAGAAAAATCAACGGCTCCTAGACCTCCTATCAAATCTTGAGATAGCAGTTTTCCTTCAGTAGTGTATTTTGTATAACGATGAGTGTAGAGTTTTTCTCCCCGTTTATCGTAGCGATGAATAGCCTTTAAATAATCTGTATCATACTCATAAGTGACATAAGAGTTATCGGGGAATTTTAGAGAGTGCAGTTTTCCTTCAGAATCATAAGTTTTTGAAATGGTAAAGCCTGAGAGAAGAGTTTCTTGAAGCAGATTTCCCGAAGAATCGTACACTCTTTTTGTGCTCCGATCTAGAGTGTGATCATAAATTTCAATTGTATGTTCTTCAGGATTATAAGTGTAAGAGTAAGAGATCGAGCCATCGGAAGATTCAAGTGAGGAAAGGATTCCTCCTAGATCGTAGGTTTTTTCTAAAATCACTCCGTCTGGTTTAACAATATCGCACGTTAGATGAATATCTTCTGCATGTGCTGAACATAAACCTATCAAAAATAAAACTAACAAATTTAACATAGTGATCATCCTTAAAGCACAAATGATAACACTCCTATGATTTAAATGAAGATTTTTTTCTTGCTATTAAGGTGCTCACATCAGAAACTTTGACATCCAAACTGGATCACCTGGTTCACGATGCTCTCTATACCCAATAAAGTTGCAATTACCTTTTTTCTTTGTTTGTATTCTTTAGCTTATGCAGACGAGGGCTCAGATCTTTTTCGCGATCTTGCTGTAGTCTCTGAAATCGATAAACAATTAAACGACGATCTTCCTTTTTTCTATAATTTTTCCATGATGGGAGGGTATTGGAATATGCCATCTGCCAGAATGGCAAAAGAAGGAGACATTGGCATAGGAGCTGCCAGAGTTCATCCTTACAACATTTATGGACTAAACTTTCAGTTTTTCGAGCACGTTGAACTATCGGCAAATTACCGAGTCTACACAGGTGTTTTGGAGCCGACATTTGGCAGTGAAGGCTTTGGTGATGATGCTGAACGCACAGGTAATGTCAAACTATCGTTTAATCTGCCCAAAGATGGATTTGCTAGCTTGCCTGTTTTTGCGATAGGATTTGAAGACTTTATTGGGACAAAGAGATTCAATGCTGAGTACATATTGATGACCAAAAAATGGAACTTAGCAAATTTAGAAGCCACTTTAGGATGGGGAAAAAAAAGAATCAAAGGATGGTTCGGAGGGATTGCTTGGACACCTTTGAGGCAAACGAGCATTCCAGTTTTAAAAAACATTTCCCTAGTTGCCGAGTATGACGCTATCGATTACAAAAACAGTCCAGGAGAACATCCTCTAGGAAGAGATGTTAAAAATCGCATCAATAGTGGTTTGACCTATCTTTTGGGAGACTCTCTTCAAGTCAGCACATATTATCTCAGGGGCGATCATTTTGGAGTTTCAGGATCGCTGCGTTATCCTTTTGGATCGAGCCAGGGCTTTTTTGCAAAAGTGGATGACCCACCTCTGTATAAATCACCGATAGATACAGAGCCTCTAGGTGTTGTGCGTCCCAAATACGTCTTTGCGCAAGAGCTTGCGTACACATTCGAAAGACAAGGGCTTGATCTCTATAGCGTCTATCTCTCGCAAGAGAAAAGTTTGTGGATCAAAATCATCAACAATGCTTACAGAGAAGAGCCTGAATTGAGAGAAAGGATAGAAAGGGTTCTTGCGGCACTTGTTCCGTCAGATGTGAAAGACGTCATTGTCACAGTTGAGGCAACAGGGCTTCTGTGTCATAGCTATCTATTTCGTACAGAAGACCTTTTTCGTTATCGTCAGAGATTAATAGGGCAGTTTGAAATGGCCACTCTTTCCCCTATGAGAGAGGTGATTTCTCCCCCTTCTTCTGATGAACAACTCTTTAGACGTAAAAAATCGATTTGGGATATCTCTTTAAAACCTCGCATGATTAACTTTTTTGGAAGCTCAACAGGAAAAATGAAATATAATTTAGCCGTTGTGTTAACACCTGAAGGCTATATTGCTGATCAAGTCTACTATCAAGCGCAAGTTGCCTACGATGCTCTTTCAAGCAAGTTTCGTGCCAGTACAATTGATCGGATTAACCCATCACAACTACTCAATGTGCGCACTGATAGTCTCAGTTATTATCAAACACATACAGTCGCTTTGGAAATGGCCTATCTTCAAAAAAGTTGGAACTTAGGCAAGGGATGGTTTTGCCGTTTAGCAGGAGGCTATTTTGAGCCTGCCTATGGAGGAGAAGCGCTTGAACTTTTATATTGTCCTGTCAAGTCAAACTGGGCCATTGGCATTGAAGAAGCCACCGTCCTTAAGAGGCGTTATCATGGTCTTGGATTCACACGCAAGGTACGTAAATTAGACGGACGAGTGCCTCACTATGAACATTTTATTGGAGTTCAATACTTCCTAGACCTTTACTACACCTTTAAACCGCTCGATTTAGATCTTAAAATTATGGCAGGGCAATTTCTGGCTAAAGATAGAGGAGCCAGGTTTGAGATTACGAGATGGTTTCCTTCTGGATTTAGAGGCTCTCTTTGGTGTACGGTTACCAATGGACATGATAAAATCAATGGCAGAATCTACTATGACAAAGGATTTGCGTTCGTGATTCCTTTAGATTTTTTCCTTAAAAAAAGTAGTAGGAACCAAATAGGTTACGCCATGTCGGCTTGGCTGCGCGATGTGGGGGCCTTCGCAGAAACAGGCAAACGGCTTTATCCAATTTTGCGCCTTGAGAGAAAGGATTAATTAATTCAAATTATTTATATATATTGTCTAATTCGGGATGTTAGCGAGCTTGATTATTTTATCCCAAAACATGCATTTGTCTGTTTTGGGATAAAATGGACTTGTTCTAAATTATCCCAAAAGCTACATTTGTCTATAATGGGAGACTGTATGGGTCTTTTTCTAGGAAGAAAGCAAGAGTTGCGCCGTCTTGCAAGGCTCAAAAGGCTAAAACAGGCGTCACTTGTGGTCATTAAGGGCCGTAGAAGGGTGGGCAAAAGCCGACTTGTGCAGGAGTTTGCCAAAGGAAAAAAGCTTATTTCTTTATCGGGGCTTCCACCTGTGCCTGGAATGACTGAGCAGAAGCAGAGAGATGAGTTTGCAGATCAGCTATGTGTGCAGCTGAGATTGCCACGTGTTACTTTCTCTACGTGGTCAGATGCATTCAGATTTTTAGGGGCTCAGATTAATCAAGAAGAAGTGATTGTCTTATTAGATGAAGTCTCTTGGATGGGAGAGTTAGACCCAAGTTTTTTAGGTTCTTTAAAAACCTGGTGGGACCAGGAGGGAAGTCAAAAAGAAGGGTTGCTGCTCATTCTTTGCAGCTCTATTTCAATATGGATAGAGAAAAATATCTTGCAAAGCACAGGATTTGTGGGAAGGATTGCTCTTGTCATCCATTTAAAGCCCCTCTCTATTCAAGAATCTGTTCTCTTTCTTAGAAAGAAGGAATTTTCTGGTTCAATGTATGAGGTTTTAAAAATCTTATCCGTTACGGGTGGTGTTCCTTGGTATCTTGATCTCATCGATCCTAAAGAAAGCGCTGATCAAAATATCTATGAGCTTTGTTTTGAGCCAGCCAGTCAACTGATCAATGAAGTTCAAACAATTTTCCACGATCTCTTTAAACGCAAGGGAGATATCTACCGCAGAATTTTGCAGACTCTTATAGATGGGATGAAAACAAGGCAGGAAATACGCGATCTTCTTAAGTTAAAGGAGGGAGGCACTTTAAGTGATTATTGCAAGAATTTGGTTGCAGCAGGTTTCATTTCAGCCCACTACCAGTGGTCTTTAAAAAAAGGATCTCTTGGGAAACAGACACTTTATCGTCTCAGTGATTGCTTTTTGCGTTTCCAATTGAAATATGTTGATCCTTATCGAGATCTCATTGAGCAAGGATCTTACAAGAAAGCTGGAGCTGGACAGATTCCAGCATGGGATTCAATTATGGGTTTTCAATTGGAAAGCCTTTTGCTAGCTAATCGGGAATTTCTATTTCAAATGTTAGGAATTGACCCTTCAGTAGTTGTTCGTGATAATCCCTTTATTCAAACTCCCACCACAAGAAATAAGGGATGCCAGATTGATTATCTCATCCAAACCAAGATGAATACTGTGATCATTTGCGAATTTAAATTTAGCAAGAACGAACTTAGCTCATCCGTTTTAAATGAATTGAAAGAAAAAAGTGAGGCTCTGGCAGTGCCAAGTGGATTTGGCAAGGCAATAGCTCTTTTCCATATCGGAGGAGTTTCTTCTAAAATAGAGGAAAGCCCGCTTCTTTACAGAGTGATCGATCTGAAAGATTGGCTTGAAGGCTTATAAAAGAATGTTTTTTTCTTGATTGGAGACGTGGAAATATGAGACTCTCACTTAAAAAGGGAGGGTTGCATGGATGAAAACTACGAAGAGTTTACAGATGCTCAAAGAGCTATTTTAAAGCGTTATGTGACAAATACGGTGAGTAATGTTTTTGTCTTACGTAACTTGCCAGAAGTGATTAAAGGTGCTCTTTTTTCTAAATATTCGAGGTCTGTTTTAGGATTGCGCTCTTTGCTTCTCAGGGATTTCATTTCTCAAGAAGATGCAGCCTTTTCTGCTATTGTCAGTATGAATAAAACAGAAGACGGCAAAGATGTTGAAAATCAGAGTTTAGCTATTAAGGAAGCGCAAAAATTTTATGATAATATTTTAGATGGCTATGGTGATGATTCGATTGGAGAACTAGGAGGAGCTCATCTTGCCTTAGAAAATATTTCAATGCTGGCAGCCAAATTTGTCGAAGATAGCAGGATTGGGGGCTCTCCTCTTGAGAAATCGACTAGGTACGTTTATTTCGATCAAAAATTTCGAGGAGAGTATCTTTTCTATAAAGAGCAGGTGATCATGACATCTGCTTATCGCACTTATTATTTGGATACATGCAATGCTCTATTTGATACTTATTCAAGATTAATTCCTCCTCTGACTGAAATCATGGAGACAAGAGTTCCTAAAGGGCTTAACGAAACACCAGGAGCTTATAGAGCCTCTATTCGTTGTAAAGTGCTTGATTGCTTGAGAGGCCTTCTTCCTGCTAGCACACTTACCAGTATGGGTCTTTATGGTAACGGAAGATTTTTTGAAGGTCTTATTCAAAAACTGAACTGTCATAATTTTTCTGAACTGCGTAATCTAGGAAAAAAGATTCATGGTGAACTCTCTCAAGAGATTCCTTCTTTTGTCACACGAGCAGAAAGGGGTCATAAACATCAGAAAGGCTTTGCTGCATTTAGAGAAAAAATGACAGAAAACATTAAAGAGATGAGTTATAAACATTCTATTTTTCTCCAAAAGATGAGAATCCCTGGTGTCAAGTTGATATCTTACGATCCTGATAGTCTTTACCAAGTAGCAGCAGCTCTTCTTTTTGAGCATACGAATGTCAGCCTTTTAGAATTGCAGGAATATTGCAGAAAACTGCCTAAAGAAGAGTTAGAAGCTATTTTAGATGGGGCCTGCCTCAACAGAGAAAATCGCAGACATAAATCTCCCAGAGCTCTTGAACATGCAACGTTTACATTTGAGATTTTAGCGGATTTCGGATTGTATAGAGATCTTCAAAGGCATAGAATGCTCACTCAAGACAGGCAATTTTTGACATGCGATTTTGGGTATCATATTCCTGAAGAGATAAAGGGTACGGTTATCGAAGAAGAGTATGTGCGCGCCTTGGAAGATGCCAAAAAAACATACGACATCATTGCAAGAGAGCTGCCAGAAGAGGCTCAGTATGTTGTTCCTATGGCCTATAATACTCATTGGTATTTCCATATAAACTTGCGTGCTTTACAATGGTTGTGTGAATTGCGGTCATCGCCTCAAGGACATGCTGGTTATCGGCATATTGCTCAGGAACTTGCTAAACGAGTTTTTGAAGTGATTCCAGAGTTTAAAAGATTTTTCAAGTTTGTCAATTTTGATAACTGTATCTTAGGTAGATTGGAGCAAGAAATGAAAAAAGAAGAGAAACAACAAACTACACGGGTCTAATGTCTATACAAAAACAAGGCAGTTATTTAGGGGGCTTTCTTCTTGTAGGTGGCAGCTGTATTGGAGCTGGCATGTTAGCACTTCCTGTTTTGACGGGTATGTCAGGATTTTTTCCTTCTTTGCTCATGTTTATGTGTGCCTGGGGTTTTATGAGAGTGACAGGTCTTCTGCTTGTAGAAGTCAATGGGTGGTTTAAGTATGGCGTGAACATGACATCGATGGCAGAGCATATTTTGGGAAAAATTGGCAAGATTTTGTGTGGCACAATTTACTTATTTCTCTTCTATTCTTTACTAGTTGCTTATATTTCTGGCAGTGGTGGCTTGGGATCGACATATTTCGGTGTTCTGTTCTCTAAGCACATCCCCGCTTGGGCAGGGTCTTTGATGTTTGCTGCGCTCTGTGGACTTGTTGTTTTTTTTGGCACAAAAACAGTCGATCATTGGAATCGCGTTCTTATGTTTGGGAAAATTTTTGCTTATCTCGCTATGGTTTTTCTGGGCGTTCAGTATGTCGAACCAGAAAAACTGCTCAGAGCAGAACCCAAATACGCATTAATGGGGCTGCCAGTCCTTATCATAGCCTTTGGCTATCATAATATGATCCCTACCCTTGTTTCTTATATGAAAGGAGATATTAAGAGAGTGCGCTCTATTTTGTTTGGCGGCAGTCTGTTGGCTCTTGTCATCTATCTGATCTGGGAAGTGATTGTTTTGGGGATCGTCCCTATAGAAGGAAAATGGGGGTTAAAAGAAAGTTTGATGGAGGGAAGGCAGGCATCTGATGCGGTAGCTGGTGTACTAGGGATATCATGGGTGAGCACATGTGCTGAAGCACTTGCTTTTTTTGCACTTTTGACCTCATTTCTTGCGCAAACACTCGCTCTTGTGCATTTTTTGACAGACGCTTTGAAGGTAGAGAAGAAAAAACATGAAAATATCTATATTTGTTTTTTAACACTTTTTCCACCACTTTTTTTCTCACTTATCTATCCCAATTTATTTATCAAAGCACTTAATTTCGCAGGTGGGATATGTGCTGTCACTCTTTTTGGCATACTGCCTATAACTATGGCTTGGATAGGCAGATACTATAAAAAAATACACTCCCCTTATCGTGTCTGTGGAGGAAAACCTATGCTTGTTGTCATGATGTTATTTGCTCTTTTCATCTTCTTCTTTCAACTCTATCAATATGTTTAAATTACATACAGAGATGACTCCCAAGGGAGATCAGCCTCAAGCGATCGATAAATTGACCTCCGGTGTGATCGAAGGGAAGCAGTCACAAGTGCTTTTGGGCATCACAGGTTCTGGAAAAACATTCACTATGGCCAGTGTGATTGCCAAAGTAAATAGACCTGCACTTATTTTGGCTCACAACAAGACGCTTGCAGCTCAACTCTATCAAGAATTTAAGTTGTTTTTCCCAGAGAATGCTGTTGAATACTTTGTCTCTTATTATGACTACTATCAACCAGAGGCCTACATCCCAAGAACAGACACTTATATTGAAAAAGATATGGCTATCAACGATCAAATCGATAGAATGCGTCTGTCTGCCACACGCTCTCTTATTGAAAGATCAGATGTCATCATTGTTGCCTCTGTCTCTTGTATCTATGGGTTAGGTCTTCCTGAATACTATAGTAAGATGCAACTCTCTCTTAAAGTGGGAGAAGAAAGGAAGCGCGATGATGTGTTATTTCATTTGGTTCAGATGCATTATAAACGCAATGATTTTGATCTTTCTCGTACGACATTTAGAGTGAGAGGTGATGTCTTAGAGATCATGCCAGCCTATGAAGAGGAAATTGCTTATCGCATAGAATTTTTTGGAGATGAGATTGAACGTATTAGCGCCATTGATCCTCTGACAGGAGTTGTGAAAAAACGTCTTGAGCATATCTCAATTTTTCCAGGCTCGCATCACGTGACTCCTGAAGAAGTTCGTTTTCAAGCAATTGATACAATTGAGCAAGAACTCAAAGACAGAGCTGCTTTTTTTGACAAAGAAAAACGATTCATCGAGCTGCAACGCATTCAAGAGAGAACCAAATACGATCTTGAGATGATGAAGCAAATAGGATTTTGCAAAGGGATAGAAAATTACTCTCGTCATTTTAGCGGGAGGCACGCAGGCGATCCTCCCCCTTGCTTATTAGATTATTTCCCTAGAGATTTTTTACTCTTTATCGATGAATCTCACCAAACACTGCCTCAAGTGCATGCGATGTACAATGGAGATAGAGCGCGTAAATCAACACTTATTGAATTTGGTTTTAGACTCCCCTCTGCTTTTGATAATCGCCCTCTTAAATTTGAAGAATTTTACACACGTCTACATCAAGTCATTTATGTGTCGGCAACACCGAGCGCTTGGGAAATCAGAGAAGCAGGCGGAGAGGTTGTGGAGCAGATCATCCGTCCGACAGGTCTTTTAGATCCTGTGATCGATGTACGGCCTGCCTTAAATCAAGTCGATGATTGTCTGGAAGAAATCCAAAAAGCCCTTCAGAAAAAAGAGAGAGTTCTTGTCACAACACTCACAAAAAAACTCTCAGAAGATCTCACCAAATATCTCAAAGAAATCGGCATCAAAGCTACCTATCTGCATTCCGATATCGACACCCTAGAGCGTGTTCAAATCATTAACAATTTGCGCCTCGGTGTTGTCGATGTGCTTGTCGGTATCAATCTCTTGCGAGAAGGGCTTGATATCCCAGAGGTGGCTCTTGTTGCCATCTTAGATGCCGACAAAGAAGGTTTTTTGCGCAGTGAGACAGCCCTCATCCAGACCTGTGGTAGAGCTGCTAGAAATCTCGATGGTAGAGTTGTGATGTATGCCGATACTATCACCAAATCGATTCAAAAGACACTTGATATCACACGCGCAAGAAGGCTTATCCAAGAAGAGTACAATGCTAAACACGGCATCACTCCCACAACAACTAAAAGATCTGCTACCCAAAATCTAGCTGAAACATTTGGTGAAGTTGTAGAGACTCTCAAAGAAGAAAGTGATGAGATCCCCTCTCATCTCACACACGAAGAAGCAGCTGATAAAGCACAAGAATATGAAGCTGAGATGAAAAAAGCTGCCAAGGAATTTCGCTTCGAGGATGCTGCTAAATACCGCGATCTGATGAGGCAGTATCAAGAGCTCTTGTTGATGTAGAGATTACACAGTGCATGAGGTAAGTTTTTTTAATCGTCTTATCGAATATTTTTGTGTATGTTATATCTTTAAAATATTTTAGATTTATTATTTTAAGGATTCCTTGAGAGGATACCGCTTAAGTCTAAGAAAACCTGAAAAATAATAGGAAGGAAATTCTATGGTTTTTGTGAAAGCTAGTGTAGGTTTAGCTAATTATGGAGATAATAAAGCAAAATTTACGGTTCAGTATTTTGACGAAAAAGGGAATATGACAATTCGTAGCGGTGGATCAAGAGCTTGGAGGTGTAATAATCCAGGAAATTTGTTATCAAGCCCTTATAGCAGAGGAAAAAGTCGTCGTTCAATAGGTGAGGCAGGTGATGGTGTAAATAAATATGCAGTGAAAAATGGTACATCTCAGGTGTTCATAAAAAACATGGCGTAATCATTGAGTATCGGATTAAGAAGAAAGGAGAGCAGATTTGGATAGTCAAAAATAAGGCTCTCAAATTGGCTCAAGAAGGTGAACTACACGCTGTTATTGTCCATTTGAAAACGGGGCATACGTATTTACGTCCTGAATTTGGGAGTAATCGATTTGAGGTAATTTCATAAGTATGAAATGGTTGTGCTACACGTTTGGATTGATTTTGGTGATTTTTGTTGCAGCGCTTTTCTTTTTCTATTTTCTTAAACCAAGAGAAAAAAACATTACCCTTCAAGGAACTCTTACTTCAAAAACATACCCTGGTCCTCCTGAATATTCTTCCATACCAGATGGGGATAGAGCAGATGATTGTTGGATATTAAAATTGGATAAAGAATCATTTGAGATCGTTAAAAACATGTCTATGTTAGAGCTGACAAATGCTTCTAGTTGGCCTAATCCTTGTGAAGTGACTCTTTGTCTTAGCGAAGAAATGAAATTTTTTTGCAATGATAATATTAATCAGGAAATCGCGGTTGAAGGATATTTATTTCATGCTCATACTGCTCATCACTATACTTCAGTCTTAATAGACGTCAAAAAGCTATCAAGACAAACTGTCGTAATTCCATAAAAGCTAGGAATCATTTTTTATATGCATTTAGAAGAACTTCAGAAAATCATTGCGCAAGGTGAGTCAACAACTCTTGAGTTTAAAAAGACAACGGGTCAGAGAACTGAAGCTGCAAAAGCTGTCTGTGCTTTTCTTAATGGAATTGGGGGATTTGTTCTTTTTGGTGTTTCTGATAAAGGAGAGATGTTAGGACAGCAAGTCACAGCTAAAACATTGGAAGACATTGCTATTGAGATAAGGCGCATTGAACCGCCTGTATTTCCTGAAATTGAAACAGTTGCTCTTGGAAATAGTAAAGCCATTATTGCCATTCGTGTTTCTGGGAAAATGGGAACATATTGCTATGATGGAAGACCATATATCAGGCATGGCCCTATCACACAAGTTATGCCTAGAGAAGAGTATGAGAAACGTATTTTATATAAATTTCATGCACATCGTAGGTGGGAAAATGAAGTTGCTCCTGACTGGGTAACGGTTAAAGATCTAGATGAGGAAGAGATTCAAATCACTCTGCAAAATGCGATCAAATTGGGACGGATGAAGCAGCCACCTCATACTGATTCAGAAGCTATTCTTCGTGGATTAGGGCTTTTTGATGATAGACGTCTTATTAATGCAGCAGTTGTTTTGTATGGAAAAAGCGAAAGACTTTTTTCGAGCTATCCTCAACTTGTTCTTAGGTTAGCTCGTTTTAGAGGTTCTGATCGGCTGAGTGGTTTTATGGATAATCGAGAGTACTGGGGTCATGCCTTTGATCTTTTGAGACGTAGCGAACTATTTCTCTTAGATCATATACCGATTACTGGCAGATTAATACCAGGAAAAATCATGCGAAAAGATTATCCTCTTTATCCTCCTCTTGCCATTAGAGAAGCTGTTGCTAATGCCATATGTCATAGAGATTACACAACTCCTGGAGGAGCCGTGTCTATTGCGATGTATGATGATCATTTGGGCATTGTTAATCCAGGATGTCTCAATTTTGATATGACTCCAGAAAAATTGGCTGTTCCTCATGAGTCTAAACCCTGGAATCCGATTGTTGCTAGTGTATTTTATCGAGCAGGAGTGATTGAAAAATGGGGAATGGGAACACTGAGTATTATTGAGTGGTGTCAAGAAAATAACAATCCAAGACCAACATGGGAAGTTCAAACACAATCAGTTGTCACAACATTTTTTCCATCAACGATTTTTCTTAAAGAAGGAATGTTAGAAGAACAGAAAAGGCCTGAGTCGGAGCCCGAGTTGAGGCCTGAGTCAATAGAAGATAAATTGCTCAAGTTATTAGAAAAAGGTGCTGTATCTAAATCAGAATTAGTCAAACATCTGGGACATAAGCATATGTCTGGAGGATTAAAGAAGTTGCTACAACATTTACTTAAGGGAAAGGTTATTGCTTATACAATACCTAAGAAACCTAATAGTAGATTACAAAAATATACAAAAGGACAAAAGTTTGACATAAAAAAAGGCCCTAGTTGAGGCCCTAGTTGAGGCCCTAGTTGAGGCCCTAGTCAATTGACAAAAGACTGTATTTGAAGGAGGTTTATGTCGAAAATTTATAGACAAGAACAAAAACAGAACTCTTCTCAAAGAGTTAAACATAAAGAATCTGAAAAAATTCATAGGTCACAAATATCTTTAGGAGAATTCTTGCTCGACTCTCCTTTTGCTCACACCGACTTAGATCTTAATCGAGACAAAGATCCAGGAAGAGAACATGAATTATCTATCAAGTAAAGAAGGTCAAACATTTCAATCTGAGGGTTTTTCAAAAAAGTCATTGGGAGAAAGTTTATTTGTAAACTGTATTTTTGTCTAGTGTTTACTTTAATTATTTAAAATCAAATACTTATAGATTTTTTATCATTACACCAAAATGGAATTGTTTAATTTGGTGTAATGATGTAAGCTGAGATAAGTTACACTAAAAAGCAAATATCCAATTTGGTGAAATTGTGAAAGATCCATTTTATGGTCGTGAGAGAGAATTAGACATGCTGAAAGAGCTTCAAGATTCAAAGGTGGCTCGTTTAGTTGTTTTGCGAGGACGGCGGCGTATAGGAAAAAGCCGTCTTGCAGAAAAATTTGGAGAATTCTTTGAGAAGCGCTTAACGTTTGTGGGGCTGCCACCAGAAGAAGGTGTGACTGCTGACATTCAACGCCGTCATTTTGTGAACGAACTTGAAAGGCAAACAGGTCAATTTTCTTTACGTTTTGATGACTGGGATTTTATTTTTGATGCTTTAAGTAGGACTACTAAGCAAGGAAGAGTGTTGATAGTTTTAGATGAAATTAATTGGATGGGATCTTTAGATCCAGCTTTTTTAGGAAAACTTAAAACGGCATGGGATTTGCATTTTAAGAAAAATCCCCGATTGGTTCTATTATTGAGCGGATCAATGTCGGCATGGATTGAAAAACACATACTGCGCAGCACTGGTTTTTTTGGTCGAATTGCTTTAGATATTGTCTTGCAAGAACTCCCACTGTATCAATGCAATCACTTTTGGAGTCCTGTTGAAAAACGTATTTCTGCTTTAGAAAAATTTAAGGTGCTTAGTATTACAGGAGGAGTGCCTCTTTACCTTGAATCTATTAATCCAAAGCTATCTGCTGAAGAGAATATTCGGAGATTATGCTTTCGTAAAGAAGGCATTTTATTTCTAGAATTTGATCGTATTTTTTCCGATGTGTTTGGATCACGTGCACCTGCATATAAAAAAATTGTTGAAAGTTTAGCTGAAAGGTCAGCAGATCAAGAAACTATACTAAAATCAATCGAAGCAGATAAAAGCGGCATGTACAGTGGGTATCTAGAGGATCTTGTAAAAACTGGCTATTTGTCTCGTGATTATACGTGGAGTTTGAAGTCAGGTGCATTTTCCAAGCTAAGTCACTATCGTCTTTGTGATAATTATCTGAGATTTTATTTGCGTTATATTGAACCGAATAAACCCAGTATTCAACAAAACCGTAATCTATTGCCAGTTGGATGGACAACTATCATGGGTCTGCAATTTGAAAATCTAGTTCTCAACAATCGCCAGGCAGTCCAGCATATATTAGGTATCCATCCAGAAGAAATTAAAATAGATAACCCCTACTTTCAGAAAGCTACGAAGAAAAGATCGGGTGTCCAAATCGATTATTTAATCCAAACGCGTTTCAATACACTCTATCTTTGTGAAATTAAATTTCACAAAGAACGTATTGGATTGGAGATTATTAAAGAGATGCGCAAAAAAATTAAAGCGCTTAATTTTCCTCGTGGATATTCAGTACGTCCAGTACTGATTCATGTGAATGGAGTCACAGACGAATTAGAAGAGGAGGGTTTTTTCTCAAATATTATCGACTTTGGTCAGCTGTTATCTTGTGGAGGCGGAATTTCTTGAAGCAGGAATGAACCTCTTCAGGTGTTATGTCAGAG
>CAYUZN010000043.1:0-14661 GCA_964449295.1 uncultured bacterium | reverse complement strand
TGAGAGGGCCTGGTTTTTCCGTTTATCAATATGCCAGAGACACTATTCAAAAATGGCTTCAAGGGAAACAAGCTAGAGCTATGGGGTATAGTTTAGGCGGAGCTTTAGTTTCTTATACAGTGATTTTTGATGGCCATCTATTGAATCCTATAATTCCTTCAATTTCTTTCAATGCTCCTGGACTTTTCCCTCATATAAAGAGAAAATGGAGCAAACAAGCCAATGGCGCTCCCCTACACGCTTATATCGTTACAGGCGATCCTATCTCTAGAGTAGGCTCTTTAGTTGGCCATGTTCATGAATTTTCTTTTCCTGAACGTAAAAAACCTATTGAACTACATACAAGCTTACTCTTTCTCTCGTAGATTTGAAGAAATGACCTCAATGGTGGCGTTGTGTCCTTTAAGGAGTTCTTCTAGCTCTTCTTTTTTCCCATAGCCATACCATTCTTTACGAAAAGAATTACGCTTAAACTGCCTCTCTTTCAGAAGGATCTTTGTTTCAGGACTTTCTTGTTTAAAAGAGATGGCAAGTTGCTGAGGATTATTTCTAACATCAGCTTCAAAAGCACTAGCCCCATTTTTTTCCCATCTACTTAAGGTGAAGGAATTTTGAGACTCTTCTTTTAATGCTAATAAGCCTCCAAACAGTGCATTTTCACTCAAATGATTGATGCCGGCTTTCGAGACCAATTCGCCTAATCTAATTAGCTCTCTTAGTCTGATTTTTCTTTCTTTCTGTCTCAGAAGTTTCTCTCTTCTTTCTAAAACAGCTTTCTTTAAGGCTAATTTTTCTTTTTTCTCAATGATTTCTTCTGTTTTCATACCCGTTTTTTTTCAGAGCTCAAAGAAATCTAATCTTGCAGATTAAAAATACAGAATAACAAGGTTTCTTTTGAGCAAAGGTTTAACTTAAACTATCTTCCAACTATTTTCACTAAAACAAGCTAGAAAATATGTGTTGATAGTAGTGTATGATATATCAGACATTCTTGGAAAGAAAAATTTAGTTACTTGATCATAACATGTACGCATTGCATGAAAACTCCCAAGGTTGGGTTTTTCTTGCCATTTAACATGTCATACAGAGTAGCTCTAGAGATGCCAACATTTTTAGCAAACAGACTTTTGTTTTTTGATTGAAGATAGGCTCTAATGATTTCTATCATAGGAGGGATTTGATTTTTTTTAAAAACTTCAACAACGGCTTCAAGAATCAGTTTTTTGCTTTTTATGGTTTTTTCAGGAAGAGAAGATTTCAGAGTTTTTGAAGAGTTGCGGTAGGGCTTCATCCCTAAGTCAATCAATACTTGATAGACACAATTGACAAAAATACGCAAAGTCGGGTTTTTGTTACCACTTAGCATGTCATATAAAGTGGCTCTAGAAATGCCTAATTTTTTTGAAAAAGCACTTTTATTCGTTGATTTGAGATGCGTTTCGATTAGATCAATAATTGGATGAATCTTATTTTTTTCAAAAACCAACACAATAGAATCAAGAACAAGTTGCTGGTTTTTTAAGGTTTTTTGCGGCTTGAAAGCCCTAATTTTTGTTTTTTGTTTTTCAGTTGTCTGTTTTGGTTTGTTTTTCAATTCAGATGCCTTTTTTAATTTTCGATTTAAGAAATAGAGTGTGCGTTTTAACTATCAGTTAATCCAAAAGTTATTTGTTGTTGATTTTACATCTTATCAAAAAGTTCCATTCTTTTGAAGAAGTTCCTCCAAAAAATGCATTTTTTTCATAGGCATATCTAAAAATAGACATGTAAAAACGAATGTATGACATCAAAAATAATTGATAAAAATTAAAGAAATACGCAATATGCAAAGACAATTTGTAAGTGTTAGATTTTCAACAAGAAAAATGACAATTCGATTTTAGGAATGAATATGGCAATTGGATTTGCAAGAGTAGAATTTGTGAAAAGATCGGAAGGTAAAAATGCCTGTGCGAAAGCTGCTTATAATTTAAGAGGTAAGGTTAAATTTGAAGGCAACTGTATTTATGGACCTAAAGAGTACGATTGGTCTTTAAAAGAACCTGCTATTTTTCATGAAATTTTGCTACCAGATCATGTTAATTTAGAATTTAAAAATCCAGAAACTCTATGGAATAGAGTTGAGCAAAAAGAGAAAAGATATAACTCACAGGTTGCTATAGAACTTCTTTTAGCACTTCCTGATAACAAAGAGATAACTCTCAAACATCGTATCACTCTTGCAAAAGAATTTGTCAAAATGAATTTTGTAAATCACGGACTCGGAGCTCAAATTGATATCCATGCTCCAGATAAAGAGAATCACAATTGGCATGCTCATGTTCTAATAACGACACGTAGATTTAAAAAAAGTGGATTAGGATTAGAAGATCATAAAGCACGAGATCTTATGCCAAAAATTTCTTTGGGAAAAGTGATTGAAGGAGCCGATTGGGGTCATTTATGGGCTAAGGCTCAAAATGCTTTTTTTGAGCAGTTGAAACTACCCCTACGTGTCGATAAAAATGGAGTTGTTCCACAAGAACATCTAGGCCCTGTCCGGATGAGGGGGAGAGCTTTTGATCTTCTGCAAGAGCACTTCAGACTGCTCGAAGAAAATAGAGTGCAATCACAAGTTCCAGCTTACATCTTAGAGTCTTTAGTTAAGAAAGATAATGTGTTTACAATAAAAGATGTTGAAGGGTTTTTCTCTAAACATGTCCCCTTAGATAAACACCCTAAGATAAAAAAAGCATTTTGGCGTCAAAAACAGATAATCCCCTTGATAAATAAAGGTTTTTTTACATCTCTGAAGCAAAAACAGCTCTAGACCCTAACTCTGCTTCGATTTCAAGAAGACGATTGTATTTGGCAACTCTCTCACTGCGTGATAGAGAGCCTGTTTTGATTTGACCACAACTTGTAGCGACACACAGATCGGCAATTGTCGTATCTTCTGTTTCTCCTGATCTATGAGAGATGATAGTTGCGTAGCCTGCTTTTTTTGCCAGATTAATTGTTTGAAGTGTCTCTGTGAGAGTGCCAATTTGATTGAGTTTGATTAAAATAGCATTAGCCACATCTTCTTTGATTCCCTTCTGTAAGAATAGAGGATTTGTGACAAAGATATCATCCCCCACTATCTGGACCTTATTATTGAAGGTTTTTGTCAGCTCTTTCCACCCTTCCCAATCATTTTGATCTAAAGGGTCTTCAATCGAATCAATAGGATAACTCTGACAAAGCTTAAATAAATAGTGAGTTTGTTCTTGAGATGAGCAAGAGCGATATTTTTTTGTTGCCACATCATAGAACTCAGAGGCTGCACAATCTATGGCAAGCGAAATGTCTTGACCTGCTCTATAACCTGCTTGTTCAATTGCACTCATAATGAAATCAAGAGCCTCTTCATGAGAGCGTAGCCTGGGTGCAAATCCCCCCTCATCTCCGACTGCCACAGTATACCCTTTCTTTTTAAGAAGGCTTTTTAAAGAGTGAAACACTTCAGCAGATGATCTTAAAGCTTCATGAAAAGAGAGAGCTCCTTTTGGTCTAATCATGAACTCTTGAAAATCAAGGCCATTATCTGCGTGTGCGCCTCCATTGATAATATTCACCATAGGACAAGGAAGAAGCTGAGCCTTATCACCTCCCAAGTAGCAATAGAGGGGTTTGCAAGAAAAAGCAGCAGCAGCTTTTGCAATAGCAAGGGATAGTCCCAGTATAGCATTGGCTCCATAACGGGATTTATTATCTGTGCCATCAGCCTCTATCAGAGCCTGATCAAGGCTTTCTTGATCGCAGACATTTTTCTTAAGAACGCATGTCGCAAGAGGACCTTTCACATGAGAGATGGCTTGTGTCACACCTTTCCCAAAATAACGCGTTTTATCACCATCTCGTAATTCAAGAGCTTCATGCTCTCCCGTAGACGCACCTGACGGAACAGCTGCTTTTCCTATAGATCCATTTTCTGTTTGGACAATGACTTCAAGTGTTGGCATTCCCCGAGAGTCTAAGATTTCTAAAGCTTGTACAGATGTAATTGTGCTCATGAACAACTCTTTAATTGGTACATTAAAATAGCTCCTGCTGTAGCCACATTTAACGAGTCACTATTTTTACCCATAGGAATAGAGATAGCAGATCCTTGTTTTTTAGACCACGAAGAAGGCCCATGAGATTCACTGCCTAAAATCAAAGCCAAGGGAGACTTAATTTGACAATCACTTAAGAGTTTGCCTTTAAGGTCTGCCACATATGTTGTCATGTTGTTTTTTTTAATTAAGAGCTCGAGTTCTTCATAAGAGCCTTCTTGAATCGGTAAGAAAAAACAGGCTCCTTTAGCTGCACGTATCGCCTTATCATTGAAAGGATCAGCTGTATGAGGTGTTAAAAATACACCATCCCATCCTAGAGCAAGAGCTGTTCTTAAAAGAGTCCCAAGATTGCCTGGATCAGAAATCCCATCTAAAACAAGTAAAAACTGATTGTTTTCAACAAGACCTTTCTCTGGAAGAGCAATCTCAGCTGCAACCCCTTCAGGTTCTTGCAACCCTGTAATTTTTTTAAGAATCTCACTTGTGGCAAAAATTTCCTTTTCAGCTGAGATGCCAGGAAAATCTCTATCGACAATCAGGGTTTTAATGCGAAATTGACAAGAAATTTCTTTAATAAGACGTAGCCCTACAATAACAACGCTTTTTTCTTCTTTACGAAATGATTTATCCTGGCGAAGTTTAACAAATCGTTTTACAATAGGGTGCTGAGTACTTGTAATTTTTTCTTGGGGCATGAGGCTATGATGACACAATTCACATTCAAGAGCAAGATCCTCTCAGGGCTTCTTGCTGTTTTACTGGTGACAATTTTTATAGGATGGAGATGGCAGCAATCTGACAAGAAATTCTCTGAAGGGCAAGTCTCTCCATTTTTGCCCCATCATTCAGAATGGGATGTTTCATTGACATCAAAGCAAGAAGTCTCTCTACGTCAAATTTTTAAGCAACCTTTTCATTATTTGGCAACCGGCGTTCAATCTTTTGCGTTTGTCTCACAAGACGGTAAATATGTGCTTAAATTTTTTAAAACACCTTTTACTGAAAAAAGACAGCGAAAACTTATCCAAACCCTCACAGCTTATCATTTAGCTTATAAAGAGTTTCCAGAAGATACAGGACTTCTTTTCATTCATCTGACCCCCACACATCATTTACAGAAAACAGTTATGGTGATCGATCCTGCAGGGAAACAACATCTGATTGATTTAGATAAAGCACCTTTTGTCGTTCAAGAAAAAGCAGACTTGATCTTTGACAGATTCAAAAAGCTTGTGATGAAACAAGATTCTCAAGGTCTTAAAAGATCTGTGACAGCTGTTTTAAATCTGGTTCAAAGACGTCTTGATAGGGGATTTACTGATGACGATAAAGCCGTCACTCACAATTATGGTTTTGTCGGAGATCGCCCCATCCATTTTGACATCGGTAGATTACATAAAGGCGTCAGAGAGGGTGAGTATGACACCTTTGCCAAAAGACTCGACACCTGGCTTCTCGAAGATGCAGAGAAATAAAAGCGTTGTTTAAAACAATCTACGAGTTAAACTGACTCCCATATCATCGTATTTTGCATTCCAATGGTTATCAACAAGAGAAAGCCCTTTAAAGGTAAAACTACCAATTATTAGGTGGGTGTCCTTGCCACTCCAATTACAGTATCTTACATCTGCACATTGAGCTGAGGGACCTGGTGTCTCCTCATCGTCTGCGTAAGCTCGTGTGCCAGTTTTGACATAGGGTAATACAATTGACATTAATAAATCTACGACGCTAGCTATCTCGTATCCTTGATCCTTATAAGGCTTGGCCATCTCTTCTTGCTCTTCCCATGATTTACCTTGACTTCCGGGGATGACATTAGTAGTTGCGAGAATCCACCGAGTCTCTGGAACAGAAACATTTTTATAGTCCTCCCATACAACTTCATCTGCCCTAAACTTGGTTCTATGTCCTTCCTTTGCTTTTGACGTCAGAGTTTGTAATTTTTCAATTGTTATCCCTTTGGGAATCAGGGTTAAGACATGGGTGTCTTTCACTTTTTTGCCTTCGAAGAAAGGGCAAGGAGCTTCTAAGATCTCCTGAATATTAGGAGGAAGAGGTGGTTCGTCAACCTCAATCCCCAAATAGTAGTTCCAATCTTTAGCCCTGAAAGAAATCGAATCGATATCCCACTGTCTTGATGTATGTCCAATTTGTGTTTCTTTCAATTTTAATACCCCATTAACAAACTTTTGTAGAAGAAGATTCAAAGCCACATCTCGAGATGTTGAGGGATCTCTAGTATCGTCTTTAACTTGTCTATTTAATGTTTGTGCTAAACCACTCCAATCCGTTGGAGTTCTTACTATTTGAGTAAGTAGGGTGATTGTTTGGTCATGTTGTTTCGAGTCGGTTGGAGTTGTTTGTGAAATATAAGGCGGCAAATCGGATTGAGAAATTGCTAATTTATCCATAGAGCTCTCCTTTTGTTTTAAATTAAGAAACAATTTACTCTTGGCTAAGATTTTAAGGAAGCAACAAATTCAACAATTTAGTCTTTCAACTAAATTAGCTGAGAGAGAAAGCAAAGCAATCTTTTTATGATTTTAAAGACAGAAGTCTAACATGTCTGCTTTCGTGACTCTGATGAGGTCTTCTGTATTGATTTGAAGTGTTTTGCCAGAAATGCCACAACCTCCATAACAATACTTATTTCTTAAAACTTGAGTATCAATTAATGTGATCATTCCTTCATTGATCAATCCAACTTCTCCAATTTTAGCTCCTGTTAGAGACAAGACAGTTTGCGGATTTGCAAGGCTAACGCTTTCTGTCTGGAATATCTTCTTGAGCTTTTCGAAAGAGATTCGTTTATCTCCGCAGATGATTCCAGCATAATATTGATCTTTTATTTTTAGAATTAAAGTTGGAGTTGCTTCACTCAGAAGAATACCATATAGATCAGCACCTTCGTGAGCAGATTTAATAGGGTGACTGTCCGTGAAGATAGAATAATCGACTATCTTCTCTTTTAAGAAAGAATCTAATTGTTCTAACGATGTAGGTGTCATTTTTCTATTTCTCCTATGAGTTTTATAGTTTTTTGATATACCAACAATTGGTCCACGAATGACCAGTGTTTCCTTTGGGACGGTCTAATTTCTTAAAGCCAGATTTTTGATAAAGTAGATTGGCTTGATTCATGAAATCCATGGTTTCTAAATAACATTCTTTAAACTCTTCTCGCTTCATCTCCTCGATTGTGTGGTGAAGGAGGATCTTGCCCAAGCCAAGGCCACGAATTGCAGAAGAGAGATACATTCCTTTGAGCTCACAGATATCAGATTCTCCCGTTAAAGGACTAAAACCTGCGCCTCCTACAATTGTATTGCCATGCAGGAGCACAAAATAAGAAGCTTTTTTAGCAGAATAGATTTCGTGTGCTCTTTCCAATTCTGCTTCAAAGATGGGAGCGTTAGGGTGTTTAGCATCGAATCCAAATTCTGCCCAAATAGATTTGGTTAGTTGAATTAATTGAGAAACATCTTTAGCAAGTAGACGGCGTATTTTATAGTCCTTTTGTAAGCTTGAGAGTCTTAATGCTTTGGCATAGATAGATAGACCCTCCAGGACTTTATTTTTTTCATCTTGATTCATAAGATTTAATGCTTCTTGGACCTGTGTTTTAGTTTCATTATGAATTCTAGCTACTAGTTTGTATCCTTTCTTGCTCAGTGAAATGAGCTTATTTCTTCGATCGCTTGTTTCGGTTTGTATCAAGCAGATTCCCTCATGGACCATCTGATCAACTAAGCGACTGGTAGTTGAGTGATCTAGGCTAAGAACTACAGCTAACTTAGCAATATTCATTTTCCCTTGTGCATCGAGCTCTACTAGAGCATGACAAAGAGACGGTGAGCCGATAGATTGAAATCGATTTCGAAGCAATCCAGCCTGTCTGACGATCTCTCTTGCAGAGGTTCGGATAGAAGCGATTAAAAACTCGTCTTTTATAAGATTTGTTTGTTTCATGCATATGATTATATGTATGTAGCATATAATTTCAATGAGATTTTTAAGAGGACTTAAAATTATTCTATCTTATTGTAAATAAATTAGTTATGACAAGACGTTTTGACAAAGGAATCAATATCTGGTTTCTCGAAGACGCTGAGAAATAAGCTAAATCAATTGAGAGAGAAATGTCTTGGCAGGCACAATGATAGGATCAGAGAAGTCAAAGCAATCTCCTTCAGCAAAGTCTTTATCAAATACCACTTGAAATGCGTGTTTGGCGCCCGTAATTTTTTTGTAGTAAAAAAGAGATTTAGAGAGACCTGTATTTTGAGAACTTTTGACCTCTACGATAAACCAAGGTTTTTTATTTTTTGATACCAAAAAATCGACTTCTCTTTTCTCTTTATCACGCAAAAAATAAAGACCAAAATCTCCGAATCCTCGATCTGTCCAAAAATGCTCATAGATAGCAGCGGTAAAGTCAACAGAGCAGCTGCTCAAGCTCTCACTAGAAGATCGAATGCAGAGGCCCCTCTTACTGCGCTAGCTTTTGGAGCTCTTAAATGGGAGCATTATTTAGGAGTTAAAGTCAAAGCGCCAGCTCTTCCTGCTGACATTGAGAGTATCTTAGCAAGTTCGTGCCCCTTTTTCCCAGGCAAATACGTGAAAGATACTCACTTTTTAATCCTTGTCCCAAAAGGGATGACACTTGAGCAATTAGAAGCGCTCACACTGAATGCTAAGGAAGGCAAGAAGATTGGATTTCAAGAAAAAATACTAAATGGAGCAAACTTACCTTATCACAACTAGGCAAGATTTCTTCAGGAGAAGCCCATTGGGTTCTCATGCCAAATGATGTGATTCCGGATAGTCGAAATAAGAGTTGGGAAGATCAACAAACGATAGCAAGAAAATATCAGGCACAAGGGTATGCGTTACTTTCTGTGATAGATGGAGCTTGTTGCCTTCTTTTAAAGTATGTCCAAACAGGCAAAAGATGTTATTCAGACAAACCAGGGACTTTGACTCGATGTGTAGAAAAAGTCTTAGAAGAATCTTCCGAATGGCTAGGGGCTATTGGAGGCTTTGCCTCGGTGGGACTCAGCGTCTCCTGCGAAGATGGCGATGCCTACGAGAGCTACGGTCTTAGTTTAGCGAGGAACTTTTATTAGATGTTTGATACTTTGGGAGGGAGCGAAGTTAGAAAAGTTGTTTAAGAGGAAGTAGATTATCTCCACTTGATCTCTTTTGACCCAGAGGACGCTTTATTGAGAAGACGACATAAGAGCCTTCCAGAGAGAGGATTGTTTTAAAAGAGATAACACTTTTTTAGAGTCTTCGAGATGGTGGTTCACGGCTAGTCTTTCAGCTTCTTTTAAGAGAAGGCCCAGATGTTTGCCGGGCGGGATACCTTCTTTAAGAAGGGTGTCTGCTGAGATAAGAGGGGTGTGAGATTGAATGCGAATAATTGCTTTTTCTAAGAGAGAGCGCCTGTCTGTGTGTTCTTTTAAAAAAAGTGTTTTCTGAGAGATAGACGCTGCAACAATCTCTAAGACAAGAGAACTATGAGAGTTAGCATAGAAATGAGCCCATTCGATGAGCTCTAATTTGTCTTGCCAGTCTTGAGGCATGTGCAGAAGAGTTTTGGCATGGTGTAGATAGCTTGCAAATTCTTTGTCGGGATTAGAGAGTTTTAAGTACTCACAGAGTTGTATGACTTGTGGTAAAGAGATGCCTGGAAAAAGTTCTAAGAGTTCGGCAATAGTGGGAGCATTTTTGGGAAAGTGCTCAATGGGGGCTACTCGTTTTTTTATCTCGTCTAAAGAGACATCTGCCAGTTGTGGAAAAATAATAGGGAGTAAGAGAAGTTCATGAAGAGCTATCAAAGCTTTATCAAAATGAGCAAAAAGGGACATTTTCTTAAATTCTAAAAAGACGCGTTCTATGGCAACGGAAGGGAATAAACTTTTTGCATGAGCTATAATAGCGGCTACTGTGGGTGGATCGATAGGAAAATTAAAGCGTGTACTGTAACGGACGGCACGCATCATGCGGAGTCTATCTTCTAAAAATCTTTCATGAGGGTTGCCGATAGCTCTGATGATTCCTTTTTTGATATCTTTTTGTCCATCTACGTAATCGTGGATTTTTTCTGTGAGGGGGTCATAGAAGAGACCATTGATGGTAAAATCTCGTCTTTGAGCATCCTCTTCAGGTGTAGCTGAGTGAATGCCTTGAGGTCTTCTGCCATCTAAAGAAGGCAGGTCTTTACGAAATGTCGCCACTTCAAATTGATGCCCCTCTTCAACAACGATGATGATACCAAAAGAAATGCCTACGGGAATTGTTTTGGAAAAGAGTTTGGCAATATCAGGGACAGGAGCAGATGTTGCAATATCGATATCATCAGAGGGGTGATTCATAAGAAAATCACGCACCCATCCTCCTGCAAAATAAGCGATATGTCCTGCTGAGACTAGTTTTTTGACAATCCGTGTAGCTGTAGCTAATTGAGACATCTTCAGTAGCATACAAAAACTCCTATTTTTTGGTATCTTAGTATCTTATGGGACGTATACAGATTTTATCTGATGAGACAATCAACCAAATTGCGGCAGGCGAGGTGATTGAGAATCCTGCCTCTGTTGTGAAAGAGCTTGTTGAGAATGCGTTAGATGCAGGCTCAAAGCGTATCTTTGTTGAAATTAAGGAAGGGGGTTTTCAGCTCATTCGGGTGATTGATAGTGGCTGTGGGATGAGTCCTGATGAGGCTTTACTCTCACTGGAAAGACATGCGACATCTAAAATTAAAGATGCGCGTGATTTAAATTCTATTAGGACGATGGGATTTCGGGGAGAGGCTTTGGCATCAATTGCAGCGATCTCTAAATTATCGCTGACAACAGCTGTCAAAGAGGCTCCGGGAACAAAAATTGACAATGAAGGGGGCAAGACGCTTTCTTTAGCACCTTTTCCTCGTAAACCTGGGACAACACTTGAAGTGAAGTCTCTTTTTTATAATGTGCCTGCACGTAAAAAATTTCAGAAATCCTCGTCTGCAAGTACAGCAGAAATCCATCGTTTATTGCTCACTTTGGCGCTCGCTCATCCAGAGGTGACATTTGAGTTTGTCTCTCAAGAAAAAGAAGTATTTTCTTTTACAGGAGAGTCTCAGATGAGTGTACGCGTCAGAGAGGTGTTCGGAGATGAGTTTATGAGCAGTGCACAATTTGTTGATCAGCAAGTAGGTGAGTATCATATCAAAGGCTATTTGGGATCTAGTGCGCAATCGAGATTGAATCGCACAGGACAGTACACCTTTATTAATGGGAGAGTTGTTTTGGCGCCTCTTATTTCTTTTGCTGTGAGAGATGGGTACGGTGTGCGCTTAGATGAAGGAAGATTTCCTGCGTATACTCTTCATTTGGAGGTTCCTCCCCATTTTGTCGATGTCAACGTTCACCCTCAAAAAAAAGAGGTTCGTTTTCAGCAAGAGGTTTTTTTAAGGCAGATGATTAAAGAACAAGTGGAGAAATCTTTTCTCTCATCACTACAAATGCCTGCGATGTCTTTTTCTGCTCAGAAGGAAGACGTATTTGATTGGCATCAAAAGACTCTCTCTTCGTTAACATTTAGAGAAAGTGCAGATGACAAAAACACATCTTTTTTTTCTTTAAAGCCAGAGCTTAATCCCCTAGGTCTTTTTAAGAACTATCTTCTTTTGCATACAGAAGAAGACACTATTATGTGGGTCGATTTGCATGCTGCCGAAGAGAAAATGGCTTTTGATGTCCTGACAAAAAAACAAGAGGCCCAAGTCTCACAAGGTCTTTTGATTCCTGTAGGCGTTGATTTGGCAAGAGATGAAGCCCTTGAAATTGAGAAAAAATTACCAGAGATTGAAAACATGGGCTTTACTATACGCTCTATTGGAAAACAATCATTTGCTGTCGAGGCAATTCCCCATTTTCTGTCAGCTCAAGAGATTCCAGATGTGTTGAAAGCTTTAGCCCAAGAAAAAGAAGAGGGAGCTTATGTCGTTGCAAAATTTGCTAGATCGCGAAAAAAATCTTTTGTGTTACAAGAAGCTTTAGCTCTTGCGGAAAAAATTTTGCAACAACCAGCTCCTCATATAACGCCTTCAGGAGCTCCTATTGTTGCTGTAATGAGACACCATGACATTGAACACTTATTTTGTTAATAGACTCAAAAAATTTCAATCTTTCTTGAAAAAAGAAGCACTAGATGGGTGTGTGATTGATGATCCCGTAGATCTCTTCTATCTCACCGGTTTGCAGCTATCTTTAGGGAGAGTTGTCGTGACTCAAAAAGAGGCTACTTTGTTTGTCGATGGGAGATATTTTGAGATGTGTATGAAAAAATCTCCAGTTCCTGTCAAAAAAAACTCATCAGACGCAGTTAAGCAAGTGTTAAAGGATCTCAAAACGGTTGCTTTTGATAGCGCAGCTTCCTCTGTTGAACAGTACGAAGCTCTTCAAGAGCTTTGTCCTACCCCACTCAAAAAATTACCACATCCTTTAAAACTTATTCGAGCTATTAAAGATGCTAAAGAATGCCTAGCTCTGAAAAAATCAGCAGCGCTTCTGTGGAAAGGGTTTTTGCATATCAAAAAGATGTTAAAAGAGGGTATCACAGAAAAAGCTCTTGCCAAAGAGTTTGAGATCTATGCCTTAAAACAGGGAGCTAGCAAGCTTTCATTTGAGCCCATCATTGCTTTTGGAAAGAATAGTGCCATGCCTCACTACCGGGCAGGGTTAGCACGTTTAAAGAAAGGGGATATTGTTTTGATAGATATTGGCGTGGTTGTAGATCATTACTACTCTGACATGACACGTGTTATCTATTTCGGGAATAAAAATCCCAAACTTATCTCTCTAGAAAAAGTGGTAAGATATGCTCATCAAGCAGCTCTTGCTCTATGCCGTCCAGGAACAAAACTTAAAAAATTAGATCTGGCGGCCAGAGAAGAGATGAAAAAAGCTGGTATGGAAGAGTTATTTGTTCACAGTCTAGGTCATGGAGTTGGATTAGAGATTCATGAATTTCCGAAAATTAGAAAAGAGGGAGATGACCAAGATGTTGTTTTAGAAGCTGGGATGGCAATTACCATCGAGCCTGGTCTTTATTTGCCAGGTGTAGGAGGTGTCCGGCATGAAGATACGATTTTAATCACATCTAAAGGATATGATAACTTATATGATTAAGACGTTTAAAGATTGGAGTTACAGGAAGAAAGTTTTTTTTGCTCTCAGCGTTATCTTTTTGCTGTTTATGATCATTCTCTTTCCTGTCGGAAGAAAAGCTGTCCATCAAATTGTCAAAAATTCTTTAGAAGAAACATCGGAAGACTTGATCATTGAATTGCAAAAACAAAAAGATGAAGCTGGCATGATTAGTTATCTTAAAAATCAAGATCCCTTTGCTTTTTTTAACGTAGGATTAATTAACGATCAGTATCAGCTGATTTATGATGTCTATCTAGTGAGGCAACTCAAAGAAGATTTTGAGCCGCTACAACCGACCTCTCATTTGGAAGTCACAGAGGCCTTTGCTAAAGGAAAAGGGTATGATATTGGATGGTCAGAGATCTTTGATCGTAAATTAGCTTATGTTGCTATTCGCTTTGATTTTAAAGGAAAGGTTTACGTACTTAGAACGGCTTTTCCCTATGCTCAGGTTGAAATTTTGGTCAGTAATTTTCAGCTTGGTATTTTTACATTCGATATTTTATATCTCATTTTTTTTAGTCTCATGACGTGGTGGATTTTTCTTAAATTTAGCAGGCCCATTCAAGAGATTATTGAAGCTATTAGGCCTTATCAAGAAGGGATCATTCAAACAGTGCCGAAAATTACGCTCAAGTATCCTTTTAGCACTGATTTTAAACAACTAGCTTCCACACTGAACTCCTTATCTGAAAAAGTTCAAAGTCAAATAGAAAAAGAAAAGAATTTTGTTGCTAATGCCTCTCATGAACTCAGAACGCCTATCACGATTATCAAAGGATTTGCAGAGACACTTCAAGATATCTCTAAAATTCCTCCCGAGATGTTTTTAGATATTATAGAAAAGATTGTTCGTAACTGTGAAAGAATGGACATGCTCATTAAAAGCTTGCTCACCTTGTCAGATATTGAAAATTTGCCTGAAAGTAGGTTTCAATCAGGTGACATCACACACGTGATCAATCGTTGTTTGGAAACATTGCAATCTTTATATCCAGAGGTAGCTTTAGAGAGTACGCCTCTTCAGCAAAAACTGCTGCTTCCTATCGATTCAGATCTCATTGAAATGGCACTGATGAATCTTCTTGAAAATGCTGTCAAATACTCTAAAGCTCCTGCGCATATTACTTTAGATGTTCAAGAGAAAGAGAGAGACCTTGTCATTAAGATTTCAGATCAAGGTATGGGCATTGCAGACGAAGATCAAAAGCATATCTTTGAAAGATTTTATACCGTCAATAAATCCCATTCACGCAAGTTAGGGGGAGCAGGACTCGGGCTTGCTATTGTTAAAACGATTATCGATAAACACCAAGGATCGGTGTCTGTGACATCCACGCTTGGTCAAGGCACAACCTTTACGATTGTTTTACCAAAGT
>CAYUZN010000042.1:0-14728 GCA_964449295.1 uncultured bacterium | reverse complement strand
GTCAAAGCTGCTTTCTGCATAGAGAGAGGCGGGTGTTCAAGAAAATTTTTCACAACTTGAGGTAGAGTTAAAAGAGTGACTTGAACACCCGCAGACGATGAAAGAATGAGCTGCGTTAAATCTCTCTGGGAATGCATATAAGGCCCAAAGAGAGTGGGAATGCCAAGAGAGACTGGCTCAAAAATATTATGTCCCCCGAGCTTTGATCCAAAGCTTCCGGCTACGATGGCAATCTCTGAGAGTTGGTAACAGACTCCTAAGAGACCCATCGCATCAACTAAAATAACTTGAGCATTTTTTTGAGCCAAATCGGGGTCAGAGTAACAGGCAAAAGAGAGGTTCTTTTTTTCTAAAAGAGCTTTCACAGAAGGAAACCGCTCAGGATGTCTTGGCACCAAAAGAATTTTAAGATGTGAAAACTGACTCAAGAGTGGCATGAGAGCACCCAACAACTCTTCCTCTTCGGGAGCATGTGTAGACCCTAAAGTGATGACTCTATCTTTTTCAGACAAACCCATTTTGTCTTTCCACTCTTTTTGATCAATTTTAGCAATCACTTGATCTAATTTCAGGTTACCTGTAACGATAATCTTATCTGGAGAAATACCTAGAGAGCAAAATCGCTCTTTATAAAGATCACTTTGAACACAAAGAAGTTTCAAACAAGAAAAGAGTCTTTTCGTAAAAAAAGAAAAAAACTTAAAATTTTTGACCGATTTTTCTGAGATTTTTCCATTCACAAGCACAACTGCAGGAGCAAGATTGACGAGATTATACCAAAAGTCACTCTCAACTAAGATTAAGAGCTGCGGTTTAATTTTGTTAAAAAGAGACGTCATCGTCCAAGAAAAATCGATAGGAAGTAAAAAGTGAGCTGCTGCCCGAGGAAGACTCTTTTTTCCCTCTTCCAGCCCTGTCTCTGTCGAAGCTGAAAAGAAAATTTGGGTCTCTGGTTTTTCTTTTTGTATCTGACGTATGAGGGGCAAGGCAGCTTTTGTCTCACCTAAAGAGACGCTATGAACCCATACACGAAATCCTGGAGATATATTTGTAAAAGAAGGCAGTTTAAAGCCCAGTCTTTCTAAGAAATTGCTGCGATACTTTTTGTACTTGAACATCTTCCACAAAATCATAGGAAGAGAGAGAGATAATCCTATCACAAGAACAAAGTTATAAAGCCATTTCATGTGACGACAATATTGATGAGTTTATTGGGGACATAAATCACTTTCTCAATATTTCCTGTAAGATATTTCGCAATTTCAGGTTGTGTTTTGATAAATGTGAGAAGCTCATCTTTTTCTTTGTCTTTAGGAAGCTCCCACTTGCCCCGCACCTTACCATTCACCTGGACAACATAGAGAACAGTAGAATCCACTAAATAAGAAGGATTGACTTTAGGGAAAGGAATAAAGGTTAAACTCTCCTCTCCTCCTAAGAGCTGCCACACCTCTTCTGTCACATGAGGTGCAAAAGGGTAAAGGGCTTGCGTGAGCATGCGCACAACAGATCTAGGGTAAGAGGGAAGCTGAGAAAAATCATTGATAAATTCCATCATTTTGGCAATCGCTGTATTGAATGAGAAAGATTCTATATCTTTTTCGACCTGAAAGAGGAGCTTATGTCCCAACTTGAGAGCTTCATGTGTCTCATCGTTTGAGAGTTTCTCAGATGTTGCTAGATTGTAAAAACGGTTCAAAAACCTGTGACAGCCATTGACAGCTTCTGTATTCCACAGCTTTTCTTGATCAAAAGGGCCCATAAACATTTCATAGAGCCTGAGCGCATCTGCTCCATACTCTTCTATCATTTCATCAGGTGTCATCCCATTGAGTTTTGATTTCGACATCTTCTCAACTTGAGAGGTTAATTTTTCATGGGAGCCTATCTGGTAATAAGCGTCATCTTCTTTCATAACTTCTTCAGGAGAGACATAACTACCTGTAGGCAGTCTATAAGATCTCGCTGTGACAAGACCCTGATTTCTGAGAGCATAAAAAGGCTCTGATGTGCTCACAAGTCCGCAATCATAAAGCACCTTGTGCCAAAATCTGGCATAGAGAAGGTGAAGAACTGCATGTTCAACACCACCCACATACATATCAACTGGCATCCAGTAGTTTTCTTTGATGGGATCCCAAGCAGCTTTGTCATTTTTAGGATCGCAAAAACGAAGATAATACCAGCAAGAACCCGCCCATTGAGGCATCGTGTTTGTTTCTCGCCAGGCTCGTTTACCTGTCTTTGGATCGATGATTTCAACCCACTCTTTGACCTTCGCAAGAGGACTATCGCCACTTGCCGATGGTTTAAAATCTGACATGTGAGGAGGAGTTAAAGGCAGCTCATCTAGCTCAAGACTACGTTTTGTGCCATCTTCAAAGTGGAGAATAGGAAACGGCTCTCCCCAATAACGCTGGCGAGAAAAAAGCCAGTCGCGGAGTTTGTAATTGATCGTTCTTTTGCCAACTTTGTGCGTTTCTAGCCACTGGGTTATTTTTTCTTTAGCATCCTGAACAGAAAGACCATTTAGAAAATCGCTATCAACCATGATGTCACTGTCAATGACAACGTCAATAGGCAGGGAAAAGATTTGCGCAAATGCCAAATCTCTCTCATCATGTGCAGGCACTGCCATGATAGCTCCTGTGCCATAGCCCATTAAGACATAATCAGAGACCCATATCGGAATCTCTTTCTTATTCACAGGATTGATGGCATAGCTGCCTGTCCATACACCTGTTTTTTCTTTAGTGAGATCCGTTCTTTCCATATCACTCAGCGCAGCTGTTTTCTTTTGGTAAGCCAAGGCAGCAGATTTTTGCTCATCTGTCACGATCTCTTCAATCAAAGGGTGCTCGGGTGATACTACAAGATAGGTTGCGCCAAACAAAGTATGAGGACATGTCGTAAAAACAGAGATGACTTTTTGCGTCTTTGTCTCTACAAAATCAACTTGAGCTCCTTCACTTTTTCCAATCCAATTGATCTGCAATTTTTTGAGAGACTCAGGCCAATCGATAAGCTTTAAATCTTCGATGAGTCTGTCAGCATACGCTGTGATTTTAAGCACCCATTGACGAAGTGGACGCCTTTCAACGGGATATCCCCCCTCTTTTGACCTCCCATTATCGACCTCTTCATTGGCAAGCACAGTGCCCAAAGTAGGGCAAAAATTGACAAGAGCATTCGATTCGTAAGCAAGCCCTTTTTCGTACAATTTTGTAAAAATCCACTGAGTCCATTTATAGTAAGTTGGATCGCTTGTTGCAATCTCTCTTTCCCAATCATAGCTAAAACCCAAAGATTGGAGCTGCCGTCTGTAGGTGTTGATGTTTTTTTCTGTTGTGATGGCAGGATGAGTCCCCGTCCGGATGGCATATTGTTCAGCCGGCAGGCCAAAGCTATCCCATCCCATGGGGTGAAGAACGTTGAAGCCCTTAGTTCTCTTGTATCTGGCCAAAATGTCTGTTGCCGTATACCCCGTTACATGCCCAACATGGAGCCCTGCGCCCGAAGGGTAAGGGAACATATCTAAAATATAGTATTTAGGTTTGGAGGTATCTACTTCCGCATGAAAGAGAGCCTTTTCCTTCCAAATACGCTGCCATTTCTCTTCTAGTCTCTGATGTTCATATTTCATAAAAAACAGGAGCATACAACAATAAGAACATTGCTTCAAAACAAAAAAAGCTCTATACTGACGTGCATGCTAGAGACCCAATCGTTTAGAAAGAATAAAGTCACCCTGAGCGACTACAATTACAAAAAAGATATTGAAAATCGCCTTCTGATGGCTCAATTTTCTTCTATTGATGTTGCCGTTCTTGAAGAAGTTCTCTTTAGCTCCCTCATCGTTTCTCCTGAGAAAATTGCCAAAAACATGGGTGAATCTGAAGAAAACATCCTTTTCTCTATTAAAAAATTGGCTAGCACAGGGTTACTCACAGAAAATAATGGGACCTTTGTCGTCGATAAAGAGATGCGTAAATATTATGAATCTCAGGCACCCAAATTTGAGCCCGATTTCAAACCCGACATGGAATTCTTGCAAAACCTTCTTAAAAAAGTTCCTATCCATGTGCTCCCTTCTTGGTATTCGATACCAAGACTATCAAATAATATCTTTAATTCAATTGTCGAAAAATATCTAATTACCCCTTTAGTTTTCCAACGCTATCTGATGGAAATCAATTTTAGCGATGCCACTCTGTCTGCCATTGCTCAAGATGTCTTTAGATCACCTAACCTTCAAATTTTCTCTAAAGACCTTATTGAAAAATATGGCTTGTCTGCTGAGAAATTTGAAGAGCATATGTTGTTTTTAGAATTTAATTTTATCTGTTGCATTGCCTACCAAAAAGTAGGTGAAGAATTTAAAGAAGTTGTCACCCCTTTCCACGAATGGTATGAGTATTTAAGTTTCTTAAAGAACACAGCACCTAAGCCAGTTCCCGACATGTCTAAAGTGCGCAGGTTAAGACCTGCAGACTACTCGTTTATCCAAGATATGATAGCGCTTTTAGAGTTCATTAAAAAAGAGCCTACCCACCTAAACGCCAAAGGATATACAACTTTGATGTCTCAGTGTGAAGAGCTCCAAGATCTCCCCTATTTAAAACAAGTGATCCAAAAACTCTACATCCTTAAATTTGCGGAAATTTCTCAGGATAAATTGAAGATTTCAGAACATGCGAGTGAATGGCTAGGCATGAGACTTGAGAGCAAAGCGCTTTTTCTGTACCGTCATCCTTTGAATCGCATTTGCATACACCAGCTTCCTGCAGACCTTTGCAATGAAAGATTAATTAGAGAAGCTGAAAAGTCAATTCAAAGAGTTCTCCATTCTGATTGGGTCTTATTTGATGATTTTATCAAAGGAGTCATGGTTCCTTTGAATGAGCGCACAACAATTGTTCTTAAAAAAACAGGAAAATCTTGGCGTTATTCACTGCCTGAGTATACTGCAGAAGAGATTCTTCTCATCAAAGCCACTTTGCTTGAGTGGCTGTTTGAAATAGGCATTATAGCCATTGGGACTTATGAAGGAAAAGATTGTTTTTGTGTCACTCCCTTCGGCCAATCCTTATTTGGATAAATATGGCTGAAGATTTAGTCTCAAATCGCAAAGCTCACTACAACTACGAAATACTAGAGACATTTGAAGCAGGTATTGTCCTTCTCGGCACTGAAATCAAGTCTCTGCGTAACCATGGCGGCAATATTCAAGATGCTTATGTTATTCTACACCACGGAGAAGCTCTCCTTAAAAACGCCAGCATAGCCCCCTACCGTTTTGGCAATCTCTTTAACCACGAAGAAAAAAGAGAACGCAAACTCCTCCTCCACAAACGAGAGATTTTAAAACTCAAATCCCTCTCGGAAGAAAAAGGCCTCACCGTCATCCCTCTTTCCATGTATCTCAAACATGGTCTTGTTAAAGTGCGCATTGCGACAGCCAAAGGCAAAAAAGAGTACGATAAAAGAGCCTCCATCAAAACCAGAGAACACAACCGCTCAATTGACAGAGCGATGAAGCAAGATGGATCTGATTGACTAAAAAAGCTGTTTTGTACAAAATGAAGTTCAACTTCGGATTGTACGAAACACATGTTCAAAAGAGACTTAACTCCTGAGCTTCAAGCACTTGCAAAAGAATATCCAGTGGTTACTATACTGGGACCACGTCAATCTGGCAAAACAACGCTCGTTCAGCTTGTTTTTCCAGACAAGCCTTATGCTAGCCTTGAAGATCCTGACATAAGACAGCTGGCCAGCACAGATCCCAGAGGGTTTTTAGAACAATACCCTCAGGGTGCCATTTTAGATGAAATTCAAAGAGTTCCCTCTCTTCTATCCTACATTCAAACAATTGTCGACAAGCTAGATGAAAAAGGCTTTTTCATTTTGACAGGGAGCCATCAAATTGAGCTACACGAGGCCATCTCTCAGTCTCTTGCTGGAAGAACAGCGCTTTTAACTCTGCTACCTATGAGTCTGCATGAATTGTCTGAAGCCGGTATTGATGTGTCTATTGATGAAATTATATTTACCGGTGGATACCCTCGTATCTATAAAGATGCGCTCGATCCTACAAAAGCTTATCGTAACTATTTTCAAACTTATGTTGAAAGAGACTTAAGAAAACTCATCAATGTGAAAGATCTGTCTCAATTTGAAAAATTCGTGCGCATTTGTGCAGGCCGAATTGGCCAAATCATCAATTTAGAAGAAATTGGAGGAGAAGTTGGCATCTCGTCTCATACCGTCAGAGAATGGATCTCTATTTTAGAAGCCTCTTTCATTGTCTTTCGATTGCAGCCTTATTTTGAAAATTTTGGCAAAAGAGCCATTAAATCGCCCAAGCTATTTTTTACAGATGTCGGACTTGCCACCTATCTTTTAGGAATTGAAAATACGACACAATTAAGTAGAGACCCTCTAAGAGGACATCTTGTAGAAAATCTCGTTGTGCTCGAATTGATTAAACACCGATTTAACCAAGGCCTTGACCATCAACTCTACTACTACAGAGATGCTCAAAAAAACGAAGTCGATCTTATTTTTAAAACAGGAAATACTCTCATTCCAATTGAGATTAAATCGTCAAAAACTTTCAACGCCGAATTTTTAAAAAATCTGCATTTTTTTCAGAAGCTAGTTAAAGAGAGAGCTCCTGTCGGTTATTTGATCTATACGGGTGACAAAGAGCAGAGAATCGGAAGCATCTCTCTTCTTAACTACCAACATGTCAGTTCTGTCTTAACCGCAGACGTTGGATACTGAAAAGAAGAGCGAAAATGACACATCCAAAAATGAGGACAGTTCCTTTTTGAAGAAGCATATGCACAAAGACGGCGCCTTCTGCAATATAGATAAGTCGGTGCAGGGATTTCCATTTTTTCCACCCCAACCATTGAATTGAAAAATTATTGCTTGTGATGGACAAGAAAAAGAAAATAAGAAAAGCAATTTCTCCTGGAATAATGATAGGATGTAGCAAATAGATCCATTCAAAGGTTCTTGTTGCTGTGTATTTTCTTAGAAAATAGGAAAGAGCATGAATACAAGCATAAAAGAACACAGCAAGACCAATTTCTCTTTTACGCCTATTTAAAAAATTAAAGACCCTAAGTGAGGGAAAGTTTTTATGTAAAGGACTCAACATAAGACATAGAGCCAAAAGAATGGAAGCTGTATATCCAGCGATCACAAGACTACGATCCCAGAAAAGAGATGTTTTAAAAGAAAACATCAAAAGTTGAAAAATCACTGCCACTAAAGGAAGAGAAACGAACAACCAGATGATCTTTTTTTTCTTCAAGAACTCAAATGACTTAAACCTTATCCACCACAAAGAAATCTCCTAATTGAAAATTTGGGCATATGTCAGCCTATCAAATTTTAGAGTGTGAGGCAATAGAGATGATTGACACCTTCGTTTTTTTGCAGTATGTTTTATGAAAAAAGGCACTTTTATGAAATTTACTATCTCCCGTTTAGATTTAGTCGCTCTGATTGGAAAAGTTCAAGCCATTGTTCCCACAAAACCAGTTCCACCTATTTTAGGGCACATTTTAATCGAGGCGAAAGCAGATGAAATCGTAATCAGTGCCACAGATCTGACAACGAGCATCAGAGCTTTTACAAAAGCGGAGATTAGCGAAGAAGGCTCAATTGCTTTGCCTGCGAAAAAATTTTTCCAACTGATTAGAGAAGTGACAGCGCCTCAAATCGAAGTGATTTCAACATCATCTGATGGAGCCGTCATCAATGCCGGATCATCCCACTTCAAAATGAGCGGCATGAACAAACAAGAATTTCCCACATTTCCTGATCTATCATCTGGCACACAATTTTCTATTGAGAACAAAATCCTCAAAGAGATGCTCACCAGAAGCTCTTTTGCAGCAGCACGGGATGATAACCGGCAAGTTTTACATGGCGTTCTTTTTCAAAACACGAATAAAACAGGCGTATTTATTGGCACAGATGGAAAAAGACTTGCTAAATTACGCACCCTACTCGACCAACCAGAGAGCTCTGAAGGCTCTTACATTTTTCCCTTAAAAACCGTCGAAGAAATCATCAAGCTTCTCGATAAAGATGATGAAAGCTCTAAACTCACCCTCATGGCCGATAAAGTCTCTATCGAAGTTGCCTCTTTAAGTCTGATCTCTAAATTACTTTTTGGGAAATACCCAGATGTTGAGCGTGTCATTCCTCAAAAATCTCAAGAACCCATTTCTCTTCATAGAGAAGAGCTCATTTCTCTTTTGCGCCAAGTCTCTCTTTTCATTCCAGAGCCTAGCAGTGCTGTGCGCTTTACATTTACGCCAGGCGAATTAAACCTCTCAGCTATCAGCAGCGACATCGGTGAAGGAAAAGTCAGCATGGCAGTGAATTACGCAGGGCCTCAATTTCAAGTCGCTTTCAACCCCCACTCTTTTATCGACGTATTACGGCACAGCAAAGATGAAACAGTTGAGCTCACCCTCACAGACTCTTTTAATCCCGGTTTAATCACAGATTCTACTGAGGCACTCTTTGTCATTATGCCTATGAGATTAGATACGACTATACCCAATTAAACTGAAAATTTGGCTTTTGGACCTATGCGAAAATTCTCTAGATTTGACGATCGTGAAGAGGGTTGTATTGAATTAATACTACCCTCTTCACGATCGTCAAATCTAGAGGTTTTGGCACGGTCGAAAAACCAAATTTTCAGTTTAATTGGGTAAAATGCCTGACAAATTAGTCTCTCTTTATCTGCACAATTTTCGCAATTACAAAGAAGTAGAAGTCACCTTTAGCCCAGAGATCAATTTCATCCACGGAGACAACGCTCAAGGAAAAACCAATCTCCTCGAAGCCATCTATCTTCTCAGCACAGGAAGATCATTTCGTACAACTCACCTCTCTGAACTCATCTCACAAGGGGAATCTTTTTTCTATCTACAAGCAAGCTTTATGAAAGATGGACTTTCTCAAACTTTATCCCTTTCTTTTGATGGCACAACCAAAAAAATGGACTACAACAATACCTCTTATCCACACTTCACAAATCTTCTCGGCCTTCTTCCCACTGTTTTACTCACACCAGAAGATAGCGTGCTGATCACAGGCTCTCCTCGTGAACGTAGACGATTCCTCGATATCCACATCGGACAAATCGATCCACTCTATGTCTACCATCTCAACCGCTATACTAAAGCCCTCAAACAACGCAATTGCCTTCTCAAACAACACGCCTTAGATGGCATTGAGAGTTGGGAGGCTATCTTGCTCAGTTCGTCTCTCTATATTCATAAAAAACGCTCTGAACTCATTGCAACACTCACAAACCCTACCAACCAAGCAATGCAATGGATGTCTCACAATCAAGACTCTCTTGAGCTCACCTATCTCCCCTCTCTCACTGACAACTATGAAAAATTAAGACCCAAAGAACTCTCCGTAGGGCTCACCTTAATAGGTCCTCACCGAGACGATATGCTCATTCATATCAATCACCAAGATAGCAAAATTTTCTCTAGCCAAGGGCAAAAAAGATGTGCCGTCATTGCTCTGCGCCTAGGTGAATGGGCCCATTTTCATGAGATTAATTCAGCTCCTCCCCTTCTCAGCATCGATGACTTCGGCCTCCATCTCGATGCCACCCGCAACAAACTCCTACTCTCTTCCCTCTCTCAATTTGGACAGGTCTTTATCACCTCCCCTGGCCCTGCCCATGATAACGCCTATTTTTCTCTTAAAGTTGACAAAGGAGAGATCTCTCAAGTGTCAGATCACTCTTTTTCAAATTTTCTTTAATATCTCAAATAAATGGACTAAAAACACCTCCTTATAGTAAAATATTTCCATTCAAAAAGGAGTTAGTATGACAACAGCTTGTGGTTCAGTTTTTAACGATATCCCTTTTCTTGACATCTTAGAGGGAGTAAAAGGTGGGTATACAGGTCAATTAATTTCAAAACATCATAGTTATTATTCTGCTATGGATGTCACTTACCTTTCTTGGACTTTATTTAAAATGCAACGAGCTTTTTGTTCATTAGGGATAACAGTAGCAAGATCCATTGCTTATACCTTAATTGGAGTCAATGTCGCCGTGTTAGCAATTGACAAAATCACTTATTCGGGCAAGTGGGATGATAACGGAACGATACCGGATTTAATGAACACCTTAAGAAGTTGGATTGACCCAGATGTTAAGCACAATCAAAATAGGCCGGTTGATGATAGTCGCTTCCTTGTGAAAGGTCTTTATGTTATTCAAGACAAGACATCTGTCGCAGTATTTGCTGCCAATATTCTTAAAGGAGTCCTTGATTTAGGACAAAATAAAGCAAGAGCCCTAGCGCATCTGATAACAATCGAAATTTTATTTTTCCGAGAGGATGGAGACTATACCTTTATAGATCATTTAGGAAGATGCGCGCAAATCGCTTCCATCTATCAAACTTACGCAGCTAGCATAGTTAACATTTATTCAACAGGTCTCTCTGGCATTTATTCAATGGGTCTTAGAAAAATCTTTCAGGTGGCATTTCAAAAGCTCTGCTCTATGAAGGCTATGGAGGCTCTAAGCACGACTTATGAAACAGTGAAAATGCGTGGGATTAGTAAAGATGGCGATTATTAATTACAGCTCTTGATTAACGCCATCATTTTTAAAAAAATTTTACCATAAACTAAAATAGTTTAGTCTAAAAAGGAGTTAGTATGTCTATATCTTGTGCTGGTGCAAATAGTTTTCTTGGAGGAGTCGTTCAGTATACGAAAGATCTCAGCTCTGTAAGTAGGGGTGATATGGAGTGTATCAGAAATCCACTTGCTGTCATGCATGCCTGTTTGCAGTTACACAAATTTTCAAAAAGTGTATCTTTTAAACCTATTTCCTATATTTTATATACTCTAATTGCTGCTAATGTCACACGTTTTGTTCTTCACCATGGATTTTTTAATATAAATTGGGAGAAACTCTACGTTTGTTCTCCCCAAGACAGCCTTAGAGAAAGCTTGTATAAATACCTTAAGGAAGCAAGATCCAATGTGTCTGGATGCTCCAGTAGATCCTATTGGTACCCCTCATACCAAGAGATCCTTAAAACTCCAAATAAATCTTCCTCTAACAACAAAGCCTGGTTCCCTATTCCTTATATTTTTTGGATGGCAGAAAGAACAAGTTTAGCCATCAGAATTGGAAATATTTTTAACGCCTTCAGCAATTTAAAAGAAAATAAGCTCTGGGCCTTAGCTTATCTAACGACAGCGGTTACCAACTATGACAACGAAGAAACACCTTATGTTCTAAAATTAATAACCAGAGGTATCATAGCTTCTGGCTGCCTTAGACAACATGAGGAAAAATTAGTTAGTTTTGATCTAGCACATTTTGCAAATATTAGAAATATCGCATCTCACTGTTTTAATTCTTTAAAAATGAATTGTAATCTCAGCACTTTAAAAAAAGTTGCTTCTTTGCAAAGTTTAGCGTCTTTTTATGAAATATATCGCATATTTAACGGCGATTTATTCAAAGATCATATTTTATCTGCATGGGATTGGGCTACAACAAGAAATAGGAACTTCGAAGAAGATTAATTATAAAACATGTCGAGATAAGCTTTGCCAAGAGGGTAGTTCTCAGCTGAAGCTCCCTCTTTGCCTGCAAACTGGGTCATCATTCCTCAAGAACTCTCTTTAGGACTCACACTTTAATAGGCCCTCACCGAGATTACATGCTCATTCACATCAAGTGCGAAGATAGCAAGATCTTCTCTAGCCAGGGGCAAAAAAGGTGCGCTGTCATGGCTCTTCGCTTAAGCGAATGGACCCACTTTCATGAGATCAATTCCACACCCCCACTTCTCAGCATTGATGACTTCGGCCTTCATCTCGATGCCACCCGCAATCAACTCTTACTCTCCCGCCTCTCCCACTTTGGCCAAGTCTTTATCACCTCACCAGGCCCCACCCCTAATAACGCCTATTTTTCCCTTAAAGTTAACAAAGGAGACATCACGCAAGCTCCTACCCTCTCTTTTTCAAATTTTCTTTAATAATTGACTAAAAATATTTAATATATTAAAACTCCCTGCATTAAAAAGGAATTATTATGACCACATCGGCTATCTTAGGCATGAACACGATTGCAAGTTTTTTTCAAGGAATTGCTACCTATTCTAAAGATCACTGCTCTACACAAAAGAATGAGACATGCCTTAACAGTCCGTTTGCTATTATGCACGCTTCTTCGCAGTTAGTCCAAATTTCACGCATTGTACCTAGACCCGTTTCTTATATTTTATATACTGTCATCGCTGCCAATGTCGCACGTTTTGCACTTTACAATCTATTCTATAGAGAGACAAGTGTGACTGATTTTATTGGTACATATGGAGGTTCTAGTACTATTACAGATAGAATTCGTGAATCTTGTGGTCGTATAAGGTCAATCGTGTATACAGGAATAGAAAAACCCGTATATAAAACGTTAGATACAAAAGACCCCTCTAAGCCTATTTTCTGGCTGGCAGAAAGAACGGGATTAGTTATCCAGATTGGAAATATCTTTAAAGCCTTAATCGATTTAAAAGAAAATAAGCCACGAGCTTTAGCCTATCTGACAACAACAACTTTCTTGCTCTTATCTAATCTATTCCCAAAAGATGAAACCGAAGATGAAATAAATACATTTCAACGTACAAACAAATGGGCAATAGAAACTTTAGCGAAAGGAGCATTTCTGTATAACTTCTTTGATAAATATCAAGGAAAAGTCTCTTGTTTAGATTTTGGATCTTTGAAAAGCGTGCAAGCCATAACATCTCACTGTTTTAATGTATTAAAACAGGGTTGCCATAAAGAATCACTGATCTCTTCTTTAAGAGTGTTAAAAGATCGCGTTTCCTTGGAAAATGTAGCTTCAGCTTATGCACTTGATGAGATATTTGGTTTTAATCTAATCAATCAAATAGAAAAAAATGTCTCAGGTTTTTTATATAAGTACGCTACAAAATCCAAAGAGCCAAAAGAAGCTTAATTAGAGCATTTCAAGATAAGCTTTGCCAAGAGGGTAGTTCTCCTTTGGAGCGCCCTCTTTGCCTGCAAACTGGGTCATCATTTTAAGGGCTAAAACTTTGCCGAGCTGAACGCCTTCTTGATCGAATGAATTGATATTCCAAATAAACCCTTGGAAAGCCACTTTGTGTTCATAGTAAGATAAAATAAGCCCCATCGTGTGAGGATCAAGGCGCTCTGCAAGCAGAATGCGATTTGGCTTATTACCTGGAAAAAACTGATTAGGATTATCGCTTTTTTTCCCTTGAGCAAGGGCAATTGATTGCGCAATAAGATTGGAGAGAAGTTTTTCTTGGCAAGATGTTTCATGAACAGTGATATCTTGGTTATATTGTGAGTGTTTAAACCCGATAATTTCTAAAGGCACTGTTGTCGTGCCTTGGTGAATGAGCTGAAAAAATGAGTGCTGCCCATTTGTCCCTGGCTCTCCCCAAATGATAGGCCCTGTCTCAAAATCAACCGCTTTTCCTTCTTTGTCAATTCTCTTGCCATTTGATTCCATATCAAGCTGCTGAAGATGTGCTGGCAGCCGTTTCAAGGCTTGAGAGTAAGGAATAATAGCAACCGTCGGATACTGTAAAAAATTGCGATTCCAAATCCCTAAAAGAGCTGACAGAAGAGGTAAGTTTTTTTGAGGATCAGGTGTGAGAGCATGCACATCCATCGCATGAGCACCTTTCAAAAATTCTAAAAACTTGTCTATCCCAACAAGAAAAGAGAGCGCAACTCCTCCTACCATCGAGGTGACGGAATATCTGCCACCGATATAATCCCACATATAAAATGAAGCTAAATAGCTGGCAGGATTATCCATAGGACTTCCCTTACCAGTCACTGAAATGAAGTGTTTTTCAGGCTTAAGACCTGCCTTGATAAAGAGATCTCTTGCAAACGTTTCATTGGTCAGAGTCTCTAGAGTTGAGCCTGATTTTGACACAATGATGATCCCTGTTTGAGATAAATCAAGATCTTTCAAAGTTGAATAGAGATCATCGGGATCGACATTGGAAACAAAAAAAACTTTTTTGCCCGCTCTATGATAAGCCGTCAAACTCGTGCAAATAGCTTCAGGCCCGAGTGAAGATCCCCCTATTCCAATCTGTACCAGTGTTGTGAAGTGATCTATAGTAGGTAGAAATTTCTTTAATTTTTCAATCTCTTGAAGGGCTAATGAGGCCGCTTTTTGAGCTTCAGGCTCTTTTCGAGGATGATCAAAAACATCTCGCATAGCTGTATGAAGAGCTGGCCTATTTTCTGAGGGAAATCCTTCAATGAAATTGACGACTTTTCCTGATTGCATAGCTGTCATTTTCTGATGGACCTTAGCTTCCTGTGAAAGATCAAAAAGGGCTTTTAAAATGTCATCTGAGACTCTTTCAGTTGCAAAAAACAATTTAAGACCCAGTGCCTGAGCAGTATAAGAATGAACACGCTCAGGCGTGAGAAGATCTGTCAGATCGATTTTTTTCTCAGCAAGTTTTTGAAGCTTTAAATAGGAAGAAAACTTTGAAAATATCATCATTTACTACACATATCACATTTATAATTGTCTTAAAAGAGCTTTTACTATTAGAATCAATCCCGTTCGGAGCATAGCGCAGTTTGGCTAGCGCAACTGCTTTGGGAGCAGTGGGTCGGG
>CAYUZN010000041.1:0-15023 GCA_964449295.1 uncultured bacterium | reverse complement strand
CGCAGACAAAGGCTGGCAGAAATATCAGACTATTGTTTAACCAATGATTGACACCGACTGCTAGTGTGTGACAAACCACAATGAGAATACCACACAAACTGAGCACAGAAAAAACAAGCAGCAACTTTCTCTTGGAGAAAGAAAATTTCAAAGCCCTATTAAATATTAACTCAACCTCTTGCCACATAGCTAGCACCTTGTAAAAGTGCTATTATGCTCCAAACTAGATTTTTGATTAAAGCGCTATTTGACAAGTTGATTTTGAAGACTTCGTGCAGCAGGCGTTTCTGCCAGCATGCGGCGTAAAGAAGCCGTTTTTTTAAGCTTATGACCAATTTGAGTACCTTGTGCTGTTTTTTCAAGTTTTTTGCTTGCTTTGTCATAAACAGCCTCAGCTTCTTTAGATGTATAGCGAAGAGTTGATTGATCTATTGTTTCCTTCCCTTCTAACTCTTCCACTAATCTCTCTAGCTGGTCTAGCTCACCTTTGATGTCCCCTTTAACATTGGTTTGCTGGCTAGATTGTTTCTTATCTAGCTTAGTCAAATAACCTCGGACCTGGCCAATAACCTCTTCTTGGGAAAGAGATTCCACGCTTAAGTCAGAAGGTGCAGTATCTAAAGCAGCCTGATCAGTGACAAAATCACTAGCCGGTACTTGAGAGCTACCACTAACAATATTGAATATATTATCTTCCATATCATTACCTTATTAATATAATATTAATTATATATTAAAATCATTAAATAATCAAATTAATAATAAACATATAACTTGTTAATGATAAACAACTTAAGAGTGAAAACCATTACTCAATTTGTCAGTTGCAAAAAAATCTTAGTTAAAGATACAATAACACCTTGAAATTTAAGGGAGGATTCAAATGTTTGACATTTGTAGGTATGCTCAAAAAGTTGGCTATGGAATAACAGCCCTTCACTATACATTAGAAGCTATTCACAAAAATCGTAAGGTCACAACCTTAGCTCTTTCTATCTTAGCCTTTGGGGCCACTCTTGCCTTTTGCCCCAAAAGGGTTATCCACTACGCTGCCTCTTGTTTCCCCAAAGGATCACCTCAATTCTTATCTGTTTCACTTGCCTCTCTAGCAACCGGAGCTATTTTGTCTCACATCTTACAATTCTTAAGCCAAAAAAAGCTTGTTACTGCCATAAGAGACGCTATAGCAAAAAAGATAGCTCATGTTGATAGAGAAGACTTAGATACAGCCTGCCAAACAGGAACTTCACAAGTTATACCTAAAAAATTTACAGCTTTTAGAACCAAGAGCCTCTTAATCTCTACTTACGATCCACAAGATGAACTCTTGCTATTACCAAAGACAAAATACTCACAGGAAGTATATGAAATTTTAATTGATCTTTTTCCATCAGAGCTTTTTACAAACGGCATTTTAGTAAAACTTTGGACCAACCTTTTAGAACAAAAAAATCTCCCCCTAGGAAATGCTTTAAAAGCCAAAAACAAGATCCCTTCTATCAACGAATCAGATCATGATAACCAATGGGCAGGCAAACTCTTAACACATTTGAATAATTTTCTAGATTGTTTTCCTCAAGATGCAGAAATACGTAAAAAGTTTGCAAAGATTTTTGTCGAATCTTTTCAACAAGATAAAGAAGATGCCCTCTTAAAGATGGTTCAAGCCCATTCTAACGATCACAATTTTGGAACATTAGAAGGATTTCTTAAATCTATAAGCACAAGTTTAGATACGGATGTAGAAAAATTAACAGAATCATTCACAGCTTTTCCAGATGACTGCATGGGTTGTGGCTCAAATTGCAATCATAAAACTAATATCAGAGAATCCATGTTGCAAATTTTAGAAAAAGGAAAAAAGACCAAGGCTGACTATTCTATATCAGCAGACGTTCTGGCTAAAAAAGCAACCAAAAAAGAGCCAGAATTATATAACTTTCTATTAGATACAGACCCGATTAAAGCCGAAATGAAAATCCCTTCTATTCGCTATGCTGTGTGGACTGAAATAGCTGGAAAGAAACAGGGCAGGTGGACTGAAATAGATGGAAAGAAACTCAAAAATAAAGAAGATCCCACCAACTACGAAATAGCCTTACGGGAAAAGAAGTTATTTCCTGGTTTTGAAGACTCAGATAGTGATATGGCAGATCCTCTTTTTCAAAAGTTGAATACGTTAGCAAATCAAAAACCCGTCGAAAAAAACAAGGATTATGTCAAAACGTTAATCGATCTTTTTGGAAAAGAGAAATTTAAAAAAGTTTTTGACCAGAAAAAAGGTCAGGACTTACTCTATTGTCTTTTGTTAGATAATCTTTTAACAAATTCAATCTTTACAGAAGATTCAAAATGATTAAAAGTCTGCAAGAAGCACGTGAGATTGGATTTGGAGCTGTGACAGCGCACCATACACTACAGACTATCGACAAAAAACCAAATTGGACAGCCCTGGCTTTCTCTATTATAGCCTCCACTGCTTATAAAATTGTTCAGAAAAAAGCCTTGTCTATCTCCTCTATTATCTCTCCAAGGTTTATTCTCTCTTGGTTAGGTGGAATGCTTGTACTACGCATACTTTGTGCCATGGCTCATAATCGTCTTTATAGCACAAGAAGTAATCTGGCAGATAAAATCGCCACGCATATCCAGAAACAGTTAGAGGATATGTGTCAAAATGGCAAACTTGATGAGATTCCACAAACAGTCGCAAGATGGAAAAAAAGTCTACTTTTAGAAAGGGACTATTATCCAATTACAAAGAATTGGCTATCTAACACTTCCTATACACAAGATGTCTACGAAGTACTCCTCAAAAGTGAGACTATAGCGGCAGAGCTTTCTCCGATTACCGAGGGTAACAATTCCATCTTAAACATGATAGGGCAAAACGAAGCTTTAAACAAAGCTCTTATCAATTGTAATTTAATTCCTGAATTGACTGATTCGAACTCAACACATCTTTACGCAAAATTAAATGAGTTATTAGAAAAGCCTGCTAACCAACAGTATGTCTCCAATTTCATTAAAGATTGTAGAAAAGGTTCATCTAACTACCCAGATTTAGTATTACAAGCTATCGACAAGTCAGAAAACAAATATACAAACACGCGATTGCAAGAGCTTCTTAAAGATATGAGCTCAGATAAAACTGTAGTGGAAAACCTGCTCAAGGAAGCTTGCTTATCTAACAATCAAGATAAAATCAAAGGCAAAGCAGCTCGGATTAAAGAAATAGATCCTTCTTACAGGTTAACTGATTTTTTATCTAAGAGAAATTACCCTAATGAAGTTTATGAATGCTTATTGAATACGCCAGAGGTCAAAGAAGAAATGTCATTAGAAGCAAATAAGTTATTAATCTGGACCAATGTCTTAAGCTGGAAAAACACTGTTCTTGAAGAAGTCCTAGTCACACGTCACATATTCCCTAACTTCTCTATCGAAGGAAATCTCACAGAAAAAACAAACCTCCTGAAGCAGCTGGATATGTCAACCTGGATTATCTCTGAGAAACGAAAGGGTATGGCATCATCGGCTGCCAAACAGTTTAATATTAAGGTTGATGATAGCCAAAAAGATCCAGATGAAGAAAAAATTAAACAATTAATCACTTGTTTTAATAAAGATGCCTTGATTGCCACCTTACAGGAAGTGAAAACGAGTGATAAAGAATACAAATACTTAGAAGAACTTTTAAATAAAATGTAATTATTTGCCTTTATAAATGTATTTCGGGCGCACAATGGGGGTACCTTTGCCCCCTCTGGCCTCACAGCGCTCATAAATCACTTGCCTCACAACACCAACGACTCGTGCTAAACCAAAAAGTACGGTAAAATACTCAGGAAAATCAAAGCCAGAAGCTGCCAGCATTGTGCCAGAAATAGCATCGGTATTGGGATAAGGATCTGCAATTTTAGGGTTTTCTGATAAGACTTTAGGTCCTTGAGAGCGTAAGAAAAGAGCTGTTGTGACGAGTGGATGTGTGGGATAGTTTTTTTGCACAAAATCATACATGACAGTAGCTCGTGGATCTTCGACACGAAGAACGGCATGTCCAAATCCAAAGACGAGTTCGTGATTGGCAAGCTTCTTACGAATGATCTCTTCAACATGTCCAGCGGCTAATTTATTTCCCGCTTCTTTTAAGACACCTCGCACAAACTCCAAACAATCTTGGTTTGCCCTTCCATGCCTTGGTCCTGCTAGAGCACAGAGAGCTGCTGTGACCGACTCATACATATCAGCAAGTCCAGAGGCAACAGCCTTGGCAACAAAAACAGAGAGATTGCCCCCTCCATGATCGTAATGCAAAATGTTAAAGAGTTTAAAGGCTTCTGTTAACTTGTGTTTATCTGCATTTGGCACTTGGAGCATATGAGTGAAATTCTCCATGTAACCAAGGCTAGGATCAGACGGTGGAGTTTTATTCCAGCCTGCGTGGTAATTGATGAGAGTTGCTACAAGTGGCGGTGTCTTAGCAATCAAATTGAGCGCATCTTCTTTATAGTCACCTGTTTTTTCACACATGCCTAAAATGGCAATAGCAGCTTCAAACAGCTGCATCGGATGGCCGCTTCTAGGAAGTTTTTGGACAACATCTACCACCTCTTGTGATAGGCAAGATCTTTTCTGAAGATCTTTAAAAAAAGTTGCAACTTCTTGAGATGTGCCTTTTTTCCCTACATAGAGAAGATAGATCACCTCTTCTGGCTTCCAGAAAGCCAGTTCTGACACAGGCTTTCCCATGTAAAAAAGCCCTTTCTGAGGATCAACAGTCGACGTTGTGCAATAGCCAACAGGGTAGCCTCTCATGCCTGTTTCGAGTTGTTCTTGTGTGATTTCAAACAGTACTTTATTCATATGATGAGCCCCTTGACAGCGTCTCTTTCTTCCACTAATTCTTTCTCTACAAGTCTGATTTTTTCTTGTAAATAGTTATCCCATTTAAGTCCTTTGACAATCTCTATTTTGCCATCACCTTTTGATCTGCAAGGGAAAGAAAAGATTAGCCCTTCTTTGATATCATAAGGATTGCCATCTGACAAAAGTGAGACAGAAAACCACGCATCTCCTTGCGTTGGGAAAATCAAGGCTTGCATACTCTCTAAAGCTGCGTGAGCAGCAGACGCTGCAGACGACTTTCCTCTAGCTGCAATGACAGTGGCTCCCCTTTTTTGAACTTCTGGAACAAAAACCTCTTCTGCCCAATGTCTATCTTGGATGATATCAAGAGCAGGTTTTCCTCCAATTTGAGCATTCACAAAATCAGGCACTTGTAAAGCTGAGTGATTGCCCCAAATTGCGACATGAGATACTTGAGTCAAAGGCACTTTCGCTTGTCTTGCTAGTAATGAGGTGGCTCTATTTTGATCAAGACGTGTCATGGCAAAAAACTGGGAAGGATTCATTTGCGGAGCATTTTTAAGTGCAATTAAACAGTTTGTGTTGCAAGGATTGCCCACTACCAGAACAAGAGCTTTAGGAGCTACCTTGCCAAGCGCTTTTCCTTGATCGATAAAGATCTTACCGTTGGCCTCAAGCAGATCTCGCCTTTCCATACCAGGACCTCTTGGTTTAGCCCCAATTAAAAAAGCATAATCGACACCTTTAAAGACTTCGTGCGCCTCAGACCCACTATGAATCTCTTTCAGAAGAGGAAAAGCACAATCCTCTAGCTCCATCACAACACCTTTCAGTTGATCTAACGCTGCAGGAACTTCTAAGAGATGAAGAGCTATAGGCACATCTTTTCCTAAAAGATCACCTGCTGCCAGCTGAAATAAAAGACTGTAGGCAATTTGTCCAGCACCTCCAGTCACGGCTATTCTTTTCATGATTTTTTCTCAGGAATGAATTTTAAAGCAGAGGCGTTGATCGAGTACCGTTTTTTTCCCTTCTCAGGGCCATCATTAAACACGTGTCCTAGATGACCATCACATTTAGCACAGAGAACTTCGACTCTTTTCGCAAAAAAACCGACATCATCTTTGTAATAGACATTCTCTTCTTTGATAGGGCACCAGAAACTTGGCCAACCCGTCTTTGGATTGTATTTATGCTCAGAACTAAAAAGAGGAAGATTGCAACCTGCACACACATAAGTGCCTACCTCTTCCGATTTCCAGATCTCTCCTACGTAAGGCTGCTCAGCTCCTTTCTCTCGCAGCACTTTGTATTGTGCTGGTGTAAGCCTTTTTGCCCACTCTTTATCACTTAAACTGAGTTTTTCCACACACAACCCCTTATGTTTCAGATCTAGGGGAATTCGGAAAATCGGTCAACAAAAAATTGCAATTGCTTCTTTTAACATGTCTTAAGTACTCTGGATAGATGAAGGATAAAGCCTACATTACACTGAAAAATGAGTGATCTCATCAAATTAGTCTTACAGGCACATAAGAGAAGTTTTCGAAGAGCTTTTGAAACAGCCGTTCGTACAGGAACAGCTCTTGTGTTTTCTCGCAACGGTAAAATTGTAGAAGTAAAACCTCCTTACAAATACAAATTAGTCAAAATCAAATCGAAGAAAAAGAGGAAATAACTTGCCCACCTCTCTTTTGAATACTCTCTAAAGCTCTCGCACAATCACCTTCTTGCACATTAACACCAGCGCAAGCCTCTTCAATTAAATAAACATCAAAACCAAGCTCTAGAGCATCTAAAGCAGAGGCTAGCACACAGTAGTCTAAAGCAACACCTGCTAGATAGATCTCTTTGACTCCTTTTTCTTTGAGAAATTCTCCGAGACCCGTGGAATTGAGATGAGCGTTATCAAAGAAGGCACTGTAACTGTCAAGATGTGGTAGTTGCCCCTTCTGAAAAACTCTATCGATAGACTTTATATTAAGTGTAGAGACAAGCTCTGCACCATGAGTCCCTTGCACACAGTGAACAGGCCATAATATCTGAGTCAAATCACCCACCTGAATGCTCTCACCTATAGTCTTGCCAGCATGGTTAATGCCAAAACTCATGTGCTCTACCGGATGATAATCTTGCGTTGCTACAACAAGTGGAAAACAACTCATGAGGTCATTGATGATAGGGATAAGCGTATCTGCCTGAGGTACAGGAAGAGGGCCTGAAGGCATAAAATCATGTTGCATGTCGATAATCAGAAGTGCTTTCATTGTCTATTTTTACAACTCACAATTGTTTAACTAGCAAAAACAATATACTTTTTTTAATATAAATCTCAACATATGTCATGTAATAAAAGCACTCATTGTGCATTATTATTCTTCTAATATCTGTAACCTCTTAATCATGAACATCTTTAAATCATGCAGCGACTTTTCAAGACCTGTCAAGTAAGGCTGTGGGTAGAGAAAACGACGTATCGCTGGATGAAACAAAGACAGCTCGTGCAAAGTTCTCTCTCTAATTTGAACCAAAGATGGGAAATCATAGACAATTTCACCGTGCCTCATCACAGGGATCAGCAAATCTTGATAAGAGTCGTCAGAATTGATCTTTTTTATTTTACTGCTATCTGATGAATCAACCATGAAAGATGTCATCTGCCTAGTCACATCATAAATCATATCAGCGCTATAACCTTGAGATCCTTTAAATCTGCGCACTTGCAAGATGCCTGGATTTGTGATTTTAATCGGTTGCTCTGAAATCTTCATCTTGTAACACCACGGATCTTGGGGTGAATTACGTAAACAAGAGAGCTTATACACTCCATCGAGCGCAGGTTGATCTCTACCGGTGACAAGATTGGTCCCAACTCCCCACATATCAATTTTAGCCCCTTGCCTTTTCAAGTCTTGAATAATGTGCTCATCGAGTTCATTACTGGCCATAATCTGAGTTTTAGAAAACCCTGCCTCATCGAGAAGCTTTCTGATTTCAATACTTAAGTAAGCCAGATCTCCTGAATCTAAGCGCACGCCTATCATCTCGATATGTCTCTCTCTGAGTTTTTTGGCAACTCGGATAGCTTTTTTGGCACCTTCAAGGCTGTCATAAGTATCGACAAGGAAAATGATATTGCCAGGCATCACTTCTGCCCAAGAGCGAAAAGCTTCCTCTTCATCGTCAAACGACATCATCCAGCTATGGGCTTGGGAGCCCCTGACAGGGATGCCAAATAATTGACCTGCCAAAACATTGGAAGTTGCCTCTACCCCCCCAATGTAAGCTGCTCTACTCGCAGACAGGGCTCCATCGATACCTTGAGCTCTTCTTAAGCCAAATTCAATCACATGATCGGGAGAGGCGGCATAACAAATGCGAGCTGCTTTTGTAGCGATCAAACTTTGAAAGTTCACGATGTTGAGAAGCAGACTCTCCAGCAATTGCGCCTGAATAATCGGCCCTTGCACTCTAATCAAAGGCTCTAAGGGGAAAACAGGTGTCCCTTCGGGCATCGCATCAATGTCGCAACAAAATTTGAGCGAACTGAGATACTCGAGAAAGGCGCTATCAAAAAGAACTTTTCCATCCACCCCTTTAAGACTCGATAAGTAAGAGAGGTCTTGGCTTGTATAACGAAATTCTTTTAAATAGTCCAAAACAGATTGAAGGCCCGCTGCAATCGCAAATGTCCCATTAAAGGGTTTTTTACGAAAAAACAGGTGAAAAACGGCTTCTTTATGGGTAAAACCCATTTTCCAGTACCCATAAGCCATGGTCAGTTCATAAAGATCTGTTAGAAGAGAAAGAGACATCATGTGTAGATGATATGAGAGAAAATATTTTTTAGCAATCTATTGTCATTATTATCAAAATAAATTAGAATCAAGAAATGAGAGCATTAATATTAACAATATTAACATTTGCAATTTCATTAGTTAGTGGTTTCGATTTAAAAGAAAAACTAGCGAGTGGAAATCCTGGTGATTATGTCGTAACTCTTCAGAGCAAAATGTATACGGTTTTGCTGATTAGAGAGATCTCTGAGATGGCCATCACACTTGAAGAAATTAGCATTCCTGCAGCTGATATCTTAGACTCTAAAATGTCCTGGAAAAATTGGATAGAAAAAAAAGCTCCTGGCCATACCTCTTGGTCGTCTTACACGATTGATTTTAAAACAAGCACCATGCTAGAGAGCTACTCTTATTCTAAAGAGACTTGGTTATATGCCAATGACCCTCACAATTTCCTTGCCAATCTTCTCTCTTTATCTCTTAAAAAAACACCTGAAGACAGACGAAAAAGAATAGGCCCTTCCCCTAACCTAGGAGAAGACGACTATCGAAAACTCTGGAACCCTCCTGTTGTTTTTGAAGGAAAAACTTTAGAAAAAGCACCCGTCAGTGTCTGGACTGCTAGATGGCCCAAAGATGGCACTCTGATCTCTGACTGTGATGTCGAGCTTTATTTTGGTGATTTCCCTTTCCCTTATTGGATTGAAATTAAAAGTCCCCACTACAGTGTAGCCATTCGTTCTATAGATTCAGGGCACAAACTTCAATCTCCTATGCCTCTTCTTCCTAAAAGACCCCCAGAATTTTTAGGACAAGCGATACGTACACCTGATAAATTTATCCTCTCTTTAAGATGTCCCGATAATTATACGAAACTCAATCTTTTCGTGATTGATCTAACCGATGGCTCAAATAAACCCATTCTTGTCCCCAGCACATCTAAACGCGTCAATGAGTCTCTTGTTATAGAAATCGATGAAGCAACTCTAGAAAAAACCTTGAAAAAAGGTCACAAATACCGATGGTTTGTCACTCCCGATAACTCCTCTCAAATTTTTGCTGAATCAGCAGGCCCTTTCATTTTTGAATAACAACTTCATCTGCTTGTAACTTTTTGATTATTAATAGTTTACAATAATTAAAAAAACTTGTATTAAACACTAATAAACATTATAATAATTATTATAAAAATTAGGAGTTATATATGTTTAGTTTATTATCAAATAATCTTAGAGTCAGTTTTTGTATTAAAAATACGCCTTTAATAAATGGAATTAAAGCAGGACTGGAAATTGTTAAATTAGCTAACAAAAAACCCTCTCTAGACTTTGAGTGCATTTCGGCACACAAGGAGTTAGGGCAAATAAGTATTCAGCCTGATAACAAAACCGTATTACTTGCAAAAAAGTTACTCGAGACACCTAACATATGCGTTGGTTTTCATGGTACATTAGATATTGATAGTATCCTTTTGCAAGCGAGTCTATGTCCAAATAACTTTATCACATCAAAAAAATGCGACAGAGGTGAAGAGGGAGCTGGGCTGTATATGATGGGATGTCCAGAGGTTGCTGTTCATTACACAGGTGCAAAAAACGTGGTTCTGGTAGCTACGGAAGATAGCCACATTGGTGTCGATAGAGAGCAAGGAACAATGTTCGTCCTTTCTGGAAAAAAAATCGTAGTTCTAGGCGTATTTGCCGTTAAAAATCTAGATACACTGAGAGATTTTAAAAGACCTTCTATGCTTAGCAATGTTTCTACAGTTATGACAGAAATACTCAAAGCCCTTGCAAATTAAGTTTTTTTTCTCAGCAATTGTTGAGCTAATTTATAAGGATCTTTTGCATCAGGATCATTGGGTAAGTTGCGTATAAAATCAGAAATGTCCTTAGAAGGATCTTCCATTAATTTATAAACAGTATAATCTACATATTTCCTTAGAGAAGAATCTTGTAGCATGCCTCTAGCAAGAGCTGTCACGACTTCTTGGCGTGTCTTCTGGGTGCTTGAGATCTGCTCTCTTCCAAAGAGAACTTGTCTCACGAAGTTTCGGATTGATAACATTCTCCCTCCTGTACTCTTTAATTAAATATGCGCTAGTTATGAACATATTTTCCACATCTTTTTTTTCTCTATGACTGTCATTGAAGATGATTTTAATCCTATTGACAATTAATACATAAAAACATTGTCAGCTCTCTTAAAAGCCCTCCTATCTCGACTAACTTATTGACAATCCTTAAGGAGCAGAAATAGCACTGGCTAGAATTAGTGGCTCCTGCTAGAATCCGCACCTTTAGATCTCTTTCGAAACTAAGGTTCAGTCGAATTTCGGGTTCTTTTGAACCGATTTTTGATTCTTCTCGCATGGGTAATATCAACTTGCGTATATAACCCATGCGAGAAGAATCGAAAAGCGGTCAAAATAATCCCGAAATTTGACGAACCCTTAGTTTCGAAAGAGATCTTTTATTAAATACTATAAGATAGCCATGTGGACCTATAGCTTAACAAAATCTAAAAAAATCTTCTTCCACGCTCATCGTTTATTCGTGCAGAGAAAAACCACACTTTCCTCTGCTTTGTCTCAACAATTGACAAATACTCTGACCTCTCTTGAACAAGCTATTCTAGGTAAAGACAAAAAGCAAGCGTGCTTGCTGGCTAAACAAGCTGAGCTTTTCTTAAAAAATCACCTTCAAAAAAGCACTTTTGAAAAGACACGAGATTTCGTTTTGGGACTTGTGATTGCACTTACCATTGCTTTATTAATTCGCCAAATGTGGTTTGAGCTCTATGAAATTCCTACAGGATCGATGCGCCCTACATTTAAAGAACAAGATCGCCTTTCCGTCTCAAAAACCGATTTTGGAATCAATGTTCCTTTCTCGACAAAACACGTCTACTTTAATCCGAAACTCGTGCAAAGAAATGGCATTTTTATCTTCACTGTCGAAGATATGGATTTTAGGGATGCAGATACGGTGTACTTCTACATTTTCCCAGGAAAAAAACTTCTCATCAAAAGGCTTATGGGTAAACCAGGAGATACACTCTATTTCTATGGGGGGAAGATGTATGGAATGGATGAAGAAGGCAATGACATTTCTCCAGAATTACAACTCCCGCAACTCGATAAAATCGAACACATCCCTTTTATTACCTTTGAAGGTAAAGTTGAGACATCATCCAATAATTCTCCTGTGACGCTATATCAAATGAATGAACCGATTGCTAAACTATGGGCTCTTAGCCCCACTCAAGCTAAAGGAGAACTCTTTTCTAAATTTTTAGCCAAAGATCCTCATATGCAGTATAGCGATCTTTGGGGCATGGGGAATTTTGCAAAAGCAAGACTCTTGAGCAAAGAACAGGTGATTCAACTCACAAATCAAGATCTAGCCACTTTGCCTGAAGGCATTCTCTATCTAGAGCTCAAACACCACCCCAGTTTGTCTCATGTACAAATTGGACGAGATGAACGCAATCGCCTGCGCCCCCTCATAGGATTATCAACATCTATCATTCCTCTTCAGGAGAGTCATTTAAAAGCACTGGCAGACAATCTCTACACAAGTAGATTTGTTGTTGATAAAGGATTTGCGCATCGTTATGGCCTTTCTTCAAAATATTTTGGCAGCAATCATTTCTTCCCTTATTTGCCCGATGTTCCTAATGGCACGTATGAATTTTATTATGGGAAAGCCTATGCTGTGAAATGGCAAGGGATCACATCAGAGCTTCCCCCATCAAGCCCTTTATATCGTTTCGATCCACAACGCATTCAAATACTCTTTAATTTGGGCATGGAGTTCGACACACGCTTTAGTCCTCAATCGAAACAGCAATATCTCAAGCCCTCACGCTATGCTTATTTTAGAGAGGGAGATCTCTACATTATGGGAGCTGCCATCCTCAAAAAAGATGATCCGACACTCCTATCTTTTGTAGAAAGAGAAAAGAACAGACAAGCAGCCTCTCGTGATCAAAAAACCTATTATCCCTTTATTGATCAGGGCCCTCCCCTTCTTCCTAACGGACAGCTCAATAAAGAATTCATCCGAACGTTTGGTCTTAAAATTCCGCCCAAATCCTATCTCGCTCTAGGAGATAACCATGCAGGTAGTGGTGATAGCAGAGAATTTGGCTTTGTTCCTGAAGGAAATATTCGAGGAGCCCCCGATCTCATTTTCTGGCCCCCAGGCTCGCGCATGGGCCGTCCCAACCAACCTGCCTACCCACTGTTCAACATCAGCAGATGTGTGATCTGGGCAATAGCAGCTGGAAGTATCGGCTTATGGTACTACTGGCATAGAAAGCGTCACAAGTTGCCTATCTACACGAAAATAAACTGAAAACAAGTAATTTTTAGTTGAGATCTTCTACATTGGGATCTTTTATATACATATCATTATCCTCATCCACCTCTATGACCAGCTCGTTGATACCATCATCGTTATGGATATCAAAAGTAACTACCTCTGAGGCAGTTTCAGCTTTAATTTCTAAAACATTTCCTTCCCCCATATGAAATTTACGCTCACAAGATACAGTAACATTAAAATTAGTATTATTTATGATTCTTATACCTTCGAGCACAACCTCTTCTCCATGAGCCAAATTCAAGCCTTGTAGTGCAGGTTGTAATACATTCCGATTATTATTAACAGGGTCCATTAGATTCTCCTTTATTTCTTTTACGAATTCTTAATAGTCTGCAAATAAGGGATATTATTTTTCAACTGTTTTTTGGGCTTTTTAAAATAAGGATTACTGCTTCTTCTCCATTGATATCCCACTCGGTACCTTGACACTCTTCAAAAGCAAATGTGAGAGCCAAAATCTCATGACAGATATAATCACGATGCTTTTCCATCGCCTCTTTAACACGTGCTGTCGTCTTCAGCTTCACATGAATACGATCTGTGACAGCAAACCCTTCATCTTTTCTCATTGTGTTGATTTTATTCACAAGCTCCCGTCCAATCCCTTCGAGCAGAAGATCTTCATTTAAAACGGTGTCCAGCACAACTGTGATACTATTTTCAGTACCTGCAATCAGAGAGTCTTTAGCTGTTCTTTCAACAGCCACATCTTCAGGTGTCAGCACAATCTCTTCTCCTGAGACTCTGAGTGCTACCGATTTCCCTTCCAGCAGTTGATACAGCTCATCTCGAGGCAGCTTTTGGACATGCGTTTGAACTTCCGTCATCAACTTCCCAACTTTTTTCCCCAGCACACGGAAATTAGGTTTAGCAGATAGTGTTACATACTTTCCTTCATCTGATTCAAAGATAACATCTTTAACATTGAGCTCTTCTAAAATCAAAAGCTCTTGCCTTTTAAGAGAATCTAGCTTTTTGATATCTGAGCAGATGACATACGCTTTTGCAAGCGGCTGCCTGACTTTCAACTTGTGCTCTTTTCTTAAAGAGTGCCCTAAGCTGACAACCGATTGCACAGCTGCCATCTCTTCTTCTAAAACCCTATCTCTTAAATCAGCGCGAACCTGTGGAAACAAACACAGGTGCACAGACTGCGCCTCATGCTTTTGATGCAGCTGAAGATAAATTCTCTCACTTAAAAACGGAATGAAAGGAGCTGTGATTTTAGCCAAAGTGATCAAGACTGTATAAAGTGTTTCAAACGCTTCTTTTCTGTCTTGTGTGGCCTCCTCGGACCAGAACCTGCCTCGTGATCTACGGATGTACCAATTTGTCAGTTGTTCAATAAAACCAGTCAGCGGTTCTGTAGCAGCTTGCAGCTCATACTTATCCATATTTGCTCTGACATCTTCGATTAACTTTTGCAAAAGAGATAAAATCCATCTGTCGATATCAGCTTGCGGCACATCAAACTCTTTAGAAGGTGTCCACTCATAAATAGTCGCATAAGTAGCTAAGAAGACATAGCAGTTCCAAAAAGGGATCAGAACCTGCCTTAAAACTCCTTCGACACCTTTAGCAGAAAAGCGCACATCATCAGCAAGCACTGCAGGGCTATTTAAAAGATAAAGTCTAACAGCATCTGCTCCATAGCGCTCAATCACGGCATCTGGTTCAGGATAATTTTTCAGTCTCTTAGACATCTTGGTCCCATCTTCTGCCAAGATAATTCCATTCACAATCACATTTTTAAATGCCGGTGTATCAAATAAAGCAACAGAGAGCACTGTGAGCGTATAAAACCACCCACGCGTCTGATCAAGCCCCTCTCCAATAAAATCAGCCGGAAAGGCGTGGAGCGTTTCTTCTTTATTCTCAAAAGGAAAATGATTCTGCGCATAAGGCATCGATCCCGACTCAAACCAACAATCAAACACTTCAGGAATACGCTTGTAGGTTTTTCCATTTT
>CAYUZN010000040.1:6823-15206 GCA_964449295.1 uncultured bacterium | reverse complement strand
TCAATAATAATTCAATCCCGAGGCTTTGAATCAGTCCTTTTGGACACGATTGAACGGGAACGGGTATATGCTAATCCTATGACTATCGATTTACAGTTTTTGGCTTTTTTTGCTCTTCTCATGACATTTATCAGTCTTTGGATTCATAAATCCCCTTGGCTTTGGGGATCTTTCTTAACCATCTCTTATATCTTAGCGCTTCAATCAGGCACCTGCAAGCCTTTTTCCCTTGTCCCCGTAGCAATACTCTTACTCATCCACCTCATGTTAAGACGCAGCTTACCTCAAAGTTCGAGATGGATTCTGATCACCGTAGCCACTCTTATCTCTATCGCACTCTTATTTCACCTCATTCCAGGCTTTGCCAATTACCACGACACAGTAGGACACTTCTGGATTAACTTTGACACACCTTTTATCGGTCTTTTCATCCTAGCCTTCCAGCTTCCTCTCATCAAATCCTCTCAAGACGCCTTCAAACTCTCTTACAAAGCGATCCCTCTCACAGGACTTGCAGCTGCACTTCTACTCTTTTTAGGGGATTATGTAGGAACTTTAAAATGGGAATTTAATTGGCCTCTTCACTTCTCTCTCAGACTCATCACAACTCTTTTCTTTGTGATCATCCCACAAGAAGCTTTCTTTCGAGGCTTTCTTCAAAAAGAATGTTTTAATTGGATAGGACACTCATGGAAAGGACACATCGGCGCAGTCCTCTTCTCATCTCTCATCTTCACTCTCTGCCACATCTACTGGATCACCGCACTTATACCCCTTACCTTCATCTTCCTAGCAGGGCTGATCTACGGCTCTCTTTATCAATACACACAGGCCATTGAAAGCGCCATCTTCTGCAACTTCACCTTCAATGTCCTACACCTAGCTTTCGGTCTCTCTATTTAGTTAAAAAATTCTTTATTCTATTTAAAATGTCTGCTAATTTATCACTTATCTTTGTTTTACTCTTATGAATCTCATGCTCTTTCAAATAATCTAATAGAGCTTGTACAGACGCATCTACAACTACTGGTTGCTTTTCATCAGCCTCGGTTTGGATTTCAGTGTCTTTTGTGTCTTTTCTTGCAGAAAGAAGAGCAGCTTCCTTTTCTCTAACTAAAGAGGCATTCTGGGTTTCAGTTTCTTTGAGTTTTGCTCCTAAGTTTTTCAACTCTGCACTAATTTTTTCTTTATCTGCTTTCATCGCACTTTGTTGTTTTTCCATTTCTTCTTTTTCAGAATTAGCAGTTGCTAGCTTCTCCCTAAGTTGACTTATCTGTAATTCAAGACCAGAATTCTCTGAAGCACGCTTAGTTATCTTAGTTGCTTCCGCGGCTTCCATTTGGTTAATTTTTTCTTTTAATTGATCAATCTCTTGCTTAAGCGCTAATTCTGATCCATTTCGCTCTTTATCTGTCTTATGATTAACCATAGCAAGTGCTTGCTGATTTTTAAAGCCCTCAATTTGATCCTCTAATTTTTTCACTTTATCCTGAAGCGTTTGAATTTGTGATTCAGAAGTAGATCTTTGAGTTGTAATGAGCTCTTGCTTCTCGGATAATTCTTTCTCTAAAGTTAATTTAGATCTTTCTAATTCTTGTAATTTTTCTAATTCTAACTCCTGGATCTTTATTAGATGCTGAAGTTGTAGTTTTTCCGATACCCCTTTTTCAAGCTCTTCATCAAAAAGTCCTTCTTTCTCTTTAATTTCTGCTTTCAGCCTCTCTACTTCCTTGACTAAGTCTCTCTTGTTAGCATTTCTAACAATTTTTAACTCAGTCTGTAGTTGAGTGATTGTTTCATCTTTTTCTGCCGCATCAGCGTGTAGTTGAGCGATTATCTCATTTTTTTCTGGCACAGAAGTTTCCATATTTTCTAATGACGCTTTTACTAATTTGAATGACTTTTTTTGAGCATCTGCAGCTGTTTTTAAAGAGTTGTTTTCTTCACGGAGTTTGTAAATTTTGTAAATGCCTGCAATAAAAACGGTACTTGCTAAAACGACATAGGTCCACTTGCTGTTTTTTACGGAATCAAAAGACATCGATTTGAAAGTATCTTTGACGTAGGTTGCAATTCTAGCAGGAGTTTGAGAGTCTGGGCACATCTCAGCACGGCTTGGGCAAGCATTCCAAGCCTTGTTGAAAAACATTTGAACTTTAGACATATCCATAAAAACTCCTGTTATTTATTTTGACTTCTTGATCACTACAAGAGGTCGATTTTATTAAAACATAGGGTTTATACGCTGAAAACTATCATTGTCTGAAAGATCGCTTTTTCGTACTTCCCCAATTTTTATAGAGAAGTTTATAGATAAATAGAGCTTTATTGTAAATGGATTTCTTGTAGATAGAGTTTTTGAAAAAAATAACTATATATATGAATGATCGCAACTTAAGAAGGATTTCCTAAGAAGCGATCATTGTATGAGCCTGCTATTATCTCTGTGGATGTGAGGCTAGATTTTGGATCACTTGCTCAACTGCTTGGTTTGGTTCTGCGGCAGCTGTCATAGCGGCTGCTTTTTGCTCTGCTGTCATAGCAGAGAAAAGAGCGCGATGTGATTCACTAAGTTGAGCTGCAAAAGCTTGCTCATCCATGACGATTTTTGTCTCTGTGGTTTGAATTGTCACTTCATTAGCTTGAAGTAGTCCCACAGTCATCGTTGTAAGAGCCAGCATAGTCATAAATATTTTTTTCATAGTTTCTCCTTATTAACAGCTATAACAATTTAGCTGATGGTTAAAATGAATCAAGAATCTAAAGTCAACTATAAGTCTTGTGCTTATTTTTGTCTATGTTGTGTATTCGAGATGTCAAAAAATTTATTGACTGAGCAAGAAAAGCTAGATATAACGCAGACAGAGGGATTATGGGTGATAGACCTGTTGAATGTGGTCAATGCAAAAAACCTATTTGTGTGCTCTATAAAGAGATTGCACATCATGTCACGACATGTACAGAGATGTGCTCTAGCTGCCCTGTTTTATCTGCCAAACTTCATGGTGAGTCATCCTCAGGGAATTTAACTGAAAGAGAGGGAGCTCTGTGTTGTGGGAACTGTGGCACATCTCTTCAATCTATCAAAATGGGAGGGCCTTTAGGGTGCAGTAAGTGTTATGCTGTATTTGGAGATAGTCTCGTGTCAGAGTTAGTGGAATCAGAGGCGATCCCACCTTCGTTGAAGAAAAAAATGGGCACAAAAAAACCTCAAGCTATCCATATTGGAACCTCGCCTGATTGTGAACAAAACATTACCTTACCAACCCAATTATCGTCTCTGAATGAGGCCCTTAATGAAGCGCTCAAACGAGAAAATTATGAGCAAGCGGCTCTTCTACGTGATCAAATTAAAGCTTTAACGGATCATCGAGATGGAACAAAGACCTAAATTTCCTCAAAGCTTATTAAAGCTGTCTCTGCTTGAAGGAGACTCTCATAAGATATGGCTTTTTTCATCTTTAACTCTTCAGAGAAATCTAGCGCGCTATAAGTTTCCATCAAAACTCTCGATTGTGGAAATGAAACATCTCTTAAATAAACTTAAGTGTTCACTAGAGCAAGTGCCTGTTATTAAGACGCCTGTTTTTTTCTCAGCAGAGCAGTTAGATGCGCATGAAAAGGAATTTTTGTTTGAGCATTTTTTATATGCAACTAGCTTCCAAAATGCGATGAACGATCAAGGATTTCTCGTTGATGATTCGGGAACTTTTTTAGCTCTTTTAAATATCAAAAACCATATGCAATTTCATTTGGTTGATTTCTCTTCAGATTTAGGAAAAGCTTGGGATGTTTTATCTAAAATTGAAAAAGGGGTGGCAGGGCAGCTTCCTTTTGCTTTCTCTCCTAAATTTGGCTACTTAACCTCTGATCCTACAGAGTGTGGCACCGCTTTAAAAATTGCCATTTATCTTCACCTGCCGGCTCTAAATCACTCTAATCAATTGAAAGAGGCGCTGGTTAAACAAAAAGATGAGGATTTGATAGCTGCAGGACTTGAAGGCTCTTTAGATGAACTTGTAGGTGACATTATCGTCTTAAAAAACCAGTACACGTTGGGACTTAGCGAAGAGAGCATTTTGCATGAGCTTCAAACAACAGCTCTTAAACTCATTGCCTCAGAAAAAACGATGCGGAAGCACTTAAAAGAAAAAGGAAGCACAGACATCAAAGATCTTGTCGGAAGAGCTTATGGGCTTCTTGTTCACTCGTGTCAACTTCAGACAAAAGAAGCTCTCAATGCTTTAAGTCTGATGAAATTGGGGTTGGAATTAGAGTGGATTAAAGGGGTGTCACCTGGGCAAATCGATCATACGATGTTTCACTGTAGACGGGCTCATTTAGCTCATAGTCTCACTGATATGACACATGATACCCATGCTTTAAATCTGCAAAGAGCTGCTTTTATTCATAAATCTCTAGAGGGAATGATTTTAATTTGAAGGTCTTACTAAAATTATACGCTCTAATCGTCTAGGCTTTAAGTACTCTGTCAATTTTGCTTCGAATTTTTCATAATCGCACTTATCTCCACACGTAAAAAGATCGACAAAGCACGCTCTTCCTTCTTCTTCTGATGGATAGGTATGGATGCTGGCATGACTCTCAGAGAGCATGGTGAGCATGGTGAGGCCAGATGTTCCTGGAAAGACATGATACATAGTATTTAAAACGGTGGCACCTGATTCTTTGACAGCCTCATTCATCGCACAGATGAGTGTGTCTGTATCGGTGATGCTCGCTGCATCACAGTCAAAATATTCAGCAATATAATGAGTTCCTTGAAATTTATAAGTTGGTTCTGTCTGATCTCCACATAAAAATATAGGACCAACTAAACACAATAAGTAAAGTGCGATTTTCATTAATACCCTCTTAATAGAATGATTTTGTGATAAAAAATCGTATTCTACATCAACAGCTATTTTTTTCGAATAATTTGTTTAGATATATATAATGCATTCACTTTCAGTATGTTAAATCAAGTTTGGCTATTATTGGCTGTCATCCTATAATAGCCAATATATTGAGTATCTAATGGAAAAAGTTGTCGGTATTATTTTGATGGGTGGGACGGGTGCGCGCTTTGGAAGTGATAGGCCCAAACAGTTTCATCTGATCGAAGGGAAGAGAGTTTACTTGCATACACTTGGAGCTTTTTTGCAGTCGCACTTATTCGATGAGATTGTCTTGGTATGCCATTCTGATTGGCTTGCCTTAGTTAAAGAAGAAACAGCTTGCTACTCTGTTCGTGTGTGCGAAGGTGGAGAGACACGCCAGAGATCATCTTACTTAGGTCTTTTAGCATGCCCTGAAGACACGCAGTATGTCGTCATTCACGATGCTGTAAGGCCTTTTGTATCTCAAGAGATTTTAGAAAAGAATGTACGCCGTGTAAAAATTGCAAAAGCTGTTGATACATGTATCCCGTCAGCTGATACGATTGTGCACTCAAAAAATGGTCATACCATCGATCAAATACCACTGAGACAAGACTGTTTTCGTGGGCAGACACCGCAAAGTTTTGAGTATTCATTAATTTTAAGAGCGCATGAAAACACACAGAGAACAAATGCGTCTGATGATTGCTCTCTTGTGTTAGAGCTGGGGCATCCTGTAGAAATTGTTCTAGGAAACCAGAGTAATAGGAAGATTACGACAGAATTAGATCTTCAGATTATGTCAATCTGTCTAAAATCAGCTTTGCCTCAGATTCATCCATGAGTACAAACTGATGACATGAGTGTTCGTAACAGTAGACATCAGCTCTTGCAATATCAAACCACCAACCATGAATGCGTAGTTGTTTTTTATCTAATTTTTCTTGAATGAGTGAATAACTTTTAAGATGTTCAATTTGCTGCAGCACATTAGTTTGAGAGATTTGATTATGTTCAGATAAAGAAGAATCGATGATATCTCCTTGCTGAACTTTTTTTAGAGAACTCTCACCATAGGCAAGCCAAGATCTCACATGGGGACAGACGCACTTATCAATTCCCTGTGCAAGCGCTTGCATAGCACCACATTCTGAATGTCCACAGACAACAATATCGGCAACAGTTAATGATGTGACAGCAAATTCAATAGCTGCCGCCAAACTTGTATCTTTCTCAGCACAAGAGGCAGGAGGAATGAGATTGCCGACATTACGAACGACAAAGAGATCTCCTGGATTTGTCGACGCAAAAAGGTTAGGAACAACTCTGCTATCAGAACATCCAATAAAAAGAACATCTGGCTTTTGCCCTAGAGCTAGTTTAGCAAAGAGATCTCTGCTCTCTTGAGTTAAACTCTTTCTAAAATCGACAATGCCTTGGATAAGTTTTTTCATGAGCTAAATTATAAAACGTTTGTTCGATGGATGCAATAGTGTTTTTGCTGGTCTTGAGTGATGTATACCCAAACAAATTGAAAATCTGGGATGTTTGCGCTGGAAAAACTTTACGACAGCCATCCAGCGAGCTATAGAATCCTGTCAGATAACAGGTTACGATCCAGATGATCATTTTCGTGGCGTCACGAAAATGGTATCCCTAGGTAGCGGAGCTGAGCGACCTATCGAATGAATTTTATAGATTACAGCTGGAGCAATATGCTGTTTATTACATCTTATATTTTCCTACCGCTTTTATCGACGCAAATGCTATTTTAGAGATAAGATTATTATATTGGACTTGTTTGATGCTGCTCAAAAAAATTATAAAAACTTTGAGAACCCATCAAAAAACTCTTTCTTTAAAAGGAGTTAGAGAACTTTCTGTTTTCGGTTCTGTGGCAAGAAATGAAAGCACATCAAAAAGTGATATAGATATTTTGATAGATTTTGATTCCAAAAAAGGACTTTTTGTTTTTGTAGGACTTAAATATTATTTGGAAAATATCCTAGATTGTGAAGTAGATCTGGTAACCAAAAACGCTCTGCACCCGGCACTAAAATCAAGAATCCTAAAGGAAGCTAAGCATGTCTTCTAGGGATTGGACTTTTCGTATTCAAGATATTCTAACCTCGATTGAAAAGATAGAACGTTATATTGCTGGGATAACTATGACTGAATTCAAAAAAAAAGATCTGATAATAGATGCTGTTGTGCGTAATTTTGAAATTATTGGAGAGGCAAGCAAACACATCCCCGCAAGCATTCGCAACAAATATTCAGATGTTCCGTGGAGTGAAATGGCAGGCATACGTAACATTCTCATTCACGAATATTTCGGTGTTGATACCAAAATATTATGGCGTACGGCAAAAAAAGACCTACCCTCGCTAAAAGAACAACTTCTTCAAATTCCCCTAAATAAAAAAAGCACCTAGTTGTCCAGGTGCTTTAGCTTGAGACTTGATGGACTCGAACCATCGACCCTCTCATTAAAAGTGAGATGCTCTACCGACTGAGCTAAAGTCTCGGTAATGAATGACCCCAAGGGGATTCGAACCCCTGTTATCAGAATGAAAATCTGGTGTCCTAGACCGGGCTAGACGATGGGGCCATAAAAACACATGTAGCCTACCAGAGAATCAATTAAACTGCCATAATTTCTTTTTCTTTGGCTGAGAAGAGTTCATCGATCATTTTACAAAACTGATCGGTTAACTCTTGGATTTCTTTTTCACCTTTTTTCATGACGTCTTCAGCAATCTCTCCAGCGCTTTTTTGTTTTTTGATGAGATCGTTTTGTTTACGTCTGATATCCCGAATTGCAATCTTAGCATCTTCTGCTTTTTTCTTCCCTTGTTTAACAATTTCTTGACGCATCGATTGATCCATGGGAGGAACGTTAATGCGAATAGAATGCCCTTCGACGATGGCTTGAAGATTAAGGTTGGCTTTTTCAATGCCTTTAGCAATCGCTTGTGTTGTTTGGGGATCAAAGGGAGTGATTAAAATTTGCCTCGCTTCCGGTGTTGTGATGCTCGCAAGTTCTTTGATACGCATTGGTGAGCCGTAGACTTCAACTGTCACGCCTTCTACCATGCCTGGATTAGCACGATTAGTACGTAAATTTTTAAGATCACCTTTAAAATGATCGATCGTAGCTTGCATTTTCTCTTTTGTTTGCTTGCCTATTGTCATACGCCTCTTAAGTTAATAGTTGATCCACTCTTTTTATCACAGACGGCTTTTAATAAGGAATCTGTTTCAAAAAGATCAAAGATATGAATAGGGATCTCATTCTCCCAACAAAGAGCAATCGCTGCCCCATCCATGACACGTAAATTTTTTTCCAATACTTGAGCATAAGAAATGTGGGTAAACTTTTTTGCTTTGGAATTTTTCTTAGGATCTGAATCGTAAATACCATCAACTTTTGTCGCTTTAAGAAGAACATCGGCATTGATTTCACTGGCACGAAGAGCGGCTGCTGTATCTGTTGTAAAATA
>CAYUZN010000040.1:0-6813 GCA_964449295.1 uncultured bacterium | reverse complement strand
TGACAATACCACCCTCTTGAAGATAGTACATCGCACCTTGCCACGAATATCTTTCGACAATCGAATCAGTGTTAAGAGCACTCATCACATGAGCCTCGCACCCTAGGGTTGCTAAAGATTGTTGAAGAATCAAACCATTGATTGTGGTAGCCAGCATGCCAATATGGTCAGCAGGAGTTCTCATAAAGCTAAATTCATCAGCTAAAGAGCCGCGAAAGATATTGCCTCCTCCAACCACAATGCCTATCTGCACACCGAGAGCATGAATATCTCTGATAAGAGTTGCAATCTTATGGCAGGCTTTTTTCTCAAACCCAAACTTCTGATCTCCTACTAAAGATTCACCGGAGAGTTTGAGTAAGATTCTTTTATAAGCAGGCTTGCGACTTTTGGAGGCCATAGACGTCACTTACCCTATACGCCACCTTAAAAAACGGGAAATAGCCAAAGGTTTTCCGACACGCTTGCCTTCGTTAACAACGAGATCAGCAATGGTCAGAGAGTTATCTTTCACATATTTTTGGCCAAGAAGACAGACTTGATCATAAAAAGCTTTTAATTTGCCTTCGACAATCTTATCGACAATACCAGCAGGTTTACCTTGCACTTGACTTCTGGCAATTTCATCTTCTCTCGCTCTGACATCTGGAGGAACTTCATCTGGTTTTAAGTAATCAGGAGATTCAGCTGCGACATGCATCGCGATATCTTTGGCTAAAGACTCCATCCCTTCTCCACCTTCAATCTCAACAAACGTCACAATTTTACCACCCATGTGGGAATAAAAGCCTTGTGAGGATCCATTGACTTTAGGCAAAATTTGAAGACGCTTAATCTGGATATTTTCTCCCAAACCTTGGATCACTAAAGATCTGTATTGATCGATTGTAATTGAGGGATCTTTGCGATAGGTTTGTGCTAAAAAAGCCTCCAGCGTGGCAGGTTTTGTTTCAGCAATTTCTAAAGCGACATCTTTGACAAATTGTTTGAATTTTTCATTTTGAGCGACAAAATCGGTTTCAGAATTGACTTCAACAAGAGCTGTGGCATCTTTGCCATCGCCTATGCCGATCACCCCTTCTTTAGTCTCCCTTCCCTCTTTTTTCACAGCAGAGGCCATTCCCGATTTGCGAAGAAAGTCGATCGCTTTTTCCATATCTCCTTGAGAGTGGTCAAGAGCTTCTTTACATTTGCCCATACCAACTCCTGTACGCTCACGGAGTTCTTTAACCATTTCAGGAGTTATCTTTGTTGCCATCATGTTTTCTCCTCTTCTTCGTCTGTCATATCTTCGATTGTTTCTGGTTCTTCCTTACCCTCTTTAGCAAAACCGACATTCATATCATTTTTCTTATCGATAATCGCTTGCATAAGAGATTTAAGAATGAGTTGAATGCTTTTCAAAGCATCGTCATTACAAGCAATAACATAATCAATAGGATCTGGATCGCAATTGGTGTCGACAAGGGCCATCACAGGGATCCCGAGTTTACAAGCTTCTGCAACAGCGATATGTTCCATGCTTGGATCGACCACGATTAAAAGACCTGGTGGCTTTCTCATGGCCCGAATACCTGACAAGTTACGATCAAGCTTGATACGTTCTTTACTCAACACAGACAATTCTTTTTTTGTAAAATTCTCTCCGCCAGTAGCGATCTTTTTCTCAATTCTCTCAAGAGTTTTAACCGAGTTTCTAATCGTTGAAAGATTTGTGAGCATGCCGCCCAACCAACGCTCGCAGACATAAAATTCTCCAGCTGCTTCTGCGGCTTCTCTGATAACGAGTTTAGCTTGTTTTTTTGTACCGACAAACATGATCGACTGACGGCGTGCCACAGTCTCTCTCACAACAGCTACTGCGTTGCGAATTTGTTGCATTGTTTTAGCAAGATCAATGATGTAGATTCCGTTGCGCTCTTCAAAGATGAACCTTTTCATCTTTGGGTTCCAACGGTGTTTTTGGTGGCCAAAATGCGCCCCTGCTTCAAGTAATTCTTTAATCGTGATATTTAAGTCTTCTGTCGTTGCCAAGCCTTGTCCCTTTTGTTGTTTTGACGCGGCATCTATCCTTAATTGAATAGATTTCGGTCTTGGTTATTATTTTAAAATGAGCGCCTGATCAGAATCGAACTGACACAAGTAGCTTGGAAGGCTACGGTTCTACCATTGAACTACAGGCGCGCAATGGAAAACAATTTATCTGAAAAAGCTCTTTTTTCCAATAGAAAAATAGAGATACAAGCGATGTTGCGAGTTTTTTGAAGAAAAACTCACACATCGCGTTACATCGAAATACTTAAGAAAAGCGAAATATAGACGCCGGGCAGCAAGCTCCCCGACGTCTATATCTCGCCTCTTTTTAAATATTTTGATTTAAGTGATATTGTGAGTTTTTCTTCAGGAAAAACTCGTGTATCGAGTTATACTGAGGTTTGCTACCTATAAATGAGTGATATGAGCCAAGATATTTCTAAAAAAACAGGGAGAGTTCTAAACATTATTTTACTCTGCCTGATATTAATTTTAGTCAGAGTTTGGTATTTGACGATCATTCAGCACGATGATCAGCTAGAGCAATCTCATAAGCCTCAAAGAAAAGTGGTCATTGAGCCAGCTCCTAGAGCCACCATTTACGATCGCTTTAACATTCCCCTTGCTGTCAATAAAATTCAATATAATGCGGCTGTCTGTTATGAAGGCATTCGGCAAATTCCTTCCATAATGTGGAAAAAATTGGAAAATGGGAAAACGCTTAAGGTTCAGGCTCGCCTCAAACATATCGAGGCTCTCTCTCAAAAACTTGGAGAAGAGCTAGGAATTGATCCTCTTATTATTGAAGATAAGATTCATGGGAAAGCCTCTCTTTTTCCCCATACCCCCTTTGTCATTAAAGAAAATATTACGGAAGAGCAATACTATAAATTACGCATGCTCGAAAAAGATTGGGCAGGGATGCAAGCTCAAAGAACGACTAAACGAGTTTACCCCCAAGAGAAAACAGCTTGTGATATTGTGGGGTATTTGGGACGCATCAGCAGAGAAAAATATTTTCAAATTGCAGATGAAATGCGCTCTTTACAAGCTTACATCACAGCTAGGGAGAAGAATGAAAAACCTTTTCTTCCCCCTGGTTTTTACGATCCGATTCAAGTGCGGGAAAGACTCGCAGAAATTCAAGAAAAGTCTTATACAATCCATGATTTTATCGGGCAAGCAGGTCTTGAAGCCTTTTACGAAGAAGAGCTGCGTGGAGTTTATGGAAAAAAAATATACGAAGTGAACTCTCAGGGATCTTTTTTACGAGAGCTTCCAGGCTCAAGAAAACCTGTGTCTGGAAGGCGTCTGATCTTGTCAATTTCTGCCGAGCTGCAAGAATTTGCCGAACAACTGCTCTCTGCCAATGAAGGTCCAAAAAATAATAGACCACCTGTTCTTGATGAAGAGTGGATGAAAGGAGGCGCTATTGTGGCTATGGATCCTAAAACAGGTGAGATTCTGACTCTTGCCTCCTATCCTAGATTTAATCCTAACGATTTTATTCCTTCCAAAGACTTGGAAGAGAGAAAAGCAAAAGAGCATGCCGTGAATAAGTGGTTTGAAAATGAAGCTTATATCGGGAGTGTGTGGGATGGCATAAGACCTTTAGAGCGGGAATATTTTTCTTTTATCAAGGGAAAATATGAGGAAGAAAAATTACCTCTATCATGGAATCTCTTCTTAGATACGATTCTTGGCTCCACAAGTAGTGCCAAAAGAGTCATGAATCAAATGACAACTATTAAAGACGCTCTTGATGTGCAAACGCAAGGGCTCTCACATCCACTTCTAAAAGAAATCTCTTTAGAGGCAGATCGCCTTCTCGTACTAGATCTCTGCTCTTTAGGAGCTAAGAAAGAACTTTTTCATGAAGATATCTTAGCTTTTTGTCAAACACAGACACTTGCCGAGCACCACACCTTAAGACAAGCAGCTCTTCGTCTTCAAACTAAAATTAAAACATCGATGCAAGAGCTTCACTACGATCACGATTTTAGCAAGTGGCGTAAAACGCATTTTAAAAACTTTCTCAAAAGAAAAAGAGAGGAAGAGAGACAAGAGAAAAAATATCCAAGAGCCTATACAGATTATCTCGATGCTGCTCAAAAAAAACTCTTTCAAGCTTTTTGGCAAGCCTACCATCCTGTGTTTTTATACATGGCAATTACGGGCAAGTCACCAGTTGACGCTGAACTCTACTCTCATTTACAACCTTATTTTGCTGAAATAAAAGCTCTACGAACGTCTTTAGTAGATCAAGATCTTGATCAATTAAGATATCTACTACTGTCTCAATCTCCAGAACTTGGACTTGCTTATCTGCAAACGATGCGCTCTTTTGAAGATCTTACTGAGCCTCTGAAAGGTTTTTATAAAAGAGTCAGAAAAAACAAAACAGAGCAACTAGAAAAACATTTAGCAGCAGCTTTCTATCCACTGACAGGCTATGGCTACGGAAGATCACAAGCGTATAGGCAAGAGTACGCTTTAGGATCTGTCTTCAAAATTGTCACTGCGTATCAAGCTCTGTTAGAAAGATCTCAAACTCACTCAAATGATTTGAACCCTCTCATACTCATCGATGATTTTAAAGGAGACAGGAGATCAAAATCTCTCTCTCAAATTCTTGGATTTACAGACACTGGCGCCCCTATTCTTAGACGATATAAAGGAGGCACTCTTCCTCGCAGTTCTTATAGTGGCATGGGAAAACTCGATATCTTAGGAGCCATTGAGCAATCAAGCAATCTCTACTTTTCAATCCTTGCTTCTGAACATTTAAAAGATCCGACCAGTCTGTCTAAATTAGCGTACACTTTAGGTTTTGGACAAAAAACAGGTATTGACCTGCCAGGAGAAGCAAGCGGTAAAGTTCCCAATGATTTAGCTCATAATCTCACAGGTCTTTATTCATTTGCAATTGGTCACCATACATTTGCAGTCACGGCTGTGCAAACAACTATGATGATGAGTGCTTTTGCCAATCAAGGTAAAATTGTAAAACCCAAAATTGTGAAAATGTTCGCAGGAAAAGAATCTATCAAAGAAGATCCTTTTTCTTTAACCTCTCAATTCCCACTTCAAGAAGAACTCTCACGTGTGGGCATTCATTTTCCTCTTTTTACAGCCACACAAACAAATCGTGAAGAAAATTATATTCATTACACACCTGTTGAAATTGAAAGAACAATTCCTTTTCCAGACGATGTATTTAATATGATCACGCAAGGCATGTCGCGCGCCATCAAAGGAGCCAGAGGTTCTGCTAGACCCAGCATCATGCGCAATCTCTACGGACATCCAACAGCTCTGCGTGATTACTACGAATTGCACAATGATCTTTTGTTAAAAACAGGAACTCCTCAAGAGTTTTACAAACAATCCATCGATGCTGAGACACCAGCTTACATGCAAAGACATATCTGGGTAGCTGCCATCTCTTACCCTAAACACAAAGTGCTTTCCAAAAAACCCTTTGAAGATCCAGAATTAATCGTCGTCGTTCTCTCCAAATATGGAAAAGCAGGCAGAGATGTCGGCCCGATGGCAGCGCAAATCGTTAAAAAATGGCGCGAAATCCAAGCCAAGCATCAAAAGTAAATTAAGGGGTATAAGGAGGTGGTTCTCCTTGACTTCCTGCTGCATAGCCTTTCTCACAGCCATCTTTATAGCCAGCTGCATATTTAGCTTTCGCTTGTTCAGCTTCTATAGTATGTTGGTCGGCAAGACCCGCTCTATACCCCTCTTCATATTTTTTACTGCTCTGAGAAGATTGATTTTGAGCGTCTATCTTACGTTGGTCGGCAAGACCCGCTCTATACCCCTCTTCATATTTTTTATTGTTCTGAGAAGATTGATCTTGCGTGTCCATCTTATGTTGATCGGCAAGGCCTGCTTTATATCCTTTTTCATAGCTATCTTTATAGTCTTTATCTTGAGCAGTCTTACCAAGTCTTGATCCCGCGTCATAACCTATACGGTAACCCTCATCATACCTTGCGTTGTTCTCTTGCTGATTTTGAATATATTTGGCAGCATAACCTTTTTTATATCCTTTATTTTCAGCTTCTTGACAAGCTTGAAGAAAACAAGAAATAGGATCGAGGGGGATAGCAAACAATATTTGTCCATTCCCTTGGTTAACGAGTAAATTAGAACACTGTTTAAGAAGTTCTTGGTTAGCGGCATTGTTTTCATCAACAGTCAGATTGCCGTATTTCATATAAGCAGCAACGGGCACCCCTTCTGCCCAATCGCTAGGAACACATCTGTAAATATCTGGTGCTAGTTGCACATCATTCCACCACTCAGAAAGACCTCTCATTCTAGGCTCAAAACCAACGACTTGCCAATGACTACCATCGGATAAAACATAATAACTCTTGGAATTGCCAATAAATTTCGCTTTAAGAACTGGAGCATACATAGGAGCATCTGCAAACACACCACAAGAAAAAAGTGTGGCAATTATCACGCCTAACCATTTTTTCATAAAAAAACTCCTTTTAACTTTAATCAAGAATAAGTGTACATCAAACTGAAATATTTGCCATAAAAAAATCAACCCATTCTCAGAAAACAGGAAATTAAAATGCAGCGCGTTGATCTTTTTCGAATTCTTTATTGCTCTGTGTTAGGCGGTATGTTATATCCAAAATAAAGAGGTAGTTGCAAAACTCGCTTTGAGGGCCAGATTTGATGATTTTTGTGCCGATTCTGTTTCTCGCAAGTTGACATATCCTGTTGGTCATAGGCGACTTGCGAGAAATCCGA